>CANQII010000027.1 GCA_947623875.1 uncultured Oscillospiraceae bacterium
GAGAAGGCGCCTTTCCCGAAGTCCTCCATCAGGGCATCCTGGCCGATCACCGTCTCCATATCGTCCGGCAGATAGTCCAGCATGTCGTAGTTGATTCGGGTCCCCGCCATCCCCAGCACCGAGGGGATCATCAGGAGAATGGTGAGGATGAGAATGGGTACGCGGTACTTCACCACCGCTTTTGCAAAACGCATGGATGTCACCTGTCCTTTCCAAAGCACTCAAAGAATCTCATAGTCGTCTGTCTCAATGATGTCTGGCCGCTGGTGGCGGGAGATGTACACCGTGGTGAGCACCGTGTACAGATTCAAAATCCCCTCCGCCAAAAGGGAGATCCCCAGCACCGCTGTGAGCACCTGAGCGCTCAGAGCGGAACGGAACACCAGAATCCCTCCGGCAACCCCGGCGGCGATGGCGATGCCCATCAGCACCGGCCAGCTTTTGATGCCGAACCTCCTGGCGTCCCAGGCGATCTGGACCTTGAAGAGCCCGTCCAGCAGAATGGCCACTCCCAGGGCGATGGCCAGAAACCGCATCAGGTCTGCCGGTTTTACCAGCACCACAATGCCCAGCACCATCAGCAGGACTCCGAACTCCAGGTCGAACTGAAAAGCCAGCCGGAAGAGGTCCTTGGAGAAGTATCCCACCAGCCGGATGGCGCCGAAGGCCACCAGGGCAATCCCCACTGCCACGCCAATGGCCTTGGCGGAGATGCCCGGCCGGATAATAAAGAGCACGCCCACCGCGCAGAAGATCAGCGCCATCACGATGTAGCCGATCTTGGCGATCCACATGGGCGTGACGCTGCGTGCTTTCATAAGTTTCAACCCCCTTTGCAGCCCCATCTTAGCGCGGCGCCGGTCCCTTTGGTACGGACAGCAGGGTCCTGCTGCCCAATTTTTGGGCGCGGAGGTCCGATTGGCTGAATTTTGGACACATGGGCCAATTTGCCTAAATTCACCAGCTGGATTTTCGCTTGCACAGCCGGCGACGATGCGATAAAATAACCCAAACCTTGGACCGGTTCATTGCCCGGCCCGGATCGGAGGGGCATATGGCGAATTTCACCCGGGAGGCCATCAAGGCGTCCTTTATCAAGCTGCTGGAGGAGAGACCTCTGTCCCAGATCTCCGTGAAGGACATCGTCAGCGACTGCGGCGTGAACCGCAACACCTTCTACTATTACTACGAGGACGTTCCCACGCTGTTGGAGAAGATCGTGGAGGAGGATGCCGAGCGGATCATCGAGAAATACCCGGCCCTGGACTCCATTGAGGCCTGCCTGGATGCAGCGGCTGAGTTTGCTCTGGAACACCGCCGTGCTGTGCTCCACATCTACAACTCCGCCAACCGGGCGGTCTATGAGCAGTACCTCTGGCGGGTCTGCGAGCACACCGTGAGCCGCTACATCGACTCCGTCCTGACAGGGCACACCATGTCTCCGGAGGACAAGGAGATTCTCACGAAAAACGAGATCTGCGCCGCCTTTGGCATCGTGATGTACTGGCTGGACAGGGGAATGAAGGACGAGATGCGGCTGCCCCTCCGGAGGGTCTGCCAGCTGAAGAAAGGCTTTATCGATGAGATCGTCCGCCAGAGCGACGAAAACTGAATCACGGTATGAGAGAGTGCCCCGTGTCTGCTGAGAGACACGGGGCGCTTTTTGGATAGAGGTTTTCACTGGAAACTGCAATGTGTTTAACTTGCCAATATTGACGGCTTACTTCGTCTATGGTATACTATAAAGGGAATGTTAATATATAATTTAATTTAGCCGTGACGCTGCAAGAGATGCTATGCTTGCGTCTCGCGAGGATGGACGCAGACAGGCATGAGCATGTTGCATCCGGTGCAACAAGGAGGCGGTTTTATGAGAAGACGATTGACTTCTGGGGCCTATGTTGGGAAGTACCTGAACCCAGATACCGTACCATTTCACGATGCGTTGCTGTCTGACACGTTTGTCGACAAGACGGAGCTGCTTGCGTTCACAAATCAAAAGATCAATTCCGCTCGCAATCTGATCTGCGCAACGCGGCCCAGACGCTTTGGAAAGACGTTTGCCGCATCCATGATTGCCAGCTACTACTCCTGCGGAACCGATAGCGCAGATCTGTTCCAGGACTTGAAGATCGCCTCTTATCCAGACTATGAGGACTTCATGAATCAATACCATGTGATCATGATTGATGTTCACCAGGCCTCTGGGGATTTGCGGCAAGCCCAGATACAGCAGCGTGAGCTGTCTCCCAAGGAGCAGCAGACCTATGATTACTGCTCCATGGGCCTTGTGCGCTATCTCAGCCTCATGATCGAGAATGAACTGAAAGATGCCTTCCCGGAATGTACGAACTGGGAGGGCGGCCTGGCGAATGTCCTGCTCAATGTCCATCTCACGATTCCGGAGCATCCTCGGTTTGTGTTTGTGATTGACGAGTGGGACGATCTGTTCCGCTGCGGTGCTTCAGCGGGGTCCCCAAAGAGCTACGTTGATTTTCTGTGCAATCTCTTCAAAGGCAGTTCCTATCAGCCCTGTATTGCGCTGGCCTACATGACAGGAATCTACCCAATTGAGAAGTACGGGCTGCAGGCATCGATCAACAACTTCGATGAGTACACGATGGTAGATCCGCTGAATATGGCGGAGTTTGTCGGGTTCACAGAGCATGAGGTAAAAGAACTCTGCAAGAAGCATAACATGCCATTCAAAACGATGCAGAAATGGTATGGTGGATATCGGTTTGATCATGTTGGCGCGATTTATAACCCCGGCTCAGTTTTGCAAGCCATTGCGGCGAAAACGTGCAAGAATGACTGGACGCATGCAGAGTCTTATGAATCGCTATCGGCCTATATCAATCAGGACAGAAGAGGACTCAAGCAGGCGATTGCACTTCTGATGCAGGGAGAAACCATATTGGTGGACACGAGACGGTCCCCTCAAGATTCCCGCGAAGACGTCCTCACACAACTGGTGCACTTGGGATACCTGCGGTGCCGATCTGATCCGGAGAAAGGCTCGTATCTCTCCATTCCCAACCAGGAGGTTCTGCAGCAATTTCAATCGGCAACGAAAGGGGAGGAATGGGCCGCAGTGTTTGCGTCTCTTCTGGATTCCAAGCTGCTGCAGGAAACCAGAGAGGGGAATTGCGCAGCCGTGGCCAAGAAAGTGGGCAGCATCCATGTGGACTACGCTTCCGCCTGGGACTACAACGATGAGAATACCCTCAGCAGCGTGTTGAAGCTTGCCTATTTCACAGCCCAAAATGAGTACAAGATCATCGAGGAGAAAAACACGGGACGCGGCAGGGCGGATCTGTTTTTCCAGCCGAAACCGAACTCCATGGCTGTTCCGATGGTTGTTGAACTAAAGTGGAGCAAGATCTCCCAGACTGCCATCCAGCAGATCAAGGATAGGAAGTACTGGCGCAAGCTTTCGGATGATCCGGAGGTTCTGCTGGTGGGGATCGACTACGATACGGACAGCAAAGAGCACACCTGCACCATAGAGTCGTACAAGCCCTGCGTGCGGGGAGAACTGGAAAGACAGTGAGCTGGAAGCCCCGGCCGCATTCTTGCCCAATGATCAGAGGTGACTGCACCTCTTTTTCTGTACCCGCAGGGACTGGCGGAATGGACCGTTTCGAACTGCTGGGGAACCTTTTGAATGCTGGCAGCGGCGGGGTTCCAAGAGCGCTGGGTACACAAATGAGTGAAATACAAGAAAAATGAAAATGATTAATTTAGGTAGCTAAACGGCATGCAAATTGGACGATTACGCAGGAAAAATAGACGATCTGTTTGGCTTTATATAAAACGACATGGTACAATCTTTTTATTACAGGGGGAGACCCCGGGAAGGAAGTGTACACATGGCGAAGAAGCAGCGGGTGCTGGATGCCAACGGGTATCCCAAATTCACCATGCGGGACAACATCGCCTATGCGGCAGGAGACTTCGGGTGCAATATGAGCTTTGCACTGAAGGGCACCATGGCCATCTTCTGGACTCAGTTCATGGGGCTGGAACTGTGGTACTCTCTGCTGCTGGTGATTGTCCAGGTCTGGGACGCAGTGGACGATTTGCTGATAGGAGGTATCATAGACGCCGATACGCATCGGTACAAGAAGAACAAGTTTCTGCAGTACATCTGGGTGGGCTCCATCGGCCTGATCGTAGGCGGGGCCTGCTGCTTTGTCCCCCTGCCCAACGCACCTCTGGCGGCCAAGTGCGCCATCTTTGTAGGCGGCTATGTGATCTGGGATGCCTTCTACACCGTGGCCAACGTGCCGTACGGCTCCCTGTTGGGCCTCATCTCCGAGGATCCCGGAGATCGGGCCTCTCTGTCTGCATTCCGCTCTATCGGCTCCCTGGTGGGCAACATGGCCACCATGGCGATTCTGCCGGTGCTGATCTACGATGCCAGCAACAACATCGTGGGACAGCGGGTGTTCCTTGCGGCCCTGATCATGGGCTTTTTGGGATTCCTCTGCTTCCAGTTCATGATCAAGAACACCGTCATCCGGGTGAACACCGATGTCAAGGTGGATGACACTCCACGGTTCAACGTGGTCACCGCCGTGGTGAACTTTGCCAAGAACCGCCCCGCCATGGGCGCCACATTGGCGGCCATGGGCATGTTCCTGGGCATGCAGGGAGCATCCACTGCCACAGCGGTGATGTTCCAGTCCTACTTCAAAAACGCGCAGATCTCCGGCCTTGTGAGCATGTTCACCATGATCCCCATGATTCTCTTCACCCCGTTGGCCCGGAGAATGGTGAACCGCTACGGCAAGAAGGAACTCAGCATTGTGGGGGCCATTGTCTCCAGCGTGGCCTGCGCGATGATGCTGATCCTCCCCATCACCCCGGACGGCAAGGGCATTGCCATATACATGGCCTGCCAGTTGGTGAATGCTCTGGGCCTGGGCGTGTACTCCACGGTGTCCTGGGCCATGATGGGCGATGCCATAGACTACAACGAGTGGAAGACGGGTACCCGGGAAGAGGGCACCGTATACGCGATTCACTCCTTCTTCCGCAAGCTGGCCCAGGGTCTTGGCCCGGCAGCCGCCCTGGTTGTGATGACCTGGCTGGGGTATGAGGGCAGCCTGGGTGCAGCGCAGAGCGCCGAGACCGCGCTGAACATGCGGTACTTTGTCCCTGCCATGACGCTGTTCTCCGCCCTGCTGCAGCTGGTGGGTCTGGGCCTCATCTACAACCTGGACAAGAAGACCACGGCGGAGATGAAGCAGCAGCTGGATACGCGTCACGCCGGTTGAGATGTAGAATGTAAGGAGGCATTGAGTGTGAGAACCATTGTAAACCTGAACTACAGATGGGCCTTTACCAAGCAGGCCACGGCTGTACCCACTGCGGTGGATCCCAAGTGGGATTTCGTGAACCTGCCCCACACCTGGAACGCCATAGACGGCCAGGACGGGGGAGGAGACTTCTACCGGGGTGCCGGGTACTACGCAAAGACCGTGCAGAAGATGGACCTTCCGGAGAGCCAGCGGTATTACCTGGAGTTCCGAGGCGCCAACTCCTCTGCAGACGTGTACTGGAACGGCAAGTTGGTGGGCCACCACGATGGCGGATACTCCACCTGGCGTGTGGACGTCACCGGAGAGATGGCGGCAGACAACCTGATCGTGGTGGTAGTGGACAACTCCCCGAGCAATACCGTGTATCCCCAGATGGCGGACTTCACCTTCTACGGTGGCCTCTATCGGGATGTGAACCTGATCTGCGTGCCGGAGAGCCATTTTGACCTGATGCAGGCAGGCGGCCCGGGCATCCATGTCACCCCGGAGATCTGCGGCAGCGATGCCAAGGTGAAGGTGGAGACCTGGCCTGTGGGCGTGCAGCCGGGACAGACGGTGCATGTTGCCCTGACGGACCAGGACGGCAATGTTGTATCCCAGGGCAGCGCACCCTGCGGCACCCCGGCGGAGCTGGTGATCCCCCAGGTACACCGGTGGCACGGCAGGAAGGACCCCTTCCTGTATACCGCCACGGCGGAACTGCGAAATGCAGACGGCACGGTGGAGGACACCGTATCTGCTGCCTTCGGCTGCCGCACCTACGCCATAGACCCGGAGCGGGGTTTCCTGCTGAACGGAGAGGAGTATCCCCTCCACGGCGTGTCCCGGCATCAGGACCGCTGGGGCATCGGCAACGCTCTGCTGCCGGAGCACCACCGGGAGGATATGGACCTCATCTGCGAGGTGGGAGCCACCACCATCCGCCTGGCACACTATCAGCACGACCAGTACTTCTACGACCTCTGTGATCAGCGCGGCATGGTGGTGTGGGCAGAGATCCCCTACATCTCCCAGCACATGCCGGAGGGCCGGGAGAACACCATCTCCCAGATGACGGAGCTCATCACCCAGAACTACAACCACCCCTCCATCGTGGTGTGGGGCCTGTCCAATGAGATCACCATGAAGGGGGCGGACGACCCGGACCTGATCGAGAACCACCGGATTTTGAACGACCTCTGCCACCGCATGGATCCCACCCGCCTCACCACCATGGCCATCGTGTCCATGTGCCCCCTCAACGCGGCATACATCCAGATCCCGGATGTGGTGAGCTGGAACCACTACTTCGGCTGGTATGGCGGCGACACCAGCATGAACGGCCCCTGGTTCGACAAGTTCCATGCGGCCCATCCCAACATCCCGGTGGGCGTCTCCGAGTACGGCTGCGAGGCGCTGAACTGGCACACCTCCAGTCCCCGGCAGGGAGACTACACGGAGGAGTACCAGGCTTTCTACCACGAGGAGCTCATCCGCCAACTCTTTACCCGCAAGTACATCTGGGCCACCCACGTCTGGAACATGTTCGACTTCGGGGCAGACAACCGCAGCGAGGGCGGCGAAAACGGCCAGAACCACAAGGGCCTTGTCACCTTCGACCGCACCAATAAGAAGGACTCCTTCTACGCGTACAAGGCCTGGCTGTCTCAGGAGCCCTTTGTGCACATCTGCAGCAAACGCTATGTGGACCGGGTGGAGCCTCAGACCACGGTGAAGGTGTACTCCAACCTTCCCCAGGTGGAGCTGTTCTGCAACGGCGTCTCCCTGGGCACCCAGGAGGCCCCGGACCACTTCTTCACCTTTATCGTCCCCAACCAGGGAGAGTCTCACCTGGTGGCCAAGGCCGGCGACTGCACGGATGAGGCCCATATCCGTAAGGTGGAGGAACCCAACCCGGACTACGTTCTCAAGGAGAAGGGCGCCATCCTGAACTGGTTCGATGTCACGGAGCCGGAGGGGTATCTCTCTCTGAACTCCACGCTGAATGAGATCCTGGCCACGGTCCGGGGCAAGATGCTCATGGCCACCTTCGCGGCAAAGCTCCTGCCCAAGAAGGGGGACAAATCCATGGGCTTCGAGCTCACCGGGGACATGATGAAGATGATGGGCAGCTTTACCATCCTGCGGCTCACCAGCATGATGGGCCTGGCGGCCAGCATGTCCGGCGGAGACGGCGGCGAGCCTGCGGTGACCAAGGAGACGCTGCTGGATCTGAACCGGCAGCTGAACAAGATCAAGAAAAAGGGAGACTAACCCGTCTCAGCGCAGGTTTCCCATTCCGCTGGCGGCGTCTGTCTGCCGCATACAGACCAAATAATTGAGGCGAGGACCCTGCAGATGGTTTGCAGGGTCCTCGCCTCGTGGTTTGCAATGGGTACGCTGGGAACAGAAAGTAGAAAACACAGCAGGCACACCGGGTGAGGAATGCGCCCCCGGTGTGCCTGCTGATTTGCTGTACTGCCCCTTGGCATGGGCCAGGCCCCCGTCTGTCCAAGCCCAGGGGAGGCGAATCACGTCTGTGTCGGAATCGGAATAATGATGTCCAGCACAAACATGTTTCCGCTGACGTGAAATACCGTGTGACCGTCGTACTGCTGCACCAGATAGCGGATGCTCCGCACGCCGAATCCGTGGTTCTGGGTGTCCGCCTTGGTGGTCTGAGGCAGGCCGTCCACGAATTTAGGCGGATCGCTGCAGTAGTTCTCCAGGTGGATGCTGAGGCATCCCGCCCGGGTTGCCACCTGGAAGATGATGACTCGCTTCTCCTTGTCCGCCTTCATCACGCTCTCAATGGCGTTGTCCAGGGCGTTACCAAAGAGGGAGTAGATGTCTGTGGCGTCCAGGAAGGAGAGACTGGCCTGGTCCACCATGTAGGAAAGGGAGATGTTGTGCTTCTCACAGTACAGGATCTTCTCGGTGAGCACCGCGTCCAGGGTCTCGTTGCCGGTACGGGCCACGGCATCGTAGAAGGTCACCGCGTTTTCGATCTTCTCCAGGGCGGACTTCTGTACCGTCTGGTTGGCCGCCCGGACTGCGGCAATCTGGTGCTTCAGGTCGTGACACTTCATGTTGATGATGTCGATGCTCTCCTTGGACATCAGGTACTGGTTCTGCTCTGCCGCCAGAAGCTGCTGGATGATCCGGTTCTCCGCCTTCAGCTCCGTGCTCCGGAGCTCCAGAAACTGCAAGGGCAGCACAAAGCAGGAGGCTCCCAGGATGGTGATCCGGGCGAAGGGATTGTCGTCCAGGCCGTTGGAGCCGATCAGGGTGTTCAATGCGATGATGGTGCAGAGACAGGCGATGGCTGTCATGAGAATGGCGTGCTCATCCTGGAGACTGGCCTCCACCATTCGGTCCAGGTGCCCCACCTGGACGAGAACAAAATAGGCGATCACGGCGCCAACAGCCGGGGAGAGCAGGTTGATTGGCACCGCCTGGGGATCGGGGAGTTGAAGGAGAATCTGGAGAATCCGGCCGATGTTCATGAAGGTGGTCTGGACAAGGTATGCCGAGACGCAGAGGTAGAGCTCTACCCGGGGCGTGTTCAGAAAGAGCGCCCAGAAGAGAAACACCGAGGCGATGAAGATCAGGGTGCTCCCAGTGAGGGCGCTTTCGATGGGGTCCGGGAAGAACAGGCCGAAGGCCAAAAACAATGCCCCGCCTATCACAATGCGAAGCGGAAACAGAGACCGTTGTTTGCAAGGGATATGCAGGGCGGTTTCGGACATGAGAATGCCGTAGACGAAGAGAGCGCGGTAGCTGAAGATGTAGTCCATCCAAAAGCTATTCATGGAACGTCCCTCCAAGGAATGCGGTGACGTCGCTCATAAAGGCGGCTTTTCGGGAGCGGCCGATGGAGAATTCCTGGCCCCGGAGGAGAAAACTGCTGCTGCGGCAGGACTGAATGTGCCGCATATTCACAAGAAAGGATTTACTGGGCCGGGAGAAACCGTACTTCCGGAGGTCTGACTCCACCTCCGAGAGGGTGCCCCACATGAAGAGATCCCCGTCTGCGGTGTGGAAGAGCAGCTTATGCCGGAGACTCTCCACGTAGTAGATGCGGTCGCAGGCGACACGGACCATGCCCTCGTTGGTGCGGATCATGTAGGCGGCATGCCGGTCCGGCAGACGCTGAAGGACCCGCTCCAGTTTAATGGCGAAGTGGGCATAGGTCACGGGCTTTATTATGTAGTCCTCTGCGTCCACGGAATACCCCTGAATGGCATACTGGGTGAGGTTGGTGATGAAGACAAGGGCTACCAGCTGATCCATTTTTCGCAGGGAGATGGCAGTGTCCATCCCGTTGATGCCGGGCAGCTCGATGTCCATAAACACCAGATCGGTATCCGGGGTGTAGTGCTCCAGAAAGTCTGCACCGGTGGTGTAGTGGGATATCTGGAACTGGGCGCCATATTCCTCACTGTAGCGGGCGAGATAGCGCTTGAGAACATCTGCGTAGTTGAGGTCATCCTCTACGATGGAAACGGATACCATGGGTGCCAAAGCCTCCTTAAAAGAACAAACGGGGGAAACTGCGTTCAATACCAGCATCAATTATACCGCAACTTGTCCAAAAGGCAATGTCACTTGTGCGATGTAGGAGGTGAAATGTGCAAAAACCTCCACAGTCCCATCGGCAAATGATACAGTTCCGCCACCCCAGAGAAGATAGGAGGAACACAAAATGAACAAGAAACCCAAAGTGGGACTGTGGCGCGGCCTTACCGGCGTGCTCAGTGCCCTGTTGGCCATTGCGGTGGGCCTCACCGGCATCGCCAATGCCAACGCAGGATTCCTGAACTCCCGCCTGAAAACCAGCAATCTGAAGCTGGAGAACACCGGTGGGCTGTATTTTACCTCTGAATTCACCAGCCTGGCCGATCTGATCTCTGCCAAAGAAGCGCTGGCAGAGGAGATCAGCGCAGAGGGCAGCGTGCTGCTGAAGAACAACGGCGCACTCCCCCTGAACAAGAGCAGCGAGACCGTCACCCTGTGGGGACTGAACAGCCATTTCCCCACCCTCGGCGGTATGATCGGCTCCTCCACCGCCTATGACCCCTCCACCGGCCAGAAGGCCTACGACAGCGTTGAGAGTGCTCTCACCGCCAAGGGATTCAGCCTGAATCAGGACATGATCGGCTTCTACACCAGCGGC
Source organism: uncultured Oscillospiraceae bacterium (assembly GCA_947623875.1). Taxonomy (GTDB): domain Bacteria; phylum Bacillota; class Clostridia; order Oscillospirales; family Oscillospiraceae; genus Enterenecus. Next base: position 10,483 of record CANQII010000027.1, read on the forward strand.
ATCGAGCAGCAGTACGCCCGCCGGGGCTTCGGCCAGACCGGACACGGTCTGTCTCCTGCTTTCACTGCCACCTATGAGGAGCCTGCAGCCTACCCCATCGGCGAGATTCCCCCCGAGATGTACGACGCCGGCCTGCAGGCCTCTGCAGACGGCACCGCCGCCGTGGTGGTGCTCTCCCGGGACAGCTCCGAAGCTGCAGACTACAACCCGGACATGGTAAACGGCTCTGAGGGAGACTCCTTCGAGCGGCCTCTGGCGCTCTCTACCTACGAGAGAGGCGTCATCGAGATGGCAAAGGCTCACAGCACCAAGGTCATCGTGGTGCTGAATGCTGATAACGCCCTGGAGATCGATGAGCTGAAGCAGGATCCGGACATCGATGCCATCCTGTGGGTAGGTGCCCCCGGCATGTTCGGCTTCCTGGGCGTAGCTGACGTGCTTTGCGGCGACTCCAACCCCTCCGGACATCTGCCGGACACCTATGCGGTGAACAGCACCTCTGCTCCTGCCATGCAGAACTTCGGCCTGTACCTCTATACCAACAGCACCCAGTCCAGCAACCCCGTCCTCACCGATGCGGATAAGGGAGACTGGTATCTGGTGGAGAGCGAGGGCATCTACACCGGCTACAAGTACTATGAGACCCGCTATGAGGACGCGGTCCTGGGCCAGGGCAATGCAACTTCCGATGCTGGCGCCACCTCTGGTTCCAGCTGGAACTATGCCACTGAGGTGTCCTATCCCTTTGGCTATGGCCTCAGCTATACCACCTTCGAGCAGAAGCTGGTGAGTGTGGACATGAACGTGGGCGGCGCGTGCTCCGCCACCGTGGAAGTCACCAACACCGGTTCTGTGGCCGGCAAGAGCGTGGTACAGCTCTACGTCCAGGCTCCGTATACCGCCGGCGGATTGGAGAAGGCCGCCATCCAGCTGCTGGACTTCGGCAAGACTGGCATCCTGGAGCCCGGTGCCTCTGAGACGGTCACCATCAACTTTGATCCCACCTATATCGCCAGCTATGACGAGAACGCCGTCAAGGCCAATGGCACTGCCGGCGCCTGGGTGCTGGATGCTGGCGATTACTACTTCGCCATCGGCAACGGCGCCCATGAGGCGTTGAACAACGTGCTGGCCGCCAAGACCGGCTCCACCGAGGGCCTGGTTCCCGTGGCTGAGACCGATGTGATCGATGCTGCCAAAGCTGTGAAGTGGACCCTGGGCGGTCAGGACATCGAGACCTACTCCGCCAATGTGGAGAACGCCCTGCAAAACATGGATATCAACAAGCTCATCGATGGCGCCGCCGAGTATACCACCCGTGCGGACTGGACCCGCGGCTGGAAGTCTGTGGACTCCCTCACCCCCACCGCTGAGATGATGACCGGCCTCACCAATAAGAACTACACCCTCACCTCCGGCGGACCCGAGGTGAAGTGGGGCGTGGACAGCGGCATTGTGGCTGCCGATCTCATGACCTTTGACGCAGATGGCAAGTACACCGGCGTAGTGGACTGGGACGATCCCAAGTGGGACCAGCTGCTGGACCAGATCACCTTAGAGGATGCCATCGGTTTCATCGAGCACGGCGGCGATGACTTCGAGCGCATCGACTCCATCCAGCTGCCAGCAGTCATCAACAAGGACGGCCCTGTAGGCTTCACCTATGACCAGGTAGGCGGCTACTCCGTCTACTGGAACGACTCCCTCAGTGACGAACCCACCTATGTGCCTGCCAGCGATGCCCAGGCAGCCTATTCCATGAACACCATGCCCACCGAGCCCGTGGTGGCCGCTACCTTTAATAAGGAACTGGTGGAGCGGGAAGGCGAGCTCTTTGGCGAAGACGGCCTCTGGGCCAACCTGAACCAGATCGCCGGCCCCGGCCTGAACCTGCACCGCACCCCGTACTGTGCACGCAACCACGAGTACAACTCTGAGGATGCCATGCTCACCAATCTCATGGGCGTGGCTGTGAGCGAGGGCTGCCGTACCAAGGGCCTCATCGCTGAACCCAAGCATCTGGCCTTCAACCATCAGGAGCTGAACCGCTCCGGCGTGTCCACCTTCATGACAGAGCAGGCCGCCCGTGAGAACGAGCTCCGCGGCTTCCAGGGCGCATTGTCCTCCAACGCTGCCGGCGGTGTCATGACAGCTTTCAACCGGGCCGGTACCGTGTACAGCGGCGCCCACCCCGGCGTCCAGAAGCAGATCCTCCGTACCGAGTGGGGCTACAAGGGCTACGTGGTAACCGACATGATCAACGGCGCAGACTACATGAACTGGCGGGATACCGTGGCAGGCGGCGGCCTCATCTGCCTCACCTCCACCGCCTATGAGCCCGCCAACATCGGCTCCATGCTCACCAAGGCCAACATGGACGCCATCCGTGCGGACGGCAACTTCCAGACCGCCATGAAGGAAGGCCTGAAGTACTACATCTACACCGCCCTCACCAGCGCCACCATGAACAACTACAACACCGAGACCCGTCTGAACACCGTGAACACCTGGTGGCAGAACGCCTTTATCGGGCTGGAAGTGGGCCTGGCCGTGCTGGACCTGGTGGTAATCGTCCTCTACATTCGCAGCTCCACCAAGGCCAAACCGGCTAAGAAGAACTGAAGGAGGTAAGCGTATGAATCCCACAAAACGCGCTATTGGCTGCTATCTCGGCATCGTGGTGGCCGGCTTTGCCATCGCTGCCTGGGCCCTGAACGGCGCCACGCCCAACGGCACTTCCAGTGTGTCCACCCTCCTGTTGGTGGCCGCCATCATTGAGTTCGCCGCGGTGATCCTCACCTTTGCGGCGGGTCCCCGGCCTATCTTCAACGTCATCTCCATTATCACCTCTGTGCTCATCGCCTATGCCCTCACCGCCAGCTTTGCCAGCCAGATGAACCAGCTCGGCTCTGTGGTGTCCGGCCTGGACGACGCCTCCACTCTCAGCCAGTTCTTCACCTTTGTGGCGGTAGCCGGCATCGCGCTGGTGCTCAGCCTGGTGGACAACTTCCTGGGCAAGGCCAAGTCCGCCTGAGCTATCTCCAACCAATCGCATAACCAATTTGTGCGGCGCCCTGTCTCCCGGTTGGGCAGACAGGGCGCCTTTTATCAAAGAAGAAGGAAGGAATCGGCATGTCTGCTGCCCCCAAGACGGAAAAGAGTATTTGGACCTCTCCCATCGCCCGCTCCCGCATCAAGTCTCCTGACGTGAAAATGCCCGAGATGCTCATCGGCTACCTGATCGGCCCCTTTGGCGCTCTGCTGTCCTCCGGTATCTTCACCAGTGTTCTGAACAAGTACCTCACCGATGTCCTGGTGCTGGACCCGGCGTTTCTCTCCGGCCTGCAGCTGGTGTCCACCATTTTCATCGTGGCGGCCAACCTGATCGTAGGTCAGCTCATCGAGCGCACCCACACCATGGCAGGCAAGGCACGCCCCTGGGTGCTGCTCTCTGCCCTCACCCTGTCTGTGGCCAGCCTGCTGATGTTCGTGGTCCCCTTTGAGGGCATTGCCAAGATGGTGTGGATCGCCATCGCATACAACGTATACTACGCGGTTGCCTTCCCCATCTACAACACCGCCAACTCCACACTGGTGCCGGTGTCTACCCGGAACAGCCAGCAGCGCTCCACATTGGCGTCCTTTACCAATATCGCCGGACTGGGCGTCATGGGGGTAGGCTCCATGATCTTTCCTATCCTCCTCTCCAACGTGCTGGACCCCCATCCCAACCTGTGGTTCCCGGTGATGCTGGGCGTTGCCATCTTCACCGCCCTCACCATCATTCTGCAGTTCCAGTTCACGAGAGAGCGTGTCACCGAGGAGAACATGAAAGGCGGTACCGAAAACCAGGAGAAGACCGCAGCCCCCTCCCTCGGAGACCAGCTGAAAGCGGTCACGGCGGAGAAGTGGTGGTGGATTGTCATTGTATTCTACCTCTGCTTCCAGTGGTCCGGCGCTCTGAAGAACGGCTCTATGATCTACTTCTGCCAGTGGGTGGTGGACTCCACCCCCTTCAACGGGGACTACGGCATGGTCCAGACCGTATTGGCCGTGATGGGCGCTATCCCGATGGCCATCGCAGCCGTATTCGTAGTGCCCCTGGCCAATAAGTTCGGCAAGCGCCAGGTGGTGTTTGTGGGGATGGTGATCGGCGTTATCGGCGGCATCATCGCCGGCATGGCAGGCGGCGGCATCGTGCTCACCGCAGTGGGCGTGGCCCTGAAGTGCTTGGGATCCTCTCCTGCGGCCTATCTCATCCTCGCCATGCTGGCCGACGTCATCGACCACATCGAGTATACCAGCAACATCCGGACAGATGGACTCACCATGTCCATCTACAGCTCCGCCATGGTGGCCGGAACCCCCATCATGAACGCCGTCTTTATGGCCATCCTGGCCGCCGTGGGATACCAGGCTCCGGTGGACCCCGCCGCTGCCGCCACCATGTCTCAGACCGTGAACACGGAAGTGGCCATCGGCATCAGCTACATTTGGGTGGAGACCGTGGCCTACGCCATCTGCGCTCTTCTCATGCTGGTGTGGACGGTGGAGAAGAACCTGCCGGAAGAGCAGAAGGCCATCGCCGCCAGAAAGGGCAAGTGATCGTATGAAGACCATCAACGGCACAAACTTGGGCAACTGGCTGGTGCTGGAACACTGGATGAGCCCCCACATCTTCGAGGGCACCGGCACAGATGATGAGATCTGGCTGGGCCGGGTGCTGGACCAGGCAGAACTGGCCCGGCGGCTCAAGGAGCACCGGGACACCTATGTCACGGAGGAGGACTTTAAGGAGATTGCCGCACATGGTCTCAACTTGGTGCGCATCCCCGTGCCCTACTTCATCTTCGACGACCGCCCGCCCTATCCCGGCTGCGTGGAGTACCTGGACAAGGCCTTTGACTGGGCGGAGAAGTACGGCCTGCAGATCATGATTGACCTGCACACCGTTCCCGGCAGCCAGAACGGCTACGACAACGGCGGCCTCACCGGCGTGTGCAAATGGTGCAAGAACCCGGACGAGGTGAAATTTGCCCTGTCCGTCCTGGACCGGCTGGGGGAGCGGTATGGCGCCCGAAAGGGATTGTACGGCATCGAGGTGCTGAACGAGCCCATCAGCTGGCTGGTATACGTGTCCGCCCCCTCCACCGGCAAGGCCCGGGATAAGGAGGAGGCCAAGGGTTCCGGCCATGTGCCGATGCCCTTCCTGAAGCAGTTCTACAAGGACGCCTACGCGATTCTCCGGAAACACCTGGCGGAGAGCAAGACCATCGTCTTCCACGACGGCTTCCGCCTGGGCTCCTGGGGAGACTTCTTTGTGAAGAGCGGCATGAAGAACGTGATCTTGGACACCCACATCTACGTGTTCGCCATGGAGAACTTTGTGCCGGTGGCAAAGCCCTGGGTGTATAAGCTCTACGTGGACTTCCAGCGCGGCCTGATCTCCAAGGCCCAGAAACACACCCCGGTGGTAGTAGGGGAGTGGTGCATCTCCAACAAGTACGCCGAGCACGCCTTCAAAGAGAGCACAGACCCCGCCAAAGTGAAAGAGATCCGTAAGACCCGCTATCGGGAGATCCTGGACATGCAGATGAAGGCCTGGGAGGGCACCGCCGGCCAGATCTACTGGAACTATCAGCTCCGGAGAGACCGGGAAGAGGCCATGGACCAGAGCTGGAAGGAGAGCTGGGACCTGTCCCGGTGCTGGCGAAACGGCTGGATCGGGAAATCTTAAAGACGACCCTGAAGACGCAGCAAACTGGCTTCAACACCCAAACCATCTATTATCACATGAGCTGAACTGATGTGCATCAGCCGGGAGAAAGGTTCCTCCCGGCGTGCCCAAAGTACTGGCCCAGACCTAGCAGGCTTCAAACCTGGACGGTGCCTGGATCCGGGACAGGAGAGAAACAGAAATCAGCCACTCCTGCCATTTGAAATGGACTTGGGTAGCTGATTGCATGTGCGTATGATGCCTTTCTGGAGTACCTATGGCCGTTCGGTAGGATGATCAGTTTTCCAAAACGCCAAACAGCCTTGCTATCTCATCATTATACTCGTCTATATCGTGGCCCTCTGCGACAAATCTGTGTCCCCGCATACTTCCAATTTTGCGGACTGTTTCGTGGCAGCCTGCCTTGGCATCCGCTGACTGTTGGATTGTGTCAGGAAAAACGCTTGGACTGTCCTGGGGTATGATATCGAGGGGCTGCGTGACCTGGTGTTCCGATGAGGTCATAGCGAACACATCCTTTCCGCATCAACAGATGGAGGCAGACTGACTGCCGCAATCCAAATGCAATATTACCATGTCAGGAATCTATTTTCAAATCGGTTTTGCTGCAATGAATGCCTTTTTTTACCTTGGGAGAAAACAGCCATGGACCAGAACTGGAAGGAGAGTTGGGACCTGTCCCGGTGATGGCGAACAGGCTGAATCGGCTGAACGTCAGAAATCTTAAAATCGGCCCATTGAGACGCTAAAATAGCACCTTCTCAACCGTCTGTCCCTTTGCTATAATGCAGCCTGAAATCGTATGCGCCAACCGAGAGGAGGACTCCCGGTTGGCACCCCGCATATTTGCCCCAGCGTGGGCACAAGAATCTCGATGGTGAGGAGCCAAAATCATGTCTACCAATCAGCGTTTTCAGTGGAATCATATGACCGCCGGCGTCTGCTACTACCCGGAGCACTGGCCCCGGGAGAACTGGGCCTCAGACCTGGACCGGATGCTGGATGCCGGCATCTCTGTGGTCCGGTCTGCGGAGTTCTCCTGGGTGCTTCTGGAGCCCTCCGAGGGTACCTTCTCCTTCGATCTCTTTGACAGTTTCCTGGATCTCTGTGCCCAGAAGGGGATGAAAGTGATCCTGGGTACCCCCACCGCCACGCCTCCGGCATGGCTCACAGAGAAGTACCCGGAGGTGCTGAACTGTGACATCACCGGCACGCCGTACCGCCACGGCGGACGCCGTCACTATACATACAATTCCCCGGTGTATCAGAAGCTCTGCAGCCGCATCGTGGAGGAGATGGGCCAGCGCTGGGGACAGCACCCCGCCGTGATCGGCTGGCAGATCGACAACGAGATCAACTGCGAGGCGGATGTCTTCTACTCTGAGGCAGATCACGCCGCTTTCCGGGTCTTCCTGCAGAAAAAGTACGGCACCTTGGACGCCCTGAATGCCGCCTGGGGCACCACTTTCTGGAGTGAGTGCTACACGGACTGGTCCCAGCTGTACTGCCCCCGCCTTGTGCTCCACGGGGGATACAATCCCTCTCTGCTGCTGGACTACCTGCGCTTCGTCTCTGCCAGTGCCCGCTCTTTCTGCAAGATGCAGGCGGACATCCTCCGGAAATATGTGAAGCCCGGGGACTTCATCACCACCAACGGCATGTTCGACCACCTGGACAACCACCAGATGACAGAGGAGAGCCTGGACTTCTACGCCTACGACTCCTATCCCAACATGGGCCTGGGACTGGACCGGCACCCCAAGACAGATACCGATCTCAACGACCGCAAGTGGACCCGGAACCTCATCGAGACCCGCTCTGTGTGTCCCCACTTTGGCATCATGGAGCAGCAGTCCGGGGCCAATGGCTGGATCAACCGGATGGAGGCGCCAGCTCCGCGGCCGGGACAGCTCACCCTGTGGGCCATGCAGAGCGTGGCCCAGGGGGCGGACTTCATCTCCTTCTTCCGCTGGCGCACCTGCACCTTCGGCACCGAGATCTACTGGCATGGTATTCTGGACTACGATGGACGGGACAACCGAAAGCTGGCGGAGGTGAAGGATTTCTGCCGGAAGCTCCGGTCTCTGCAGCCGGTGTGCGGGGCGAAAAACGTGTCTGCCTTCGCCCTTCTCAAAGACTACGACAACCAGTGGGACATGGACGCAGACGCCTGGCACCGGAGAGTAGGGGAGTTCAGCGACCGGGAGATCTTCATCACCTCCGAGCTCACCCACACTCCCTATGACGCAGTCTATCTCCGGGACAACACCACCCTGGAGGATTTGGCCCCCTATCCCGTGGCCTTCTATCCCCACCCGGTGGTCATGAGCGAGGCCCGGGCAGAACTGCTGAAGGCCTATGTGGCCCAGGGCGGTACCCTGATCTTGGGCTGCCGCAGCGGCTATAAGGACAGCACTGGAAAGTGCGTCACCATCCCCCAGCCCGGTCTGCTCCAGGGACTCGCCGGTACCGATGTCCGGGACTTCACCTTCACCAGCCCCGCCGAAGACCCCTCCTGCGCCATCTGGGAGAGCGGGGAGAAGCTGGAGACCCCCATTTTCAACGACATTCTCACCCCGCTGGAGGGCGCCAAGGTGCTGGCCCGGTACGGCACCAGCTACTACGCCGGAGAGGCCGCCCTCACAGAGCGCCCCTTTGGAAAGGGCAGAGTGCTCCACCTGGGCAGCGCTTTCCCCCGGGACACCGCCCGGCAGCTGCTGGCCTACACCGGTGTGCTGGAGCCCTTCCAAGCTTACATTGATGCCCCGGAGGGCGTGGAAGTGGTGCTCCGGGAGAAAGACGGACAGAAGTTCCTCTTCACCCTGAACTTCCAGCAGGCGGAGCAGACCATCACCTTGAAACAGCCTGCCGTCCTCCTCTACACCGGCGAACAAGCCGAGGGTTCTATCACCCTGCCGCCCTTCGGCACTGCGGTGTACGCCCTGGAGAACGCCTGAGGGAGGACCGGCGGCACACGCGCAACCCACAGAAAGGAAATCCCCATGCACCTGAACCTCACTATCACCGACGTCCAGCGCCAGGACAGCACCTGCACCATCCCCTTCGGCCCTGATCCCGAAGAAGTGGAAAAAGAGGTGGTAAACCTGTACCCGGAGCTCACCTTCCAGACCTTTGAGGGCTTCGGCGGGGCCATCACCGACGCCGCCGGATACGTGTACTCCCTCCTGGATGAGCAGCAGAAGCGGGAAGTGATCGAGACCTATTTCTCCCCGGACCAGATGGGCTATGAGCTGGTCCGGATCCCCATGGATTCCTGCGACTTCTCCACCGGAATGTACGAGGCCATGTCCGATCCCGGAGACCGGGAACTGAAGAGCTTCTCCTTCGCCCGGACAGAGCAGTACATCCTGCCTATGCTGGAGGACGCCCAAAAGGCCGCGAAAAAGCCCCTGCGCCTGCTGCTCTCCCCATGGTCTCCGCCGGCCTTTATGAAGACCAACGGACAGCGGATCTATGGCGGCAAGCTGAAACCTGCGTATGCTGATTTCTGGGCGGACTACATCTGCCGGTACATCCAGGAATTCCAGAAGAGAGGGTTCCAGGTCCAGCGGATCACTGTCCAGAACGAGCCCAAGGCGGTACAGACCTGGGACTCCTGCCTCTACACTGCAGAGGAGGAGCGGGATTTCCTCCGGGATCACCTCCGCCCGGCGCTGGTGCGGCATGGCCTTGGCGATGTGGAGATCTTCATCTGGGACCACAACAAGGAGCGGCTCTATGAGCGGGTGCGGGACACCGTGAACGCTTCCGCCCGAGACCTGGTGTCCGGCGCGGCCTTCCACTGGTACAGCGGAGATCACTTTGACACCCTGGACCTGGTGCGGCGGGCCTATCCGGACATGAAGCTCATCACCTCGGAGAGCTGCATTGAGTACCGCTTCTACGGGCCGGAGGATGAGGCCAACAACTGCGCCAGACTGGCCCACGAGTTCATCGGAGACCTGAACCACGGGGTGAACGCCTTCTATGACTGGAATCTCCTGCTGGACGAGCGGGGCGGCCCCAACCATGTGGGCAACTGGTGCTATGCCGCCTTCCTCTTGGACCGCCAGACCAAGACCCTGCTGCCCCAGCTGATTCAGAGGTTCTACTGGCACTTCTCTCACACGATCCGGCCGGGAGCCCGGCGGATCGCCGCCACCAAGTACACAGACCTGCTGGAGGTTACCGCCTTCCAGAACGAGAATGGCGGGATTGTCCTGGTGCTCTTCAACCAGGACAAGGCGCCCCAGACGGTGCACCTCCGCCTGAATGGCCTGGTGGCCACCTTCACACTCCCGGGCCAGGCCATCGCCAGCGGGGAGGTTACGCTATGAGACCCAGAGTGAGGACGGTGCTGATCGCCGTTGCGGTGATCCTACTTGCGGTGCTCCTCGCCGCCGGCAGCTTTGTGCTGGGCCGGGGCGGAGCATACACCGATGGGGACGGACACTACCTCCCCATCACCGCGGAGAAGTCCTTACGGTGGGTGGAGGAGCATCCCGCCTTTGCGGAATTCTCCTCTTTCATCCAGCCCTGGAAGGACAGACTGAACCTTGCCACCACGCCCCACCTCTCCATCCGGATGGTGTGCGCCCAGAACCACATGAACGTGGACTCCATCCTGGACGGCTTCAACTTTGTTTTGCAGGCCAGCGAGAACGGCACTCTCGTGTATCGGGACTTCTATACCCCGGAGGAGATCGCCGCAGATCCCACCAAGGACGAGACTGGACTGATCTTTATCCCCGGAGAGAAGGACGCCCCTGTGGCTTTCCTCACCGCCGGCGGCGCCTTCAAGGCGGTGTGCCTCTTCGGGGAGTCTATGCCGGTGGGCAACGTGCTGCACCAGATGGGGTACAACGTCTTCCTTTTCAAGTACCGGGTGAATCCGGAGGCGGACACCGCCAAGGAGACCATGGACTACCAGGAGCGGTATGCCAACGAGGACTTCGGCCGGGCCCTGCAGTACATCCAGGCCCACCAGACCGAGTACGGCGTCTCTCTGGAGGATTACTCCGTCTGGGGATTCTCCGCCGGTGGCCGCACCACCTTCCTCTGGGGTCTCGATAACGACTACGGCTATGCCCACTACGGCCTGCCCGCCCCGGCGGCCATGGTGCTGGTGTACTCCGGCTGGTACGATCCCCAGTTCGACGGCCAGTACGGTACAGTGCCGCCCACCTACATGGCCTGGCTGCCCAATGATGACGTGATCGGGGCGGACAACGTGGCGGCCATCCAGGACTATATCGATCTTTTACATCAGCAGGGCACCCCGTTGGAGGAGCACCGGTACTATGAGGCCAAGCATGGCTTCGGGGAGGGGCGGGGCACCGATGCCGAGGGCTGGATCAAGGAGGCTGTATCCTTCTGGGAACGGCAGAGAGGATAGTTGAGAAAAGCCCCATCGCCAATGCAGCCATAGGACCAGACAGTACAGTGTTTATCATGTGCATCATTTTGATATAGGAGGAACCCGAATGAGACCGAAGACAAAGCAGGCATTTAACCCCTACATGCCCAGTTGGGAGTAT
>CANQII010000028.1 GCA_947623875.1 uncultured Oscillospiraceae bacterium
GCGATCTGGTCCAGAATGCCGTAGTTGCCGGAGATGCCGAGGCCGCCCAGTTCCTTGTCCTCCTGAGAGAGCCAGGGATGGGCCAGAAATCCGATGGGGCCGAGACGATAGTTCACGGAGACCAGGATGACGCCGCGCTGGCAGTATGCCGCTCCATCGAACTCCTTCTCGTGGCCGTACCCATTCATGAAGGCGCCGCCGTGGATCCAGAAGGCCACCGGAAGCTTCTCCCAGGGTCCCTTGGCTGGGGTCCAGATGTTCAGGTACAGGCTATCTTCCGAGGGCGGGGTCTGGTATTCGGGTAGGTCAAAGAACTCCCTGCCGTAGAGGGGGTCGGGACGGCCGGTCTCCTGCATGCTGCGGTTGGGGAAGTGCTCTGCGGAGCGGATGCCTGGCCAGGGCTGCGGCTTCTGGGGCGGGCGCCACCGAAGCTGTCCCACCGGGGGCTGGGCATAGGGCACGCCGTAAAAGACGGTATAGCCCTCCTTCTCGATGCCTTGCAGGACGCCGTAGTTTGTCTTCACCGGATTCATCTGAATGCTCTCCTTCGAAAGAAATGTTGCTGCTGTGTGGCTGTGTGCGGACTGAATCAGTCTATGAGGCCGTACTCCTTGTATTTCTCCAGAATCGTGTTGTATACAAGCCGATTGCCGAAGTACTGCCGGTATGTGGCGGATTTCTCCTTCCCGGCGGCTTTCAGCTGCTGCATCTGCTCCGCCTCATAGGCGGACTGCCTCTGAATGTCTGCCAACATCTTCTCAAATGCTGCCAAGCGGTCCATTGAGGGTGCCTCCTTCGGCCTATAAGGTTCCATGCGTTTTCTATCCCGGCAGGCCAAAGCACTGTTCTGCCAGGAACAGAGTCTCTTCAATGGTTCGGTTCTTGTCCCGGAGAATCACCGGGAAGCCGGCGTGGAGGAAAGTATCGTAGGCCTCCTGGGTGTTGATCCGTTTCAGGCGCTCCCGGAAGTTCGCCAGAGATGCTTCGGGATCCGGCTCCTCCAGCATGAGGCGATAGAGGTACTGCTTCTCCCGGTCCGGGCGCTCGAAGAACCGCCGGACGGATACCTCGGGATCGGCCAGCATCACCAGCACATGATTTCGATCCGTGATCTGGTGCAGGGTTTCGATGCCGATGTTGGTGTCCACAAACACCAGTTTTCCCTCGGGCTTCATTCGGCTGAGGATCTGCAGTTCCAGCCGCTCACACTCTTTGGAGGCGCCAGCCACCCAGGCTGCATACTGATCTGGAGTCCGGCGGATGAAGTCGTGCCAATCTACGAGATCCCGGGTGTATGTGAGGTTGGGGTATTCGTCTTTGTCCAGACCGTCCAGGTATGCATCGTGGTAGTTCTCCTCGCAGGCGATGCCGTGGTACTTCTCGGCGAGGCGCTTCACCATGGTGGACTTGCCGGCATAGGCGGTGCCGATGATGAAATAGGCGTTCTTCAACTGCATGAACTTTCCTGGCCTCCCAACTGCAGATTTGTGCCGTTTTCCGGATTATAGCATACGGAAATGGCAGGTGCAAGGTGAGACCATGTGCCCGGTAGTCTAGGACCGCTGGTTCTGCTTCCGGTACTCCCCCGGCGTGATGCCGGTGTGCCGGCGGAACACCAGGGTGAAGTAGGCCTGGCCGCAGAAGGAGAGCAGAGAGGCGATCTGGGAGATGGTCCGGTCTGTGGTGGCCAGCAGCTGCTTTGCCGCCTCAATCCGCTCCTCGAGGATATACTCCTGCATGGACTTTCCGGTGTGGGACTTGAAGAGGTGACTCAGGTGGCTGGTGCTCACCCCTACCTCCTTGGCGATGTCCTCTGCGCTGATCTCCTGGGTGAGATGGGTGGCGATGAAGTGCTTGGCATTCTCCACATGGACGTTGCCGGAGTCTTTGTGCTTCGTCTCGGAGACCAGTTGGCAGAGATGTACCGCCGCCTCGTCCACAATGGCGGGGAGCTCCGAGACAGAGCGGATCTGGCTCAGCTTCCGAAGTGCCTGGTCTGCAATGGCGTTGGCATCCGGAGGATAGACCCCGCCCTCAATGGCTGCGATCATGAAGGTGTTTACCAGGCTCACGGTGAGGTACTCATACTGCTTTCGGGCATCTTTCGTGATCCGCCCGGCGGGGAAGAGATCCAGGTGGATGTCCAGAGACGCCCGCAGGGCAGCCTCATCCCCGTTCTGTATCTGGAGAAACAGAGGATAGATTTCCCAGAAGGTGGTGTTGAGATAGCTCTCCTCTGAGTCCATGAGTTTCTGATCCATGGTGTCCCGCATCTCGCATCCACTCCTAGAAAGACAGCAGAAATCCAATAAAGACCGCAGAAAAATTATATCAAAGCCGGCCGGCGATTTCTATACTGAATTTCAGAAATCTTCTAAAATTGCCGGAGGTGTGCCATGAAAAAGCGGATTTTGATTGCCTTGGCGGTGGTGGTTGGCCTGGTTTTCGTGCTGTGGCTGGGACTGCGGGGATACATCGCCATCGAGGAGAAGAAACGCGCCGATGCCCCGGGAAATGCACCGGAGTATGACGCGAAGAACCTGGAGAAGCACCCAGACTCCCCGCTGCAGGGAAAGACCATCCTCTTCCTGGGCAGCAGCGTGACATACGGCGCTGCGGCGGAGGCGCAGTCTTTTGTGGAGCTGTTTGAGACCTTGGACGGGGTACAGCCGATCAAAGAGGCAGCCAGCGGCACCACCCTGGTGGACAAGCTGTCTATCACCGCTCTCATCGCCTTCGGGGACGGGGACAGCTATGTGAAGCGCTTGAAAGCAATCGACACCAATGCGGCGGTGGATTGCGTGGTCTGCCAGCTCTCCACCAACGACGCCGCCATGAAATATCCCCTGGGAGAGATCAGCTCTTCGGAGGAGCTCTCTTCCTTCGACACCCAGACGGTTACCGGCGCTATGGAGTACGTGATCCGGTACTGCCAGGATACCTGGCACTGCCCGGTGGTGTTCTACACCGGCTCCTACTATGACAGCCCGGAGTATGCCGCCATGGTGCAGCGGCTTCTGGAGCTGCAGGAGAAGTGGGACATCGGCGTGATAGACCTGTACACCGATGCGGCTTTCAACGATATCGATGCCGACACCTACAGCTTCTACATGTATGATCCCATCCATCCCACCAAGGCGGGCTACGTCCAGTGGTGGATGCCGAAAATGGAGCGGGAGCTCATTGAATTCCTGACGGGAAACGGTTAGAATGGGGGAAGAGAGATGTCTAAAATTGGTGTTTTGTTCTGGCGGCACGTCTTTGAGAGCGGAGATGCGAAACGGCTGGCCAAACAGAGACAGGACCTCAGCGATCTCCGCATTATACAGGACATCCCATACCTGCCGGATGGGGAACAGGGACATCTCCTGGACATCTATGAGCTTCCGAACCTCCCGGATGACGCGCCGGTGCTGGTGAACATCCACGGAGGCGGCCTCTTTGCCAGCTACAAAGAGGTGAACGTGAATTTCAACTACGAGTGGGCCAGATTGGAGTATCGGGTGGTGAGCATCAGCTACCGCCGGATCCCGGAGACTACACTCTGGCACCAGATCGATGACGTGATGGCAGCCCTCCGGTTCTGCAAGGCACAGGCAGGAAAGTACCATCTGAATCTGGACCGCTGTGTCCTCACGGGAGACTCTGCTGGGGCATTGCTGAGCCTTTTCGCCCTGGGGGTCAACGGCAGCCGGAAGCTGCAGCAGGCATTTCGGATTGAGAGCCCCAACATCCCCTTCCGGGCAGTGGGGCTGGTATCTATCATGCTGGACACCCAGCGGAAGGACCTGATGCACGCCATTAGCGATGTGGTAACGGACGCCCAGGACAGGGGAAAGCCCTATGAGAAGTACTTGCTGGACCCGTCTCTGCTGCTGAAGGAGGGAGACTACCCGCCCTTCTTCCTGGTTACCAGCGCTGAGGATCTCATCCGAAAGGACACCCTGAAGCTGGACAAGCTGCTCTCGGAGCAGGGCGGTGCCCACACTCTTCTGGATTTCCCCAAGGGCACGGAGCGGAAGCTGGTCCATGTGGTCTCTGTCTGCTACCCCATGTACCCGGAGAGCCGGCAGGTCTTTACCAAGATGGACGGCTTTTTCAAGGAGGCTTTGTGATGCGCTGCAAGTACTTTGCCTGGTCTTTTGACGATGGTCTCGAACAGGACAAGAAGATCATCCCCATCCTGAAACAGTACGGCATGGGGGCCACATTTCACCTGAACTCCGGCCTCTATGGGGACAAGACCTATGAGGGCAGAATCGGCAATCTGGGCTTTACCGAGACCCCGGCCGCCAAGTTTAACCCCAAGGCCTTCCACCTGGTGCCCTATGTGCCCCACTTCCGCATCCCGGAGGATGAGGTGGTCCAGGTTTACGAGGGTTTCGAGGTGGCCTCCCACACCTGCACTCACGCAAACCTCGCCAAGTGCGGTGAGGCGCAGCGGAAGGCGGAGATCGGAGAAGATGTACAGGCACTCAGCGAGAAGTTCGGGTATCCTGTTACCGGCTTTGCCTATCCCTACGGCGCCGGCGCCAAGGAGAGCCGGGCGGCGCTGCAGGCGGCGGGTATACAGTATGCTCGGGTGGTTACCACAGATACCAGCTTCCGTTTTCCTTCGGATCCCCTGGCCATGCCTATGAGCTCCTGGCACCTCTCTGCCAAGACCTTTGATCGGCTTCAGGCCTTCTTCCAGATGAATCCCGGAGAGGACGACATGTTCTTCCTGATGTTCGCCCACGGTTACGAGTTTGACTTTGGCACCAAAGAGAGCAACTGGGACAAGTTCAAACGGATCTGCGAGACGGTGGCCCAACATGACGATGTGGTCTGCTGCTCCATCGGCGAGGCATTCCGGCGGCACAAGGAGGGATAGAGAGACATGGACGCGCACTGGAGTATGATATGGCACCAGGCCATGACTTGTTCTTTTCAGGAGGGCAAGGCATTCGGCTGGAACAAGACGGTGGTCTTCAACATCAAAGCACCGGCCGCTGGGACGGGGCTTCGGCTGAAGTTCAGCAACCGATTCGGCAGCGTGCCCTATGAGTTCGGCTCTGTGGTGGCCTTTGCCGGCGGGCAGTCCTGTCCCATAACGCTCCGGGGACAGAGATGCTTCTCCATCGCCCCTGGCGGTCTTACCACCTCCGATCCCGCTCCCCTTACAGTACAGCGGGGCGAGGAAATCCAGATCCGCCTATACTACACCAACGCCATCCTGGACAGCAACATGATCGAGGCCCAAGCCAACCTGCTGAAGGGAGACCGAACGGGGCAGTATGGGACGGAGAAGCAGAAGAAGCCGCTTCTTGCCAGAATCATGGGCGTGTATAACGCCATCCCCTCCCTGGAGGGCGTGGAGATCCAGACAGAGGAGCCGGTCCAGGCAATCGTGGCCTTTGGGGACAGCATTACCGCCCTGAGCCAGTGGACCAAGGGCCGTCTGGATAAGGCCTATCCCGGGGAGTATGCCCTTCTGAACTCCGGCATCTCCGGCAACTGTCTGCTCTACGAGCCGGAAGGGTTGTTTGGAGCGGTGTTCGGGGAGATGGGAATCAAGCGGTTCCGCCGGGATGTGTTGGAGATCCCCAATCTGAAGGTTGTGATTTTCGGCCTTGGAGTAAACGACGTGGCGTATCTCTCGGAGAAGACGGTGCGGCAGGTGAGCCTGGAGGCATTCCGTGAGGCGATCACTGGTATGGTGGAGGAACTTCATCGGCGGGGTGTTCGTGTGGTGATGCAGACGATTACGCCCCGACTGGGTGTGGCCCAGACTATGGGCAAGTACGACCGCAACATGGAGACCCTCCGGCTGCAGTATAACAACTGGATCCGCTCCGCCAACCTTTTCGACTACCTCTTTGACGCCGAAGCGGTGGTACGAGAGGAGCGTCCGGATGGCTACTACTACGGGGAAGGACTTCATCTGGGAGACCATCTCCATCCCAACCAGACGGGCGGACAGAAACTGGCGGATGCCTTTGACCTGGAGAAGCTCACCGGGAGAGGCAAGTAGACCGCTGCCCCCGCTATGACCCAATACAGGACAGTCGGAGATGGACGTCCTCTGATTGCGGAATTCTGGAACAGGAAAGATGCCGCTGCGAAGCGAGACTTCGCAGCGGCATCTTCAGTTCTTTGGACTATCCCTTGAAGGAATTGCTCATGGGAAGGGGAGTGTTTGATCTGACGATCAGTTCTCGTTCCGCTTATTGGAGCGCATTGTGACCAGCATGCCGGCACCGGAGCAGATCAGCAGGACGACCCAGATGAGGGTGAGGATAGTCTCACCGGTAACGGGCGGGAAGTCGCTCTGGGGGACATCATCGTCCGGGAGATCTACGCCAGGCTCATCTTGCGGTGCATCCGGCAGATTCGGGCCGTTGTCCAGCGGAGTGTCCTGGTTGGGGAGATCCTCGTTAGGATTGTTCTCCGGCGGATTCGGAGCCTCATTCTGCGGTACATCCTGGTTCGGAACATCCTGATTGGGGTTATCCTCAGGCGTGTTGGGCTCGTTGGGAGTCTGCGGCTCGTTGGGGGTGTCGTTGTTCTCCGGCGGTGGGTTATCCTGCTGCGGGGGTGTTACTGGGGTAGGGGCCGGAGTGGGAGCGGGCGTAGGCACCGGAGTGGGAGCGGGTGTGGGAGCGGGAGTCTGGGGAGGTGTGGACTCCTCAGGCGGGTTGGTCGGCGTAGAGGTGGGGGGAGGAGTCGGGGTCGCTTGCGGCTCATAGTCGTTTGTAATCGTGACAGTTGTATTCTGATCTGCGACTACAGTAACACTGCCCCCGCCACGGGCACTCCAAGTATAACCGTTGACGTTGGCGGACGACTCGGTCACCGTGTACTGTCCGGGAATCAGGTCATCCAAAGTCACGCTGGCGTTTGCTGCAACATTAACTTCTTGATTGTAGCCATCCGGACCGGTTACCCTGAAGGTAAACGTCAAGTTTCGCATTTCCGCTGCAGTGAGGCCTTCTACAACCTTTCGGATGGTGAGAGAACCGGTATCCTGCGTGTAAGTATTGGTAATGGTAACCTGCGCTGCTCCGTCTCTGGTGACAGTGGCTGTTGTATTGCCGGTAACTTCTAGCGTGTAACCTTCAATAGTTGCATCCTGCTCGGCTATCGTATAGGTGCCGGGGGCAAGGTCCTCAAGGGTCTGGGAACCGTTTCCGGTGATGTTAACGGTCGTGTTGTATCCGTTGGGGCCAGTAACAGTAAATGTATAGGTCTTGGTGGCTGCGTCATTGCCACCGCCATTAACCACCTTGGTGATGGTAAGAGAGCCGGGTTTCTCAGTGTAAATGTTGGAAATGGTAGCCTCCGCGGTTTCTTCTGCCTCGACAGTTACTGTAGCATTTCCGGAAACTACAAGGTTGTAGCCTTCGATAGTTGCATTCTGCTCGGTAATGGTATAGATGCCAGGTACGAGACCGGTAATGGTTGTGGAGCTTGCACCGGTGATCGTTACGGTGTTGCTGTATCCATCGGGGCCTGTAATATCGAATCTATAGGTCTTGCTGGCTGCTTCGCTGCCACCACCATCAACCACCTTGGTAATCTTAAGAGAGCCGAGCTCCTTAGTATAGGTGTTAGTGATCTGAACTGTAGCAGGTTCATACTCTGCAACTTCTTCGCCTTCTACAGCCTTTTTCTTGCCTATTACTTCTACACCAGTATCAACGGTCTCACCGGTAACTTCAAGGGTCCAGCCATCAATGACAGCATTTTCTTTATCCTCTGTGACGGTGTAAGTTCCGGGTACGAGGTTTTTCAAGGTCTTGCTGTCCTCGCCTGTAATCTCGACTTTCTCACTGTATCCGCCCGGTCCTGTGACGGTAAAGCTGTATGTCTTTGAGTAGGCTGCCTCAGGAGCATCCTCTCCAAGGACCTTACGGATGGTGAGCTCACCGAGTTGCTGGATGTTGCTGATTTTGATACTGAAGGTTCCATCTTCTGATGTTTCTATCTCGGAATACTCTGGATCAAAACCAGTATACGCTTCTTCAATGACGCTGTACTCAATAGTATTTCCATCGTTATCAACAACAGAAAGATTTTCGAAAGTTCCGGTCCAGTTATTGTCGGCATTCAAAGTCAGTGTTTTGCCAGAAGGTTCGCCGCTAATAAGAAGTGTAACTGTGATAGAAGCATCATCAGGGGCAGACATTGAATTGCGATTGCTGTCGAGCCACTCCTTGGTTACCTGAAGACGAATTGGTTCAGGTTCGGGAATGATGTATTCAGACTGAGCAGATACCTCGACATCATGAAGTTGTCCACCAATGAAGTTCTGATATTCGTCACTTTCAAAGTACATCGCTTCAACTGTTTTGCCCCGAGTACCTTTCACGGTAAGAGTGGCAGTTTGACCGTGTTTAGCGGGGGCACTCAATGTGAATGCAAAAGGATCGTCACTGTTGCCTATAGCCAAACTTGCGGTCGAATCGCCTACAGTGAGTTGAATTGAGTCACCCACTTTAGCTCCGGTGACAGTGCCAGTTGCAGTGACTTCACTGCCATCAAACGACCAATTAACGGTAAGAACAGGGTCAACAAGAGAAGAATCACAAGTGTTCAAATAATTGATGATTTTATTAATATCATTGTAGAAAGGGGTAAGACTATAGCCAAAAAGAGAACCAGGGGAGACGAGCTGCTGGGTGGTGTTATTTATACAGTCGTCTGGAGTGAATTCGTAGGTTGTAATAGTAAAATCGTTGTTTAATATATCCACACCAAATCCCTTTGTGTGGATGCCCTGAATATCAACTTTCGCATCAGGCGTCCCAGGATTTGTTATTGCCCAAATTGAAAACTGCGTTGCTATCATCATTAGCTCGGATGCATACGGTTGAAGAGCAGAATTAAGGGTGATATTCTTAGCGCTCATTTCATTTAACATCTGTTCCTCGGTGATAAATGGATACGCATGTTCAATGATAGCCTGTAGACGCTCCTGTTCTCTCGAATCAAAAACATCGTCTAATCCTTTTATGTGTGCGATTTCATATTCGGTACTTGAATCGCTGGTAACAGTATCACTATCAGCGCAGTAAGCAACTTCAAAATTATGCGTGCCGTCTGCTGTCCAACTGGACATATGTCCAGCTGCATCGCTTTGATCTGGAAGCCATGAACTACCGGAGTATTTTTCCATATCAACTAAGGCAGTAAGCACTATTGGATAGCCGTATCCTAAGCGATTGACATATAGCCTTTCATAGCCAGCATATGCGGTACCATAAAAATAATCTCCACTGGCATCGCCTTGAGATGCGGGTATATTATTTGTTCCAAATAGAGAACCACTACCGTCATTTTCATAATCATATACCGTAGCGATATTGATGTTGATACAATAGTGATTGCCATACTCGCCGGTTGATGCATCAAATGGAACATAATCGAAATAGAGTGGCGCATACATGACACCGTATGAATATACCTTGATTCCAGTTATTTTAATACCTTTGAATGCACCATCTTCGATTAATAGCTCTGCATTGAAGTATCTGCTGGAAAACTGAATATACTGGTATCCACACTTTGACACATCGATTTCTGAAGCTTGACCAAATGCCTCGTTGATTTTTCCGTTCAGCCACTCAACACTAAATGTGATTGATTTGCCTTCGTAAACACCATATTTCCCGGCTGTTTTTGCACCAGTCGTTATGATGCCTGGCCCTTCCTTCCCAATACAATCATTGAGATCAGCGTCAGTAGCGCTACATACTGGGCAGTCTTCATTGATACATTCCTCTGTACATTTGATTAAGCAGGTGCACCCTTCCGAGGTTTTGTCGCCCGCATGGCTTGGTTTTGTCCCAATACAGTTTGTGAGATCAGCGTCCACGGCACCACACACCGGGCAGTTTACATTTACCTCTTCCTCGGTGCACTTGGTATCACATATGCATTCTTCATTAGAAGGCAAGATGTTAGTGTCTGGATTAGACTCGTATATCGGATCAATACCGGAGGGAGAGTCGTCCTCGGACGTAGGGGTGTCCTCCTGGCAGTCAGGAGTGCCGGACTTAGCACCAGTACTGGTGGACCCATCCACGATACCAGGATCAGCCTCAGCGGCAAAAACGCTCAGGGTCATGAAGCTCATGCAAATGCAGAGGACCAGAACAAGGGCCAGAGACTTTTTCAAAACTGCTGCCAGTTTCATTTCATTTACCTCCTTCAGGTTGTCGATGAATGGCTGCTTCTCGCGGGGTAGCCATGGTAATAGGTGGTTGTTGGTTCCAACTACCGAAAGTCGAACTCGGGCACAGAATAGCCTATGATCTCGAGCAGAATCGGTGCGCTGGGTTACCTCTCGTTGGAGAGACTGGTCGGACGGCTTTAGAATAGTTGCGTTGTGTAGGAATTCGACTACCTTCGGGGTGCTCATACTATGAAATACCCGGATCAAAGGTTCGCATTCCAGGCTTTAGCAGAGCTGTTTCCCTTGGAAAATCGGCGAAAGTAGGATTCCGTGGGGTTATGCAAGGATGCTGCTGCGGGGGACTGACAAAAAAGTATACTTTTTTGTCAGGTGAGAGATCTTGTGATTTCGATGGAAATTCCTGTGAATTCAGAGGCTGAGACCCGTTGAAAATCAACATGTCAGGTGTTATACTTTCCATTGCAAAGAGGCACTCGGGGACCTGGTAAAAAAGTATAGGTTTTTGTCAGGTGAGACTCTGGCAGCAGAATGGAGAAGTTGTCAGGTCATTTCTGCCGGCCCAGGAACGCACGGGAACCTTAGCATATAAGAAGGACAACCCAGAGGGATCATATAAGAAGAAAGACGGCCGCAGGCAGCGGCCGTCTTTGTTATACGCTATGTTATTGTTTGTGGGAGTATCCCAGCATCGAGAGACTATCAAAGCATGCTGAACACACTCTCTAACAGGGAGAGTGCCGGGACGATGTTCACTGCCCGATAGTGCTTCCAGTAGGACTTCTGAATTAGAATACAGCCGGCAATCCATGTGCATGTGGCTAAGGTGTGGCGAAGGCTAACACTGCACCCAGCAGCGCCACCAGTGTGGCGTTGTGCGTCACGATGAGCTGGGCCGGGAGAGACAGAGGTGTCCTTCCGCCTTGGTGATGGATTTCGCCTCCGCCACGGCGATGACGTATTTCAACTGCTGCAGATTCATCGGATCACCCTGAGATGCTTATTAAATTTGTAGCTTGACAGTGAAAAGAGATAGGCATATAATTTCTGTGCCTATTGAGCCAAAGGAGGATAAGAACGTGGCTATAGTGAAATACAAAGGGAAAAATAACGTCTACTATGCTTATGAATCAACGGCAATCTGGGATCCAGTTCGCAAGCAAAGCAGACCTGTTAGAAAATATCTCGGAAGAGTTGATCCGGATACTGGGAATATAATTAAAACAAGCGGTAAGCGTGGCAGGCGTCCAGGAAGTCAAAAACAGGAGCACGCTGTGAGCAGCACTGTCGATCAGAGTGTCGCCACACCAGATGAGCTTATCTCTCTACGAGAAGAGGTGGCGAAGTTAAAAGCAGAGGTTGCTGATCTGAAAGACGAACTGGGCCGAGTAAACAAAAGAAACCAAATCCTCGAAAGTGTCGTCAGCAACATTGAACATCAGATAGGCAGAGCCAAAAGTAATTAGTGTGCTAGCCAAGTAGCAGGATACTATAGGTAGGACTCTTGTGTTTCACGGAAGAGGGGCCGGGGAGAGATAAACGATCCGTTCTTTCCCTGCCTACAGCTTTACCGCTTTCATCCGGAGCCGGACGTAGTCTGCAAACCACTTGTCTGTCCGATACAGCACGGGCCGCATCTGCTCCACAGCCTCATCCATGATGGTCTCCCGCTCCTGCTCCGGTACCACGGAAAACGGCGTCTTCAGGAACATCTTGATCCAGTCTTTCAGGCCGTCTTCTCCCTTCAGCGGGGTGGGGCGGTCGAAGAGAAGGGCATACTGCACGAGAAAGCCAGCCTGTTCCAGGAGAGCGGCATACTCCCCGATGGAGGGGAAGTAGAAGGGAATCGTGTAGGGATAGCCGTGTTTCTGAAAGACGTCTGCCAGAGCGGTATGGATGATCCGGTTGTTCTGGTAGCCGCCCATCTCGAAGACAAACTGTCCGTTATCCTGGAGGGCGTTGTATACGCACTGTAGCATGGCGGGCTGCTTCTCCCGGTCGATCCAGTGAAAGACCGCATTGGAGAACACCACATCCACAGGCTCTTTCAGGGTGAAGTCCGTGGCATCTCCCTGGAGAAACGGGATGTCCGGATAGTTCTGCCGGGCGATCTCCAGCTGCTCCTGAGACCCGTCCATGCCGATGACACAATATCCCTTCGCTTGGAGTGTATTGGTGAGGGCACCGCTGCCGCAGCCCAAGTCCAGCACAGAGCTGCCGGCCGGTGCATCGATGAGCGCCGCCACATCGTTCCCGTACTGGGCCACAAACGAGAAGTCCGAGGTGTATTTTTCGGCGTCCCACTGGATGTTCATTGCAATCTCCTCCGGATGGATCATTTGCCTGGAGCACACTATACCGCAAAATGGCGCGGGAAGCAAACCCAAAAGTGTATACTGGAAAAAGAAGACAGGGCAGCACGGGGATCCCCCCGTGCTGCCCTGTCCGAATTTTGTTTGAAACCTGTAGGGTAGCCTGCCGCTCACAGGTAATACAGCGCCAGAAAGATGCCGTCCAGCACCAGGTAGGCCACGCCCACCACCAGTACGCACTGCACACTGGGGCGCTTTTTCTCCTTGCGGCGGGCCTTGTACTCCAGATAGGTGATCCGGCTGGCAAAGCGGTCTTTCCGGGGAGAGAACTTCCGCACCAGGATGTGCACTGCATATCCCATGGCATCGAAAGCGCCCTCGGCGGCCACCAGCACCATGGCGCCGAAGCAGGTGAGCAACGCTCCGGCCACAAAGGCGCCATCGCAGAGCATCCTGAGAAGGCTGGGATGTACCTCATAGTTGGTCCACTCGAAGGCGGACACCGCCAGAAGCAGCACCAGGCCCACGCCGGCGCTTACGAACCACTCCAGGTGCCGCCGGACAAACCTCATATCCCGAACTCCTTCTTGTACCGTTCGAACTCCACGCTGTTGCAGCTCACGAAGTGCCCCGGCAGGATCTCCCGGAAGGTGGGACCCTCCTTGGAGTAGTCATGAGCGAGGGCGGGCTGATAGACGATGCGCTTGCGGCGCTGCTCGTAGTCCGGGTCCGGCAGGGGAATGGCAGACAGCAGAGACCGGGTGTACGGGTGCATGGGATGGGCAAAGAGCTCGTCCGATCCCGCCAGTTCCACCATCTTGCCGAAGTACATCACGGCGATCCGGTCTGAGAAGTACTTTACCACCGATAAATCATGGGCGATGAACACGATGGTGAGACCCATCTCTTTACGGAGGTTGTTCAGCAGGTTGATGACCTGTGCCTGAATGGACACATCCAGGGCGGACACCGGCTCGTCTGCGATGATGAGGTCCGGCTTCATGATGATGG
This sequence comes from uncultured Oscillospiraceae bacterium, assembly GCA_947623875.1. Lineage (GTDB taxonomy): Bacteria > Bacillota > Clostridia > Oscillospirales > Oscillospiraceae > Enterenecus. The sequence continues at coordinate 13,498 of CANQII010000028.1, forward strand.
CCCGGGCGATGCCGATGCGCTGCCGCTGGCCACCGGAGAACTCGTGGGGATAGCGGTCTGCGTGCTCCCGCACCAGACCTACCATCTCCAACATCTGATACACCTGCTCGTTGATGTACTTCTCGTCCTTGATGCCCTGAATCCGGAGCCCCTCGGCGATGATCTCACGGACTGTCATACGAGGGTTGAGGGAGGAGATGGGGTCCTGGAACACCATCTGCATCCGGGTCACGAGATTCTCATGGGCCGCCTCGTGGAGAAGCTTGTCCCGCTCGTGCTCCAGGGCGTGCTTCTGATCTCCGGATACGCCCTGTAGTTTCTTGGCGTACTCCTCCTTGATCTCTTTCTCCCGGCGCTCCCGATAGAGCTTGTTGCAGTCCTTCTGGTCCCGCCGGGCCTCTTCCATGGCCTTTTTCTGCTCTGCGATGAAGGCTTTCAGCTTCTGCTTCTCTGCCTGTACACCGGCGCTGTCGCCGGCTTTCTTCAGATCCTCGATCCGCTGGGCGGTGGCCTTCCGCTCAGCGGCGATGGCGTCGGTGAAATCCCGGGGACCTGCGCTGATCCGCTGGCCCTTGAAGAACACCTCGCCGCCGGTGATGTTGTAGAGCTTGATGATGGCCCGGCCGGTGGTGGTCTTGCCGCAGCCGGACTCACCCACGATGCCGAACACCTCGCCCTGGTAAACGTCGAAGCTGACGTCATCCACGGCCTTGAAATCTTTCCTGCCGAAGTACTGTCTCAGGTGGCGCACCTGCAGGATGGGCTCACGATTTTCCATTGGCGGCCTCTCCTCTCTCCCGCATGCGGCGGATCCGGTCCGTCACACTCTTGGGCGGGTCGATCTTCGGCGCTTTGGGGTGCAGCAGCCAGGTGGCGGCCCAGTGGGTCTCAGATACCTGGAACAGCGGCGGCTCCTTCTCGAAGTCCACAGCCAGGGCGTACTGGTTCCGCTCGGCGAAGGCGTCTCCCTTGGGCGGGTAGACCATGTTGGGCGGGGTGCCCTGGATGGCCTCCAGGCTCTCCTTGGTGTCCAGGTCCGGCATGGACGCCAGAAGCGCCCAGGTGTACGGGTGGACGGGGTGGTAGAAGATGTCCCGGGCGGTGCCCAGCTCCACGATCTTGCCGGCGTACATCACCGCCACCCGGTCTGCCATGTTGGCCACCACGCCCAAATCGTGGGTGATGAAGATGACGCTGATGTTCCGGCGCTTCTTTACCTCGTTGATGAGCTCCAGAATCTGTGCCTGAATGGTCACGTCCAGAGCGGTGGTGGGCTCGTCGCAGATAAGAATCTCCGGGTTGGCAGCCACGGCGATGGCGATTACGATGCGCTGCCGCATGCCGCCGGAGAACTCGAAGGGATACTGTTTGAACCGCTTTCTCGGCTCCTTGATGCCCACGTCCTCCATGATCCGGATGGCCTTGTCGTAGGCGACTTGCCGGGTGACTTTGTTGGTCATGGTATAGGCCATGCCGCGGAGGGCCTCTGCCATCTCTCTGGCCTGGGCGTCAAAATCGGCGCTCTGGCCGGCGGCCAGCTCCTCCTCATAGGAGGCTGCCAGCTGCTCCATGGCGTTCAGCATGTTCCGGCGGGTCAGGTCCAGATCCACCAACACGGCTGGGGTGGCCCGGCCCACGTCTGCATGGCGTTTTGCGGCCTTCTCGATCTTGGCCGCCTGCTTTGCCTCCCGCTTCAGCTCTTTCGGGTTGTTCCCCACGCCATGGAAGTACCGGCGGAGGTTCTTGTCCATGGTGGTGTGGAAGGTGGTGGCTTTTGTGTTCTGGTGCAGGCTCAGCCGGTCTATGGACTTGTCCACGATGGCGCTGAGCTCCTTGGCTGCCTTCTCGCAGGCCGCCTTGTCCAGCTTCTCATTTTCAAACTGTGGCATGGCCTGGCGGATGGCTTTGGCGGCCTTCTCCTTCCAGGGGATGGTCTCCTGGGCGGCATGATGCAGGGCTGCAGAGAGATCCTTCAGGAAGGCGCCGAGATACTGCTCCTCCAGATAGGGGCGGGCGATCTTGTTCTGCTGCTCCACGGTCTTGCCGGTGAGAGCGTTCTTGTCCCCGTAGAGGTGACAGTACGCGATGGCGAAGAAGTCCGGCTGGGTCTGCTCCAACGCCTGTTTCAGGGAATCCTGCACGGTCTGCAGCTTGGCACTGAGATCGTCCCCATGGGCGCCGTCATACTGGTTCTCTGCGGTGCGCAGGGCCTCCAGTTTGCTGGTGAATGCCTTGTCCTCTTTGGAGAGGAGGTACGGATCCCAGATCTTCTCCAGCTTCTCGTCCAGCTCCTTGAACCGCTCTTTCATCAGCTTCAGGTCGTTCTCGTGGACATCCACCAGCATCTGGTCGATGCTGAGCACGGCGGAGTCCGTGTAGTCCCGGGCCAGCTGATAGGCGCTCTCCAGGGTGCTGGCGGTCTTGACCATGGCTTTGAGCTTGCTCATGTTCTGGTGGACCCGGTCCGAGGGGCAGCCGGAGGCAGACATGGCCTTCTGGATCTGCTGCATCTTCTGGTTGAAGTCCTTTTTCGCGTTCTGCCGGTTCACCTTGCCGTTGAGGATGGTGGCCTCGGTCATCTGCTTTCCCACCCGCATAATGGGGTTCAGGGAGGAGAGAGGATCCTGGAAGATCATGGTGATCAGGTTGCCCCGGATCTTCTCAAAGTCCCGCTCGGTGTATTTCAACAGGTCGTCTCCCCGGTAGATGATCTCGCCGCCCTCAACGATGCTGTTACCGGCCAAGAGGCCCATGATGGCCTTGGCGCTCACCGATTTGCCGGAGCCGGACTCGCCCACGATGCACAGGGTCTCGCCCTTTTCCAGGTCGAAGGAGATGTCCCGCACGGCCTTTACGGTCCCCTCATTTACCTTGAAGGAGATCCGCAGATTCTTTACTTCCAATGCCTTGCTCATAGCTCATTCCTCCACGCCGCGGAGGGACGGATTGAAGGCGTCCCGCAGGCCGTTGCCGAAAATGTTGAAGCAGATGAGCAGGATGGAGATGAACACTGCCGGGAAGAACACGCAGTGGGGATAGGTGGAGAGGGAAGACTGGCCGTTGTTCAGCATGGTGCCCACGCTGGTCACAGTGGAGGACTGGAGGTTCACGATGTCGAGGTAGGTCATGTTGGCCTCTGTGAAGATCACGCCCGGGATGCTCAGCACCGAGGAGGTCACGATGTAACCTGCGGCGTTGGGCAGGATGTGCCGGAAGATGATCCGCCGGTCCTTGGCGCCCAGGGTTCTGGCGGCCAGCACGTACTCCTGGCCCTTGTAGCGGTAGAATTGGGCCCGGACCGTGGAGGACTCGCCGATCCAGTCGAAGAAGATGAAGGCGAAGAACAGCGTTACGATGACGCCCACCTTCCGGGCGAAGTAGATCTGGAACAGGGTCATGAACACCACCGTGGGGATCTCCCACAGAATGTCCTTGATCCGCTCGAAGATGAGGTCGAACCAGCCGCCGTAGTAGCCCTCCAGGGCGCCCACCACGATGCCGATGGCAAGGTCGATGGAGGCCACCAGCACGGAGAGCACCAGACTGAGCCGGGCGCCCAGGGCCAGCCGGGAGAAGATGTCATAGCCGTAGGCGTCTGCCCCAAAGAGGAAGGACGCCTCATGGCCGTTCTTGTACACATACCAGTCTTTATAGAGCACCCGGGTCTGCACCTGGGCACCGCCCATCTTGGAGATGGTGTACTGCAGCTCGCCGGTCTCCTTGTCCCGGAGGAAGATGTCCTGGAGTTCCCCGGTCTCCTTGTCCCGGGTGGCCACGCCCTTGCTGGTGGTGAGATACCAGCCGTTGGCGTTTCCCTGGTTGGGATGATACTTCACCTGGCTGTCATCAATCACAGGGTAGAAGAGGGTAATCCCGGTCTCCTGCTCATAGGCCCGGGCGGCCTCATACTCCTGCTGGGTGAGCAGCACGTTGGCATAGCCCACCTTGGCGTAGGAGTCTACCTTGATGTCATAATAGGTGGTCTTCCGGCCGGCGTCCATCGTCCTCTCGTAGGGCTCGGATTCGGACACGATGGCCCCGGGGATGGCACTGTAGTAGTCGTAGGACTGCTGATTCACAGACATGGTGCTGCAGCCGTCCCACCAGCCGATGCCCATCTCCACGAAGAGCTGATTCTTGGGCAGGGCATAGGAGTAGAAGCTGTCGTAGGTCTGCCCGTGATAGGGGGAGACGATGGGACCCAGAAGGGCGTAGATCGCTATGATCAGGATCACAAAGGCGCAGACCACACTGCCTTTGTTCCGGGAGAACCGGTACATGGCGTCCTTGAAGTAGCCCATGGGCTTGGTGTCCAGCTTTTTGTCGTGGACGCTGGTGCGGTGCACCACGGCGAACTCGCTGTCCGCCATGTCCATATAGGGGGCAAACTGTTCGGGCTTATAGCTCATTGTCTTTGCCACCTCCCATACGGATGCGGGGGTCGATGAAGCCGTAGCTCAGGTCGAAGAGCAGACCGGATACCAAGCCCACAGCCACGTAGAACATGCTGATGGCCATGAACACGGAGTAGTCCCGGGCGTTGATGGCCAGCAGGTAGGTCTTGCCGATGCCGGGGATGGCGAAGATCTGCTCGATGATCATGGAGCCGGAAATCACGTAGATCACGTCCGCCATGAAAGACGGCAGCAGCGGCACCATGGAGTTGCGCAGGGCGTGCCGGACGGTGGCCTGCCGATAAGTGAGGCCTTTGGACCGGGCCATCAGCATGTAGTCTGCCGTCAGGGTCTCGGTGAGCTCCGCCCGGACGTAGCGCATGTCGCCGGCGATGGTGCCGAAGCTCAAGGCCAGCACCGGCATGATGGCGCTCTTGATCATGGTCCAGGAGAAGAAGTCGTTGCCGGTACTCAGCACCAGCGGGAACAGGTTCAGCTTGAAGCCCACAAAGTACTGCAGCAGGAAGGCGTACACGAAGGACGGCACGGAGATGAAGAACATGATGAACACATTGATGGCCTGGTCCTGCCACTTGTTCTTGAAAATGGCGGCCAGGATGCCGAAGAAGATGCCCAGCGGCATGGAGAACACCAGGGACACCACATTCACATACACCGTGTAGGGGAGCTTATCCGCCAGGTACTCCGTCACGTCCTGGAGGAAGGTGCCGATGGTGGTACAGAATCCCCAGTTCCACTGGGTGAACACGTTTTTCAGGAAGATGGCGTACTGCACTGGAATGGGCTCATCGTAGCCCCAGGCCTTCCGCATGTCCCGGACGGCCTGGTCAAAGCCGCCCTGCACCGCGTGGATCTGGTTCGGCAGCAGCCGGATGAGAATGAAGAGCATGGTCATGATGATAAAGCCGCTGATGATCATCAGGACGCATCGTTTGATCACATATCTGGTCATGTGTTTCGTTCGCCAGGCACATGCTGCCGGGCGGAGCGGTCCCTCCTATCTTGCGTAATGTTTGAAATAAGGCAGGCGGCGGCTTGCCTCGCCGCCGCCTGCCGATTTACGTCGGTGGATAGGATCAGTAGCTCAGGTTGTTGTTCTGGGAGGCGCAGTACTCGTCCCACTCAGCATCGTTCATGGTGTAGGTGTAGAACATCAGGCCGCCGCGTTCCACCAGGGAGTTGATGTACTCCTCGGATCCCAGAATCAAACGCTGGGAGTACATGCCGGCACCCACGTCATAGTACAGCACGATCTGGCCGTACCACTCCAGAATGCCCTTCTCCATGCCAGCCAGGATCTGGTTGCGGATGTCCGTGTCTGCCAGGGCATACTCGCCGTAGCAGAGCTCCTGATACCAGTCGCTGGCGCTCATGGTGATGTTCTCGCCATCCACGTTGATGGTGAGCATGTGAGAGGTGGCGTCATAGCCGTACACCAGGTTCATGGCGGGATCGGTGTAGCACTGCATCATGGAGTACGGGTCCATTTCGGCGCCGCCCCATGCGGTGACAGCCATGTCGGCCAGGCCGTTTTCGCAGCTGGTGTACACGTCTTCCACAACCACCAGGTTCACCGTGATCTTGTCCTCCAGAGAGGTGCCCACGGTGGCGTCATCGATGGCGGCCTGGATGAAGTTGGTCCAGTCCTGATAGAGCTTGGTCTCATCCCAGCAGTGGAAGTCCAGCTCGATGGTCTGGGTGGCGTTCATGATGCCCTGGGCAATGGCGTCGTTGTAGGCGCTCTGGAAGAGGGCGGCAGCGGCTGCCTTGTCGTAGCCGGTGATCTCGCTCTCATCGTCCACGCCGTAGAGCTCGCAGAGGGCCTGCTTGGCGTACTCGCTGTCCCGATAGAGCTCGCCGGTGTCCGGATCACAGATGTAGGAGTAGTTCAGAAGGCCGTAGCCCGGAGTGGCGGCTGCCAGCGTCTGGGAGAAGCCCACCCGGTCCAGAGACAGGGAGATGGCGTGACGGAAGTCCTGGAGCTGGAGGATGGAGTGGCAGACGGTGTCGGTGTCCTCGCTCTCCAGCATCTCGGGATCGGTGTTGAAGCTCAGCACCCAGGTGTAGGACTGAGGTGTATAGTAGGTGTACTCGCTGTTGCCGTAGAGTTCCATGTCTTCGGTGCGCAAGCCTACGGAGTCGCTCTTGCCCTGGAGGAACAGATTCAGACGGGTGGCGGGGTCGTCCACGAACTCGATGTCAATGCCGGTGGTCTGATAGAGACCCTCGTAGCGGGGATCGCTGTAGCCGAACCAGTTCTCGTTCTTCTCGAAGACGATGTGCTTATCGGCCTGGTATGTGGTGAGCTTGTACGGGCCGCAGGAGATCCACTTGTCTACGCTGGTGCCGTAGGTGCTCTTTACGATCTCGCCGGTGCTCTGCTTGTTGGCCTCATAGAGGGGCTCATAGATGGGGCCGATGGACAGGGAGTACACGGCGTTGAAGGGGCTGATGGGGTTCACCAGGATCAGGGTGAAGCTGTAGTCATCGTTCTTCACGCAGCCAACCTGGTCCCAGGGAATCTCCTCTACCTCTTCCAGGGTGAAGCAGAACTCGATCCAGTCTTCCGGGACGTCTCCGCCGATCTCGCAGAGTTCGCAGAGGTCGTTATAGAGCGCCTCGTCCACCTTGATGTCCACACCGTTCTCATATTTGTCCAGGAAGTTGGTGCCATCGGACATGATGAAATAGTCCTCGTAGCCATCCTTCACGGCCTGCTCCATGGACTCATCCCACCAGTAGCAGGGCTCTGCGGTGTTGATATACACATCCTGGGTGAGATCGGCGAAAGTGGGCACATCGCCCACGCTGTCCACGGCGTCGATGTGGTCGAAGCCGCCGCCCAGGTAGTACTGCTTGGCGTTGGCCAGGCCGCTGAGGCCCTCATAGAAGGAGGAGGCCCGGAAGTTCTTCATCTCCGGGTTCAGGTACTGCTGGAGCGTGTAGATGTAGGAGTCCGCATTGATGGGATCGCCGTTCTCCCAGCACACCGCCGGGTTCAGGTTGATCTTCCAGGCATAGCCCTCGGTGGCGTCTGCAGGTACGCCGTAGGTCTCGTTGCCGGCGTACTCGGCGGTGACGTCGATGGGCAGCTCAGAGGCGCCTACTGGCCAGATGTCGTAGCCGTCCTTGGTCTCGTTCATCACGAATTCATATAGATAACCGGTGGTGTAGCCTGCGATTTCAGCCTCATATTCCATCTCCCAGTCTGTGGGAGACCAGGTGTTGATGCCGCCGCTGGGCCACTTCTCACGGAATGTGTAAGTGACCGGTGCGGCCTCGCCACCGTTGCCCTCAGGGGCCTGGGTGGCCTCACCGCCGGACTGCTCACCGCTCTGGGTGTTGGCCGGGGACTGGGTGTTCCCGCTGCTGGGGGTGTCGTTTCCGCCGCCGCAGCCGGCCAGCATGGCGAGCATCATGGCAGCTGCCAGCAGCATGGCCAGAATCTTCTTGCTCATATCTGTTTTCCTCCTTGTAGTCGATCTTAGGGTAGTGCTGGGTGGTGCTGTTTTGTCTAGAAAGGCCTTTTTTCAGCGTCAGGATTTCACTGGAATCTGCCGGACCTTCCGCACTTTACCTATTTAGCATGGTAAAAGGATAAAGGTACGTCCGATTTTGTTACTGGTCACACCCCCTCCATAACCGCAACCAAAAATAGAGCAGCACCGAGAGCCCTTCTCACGGAAGTGAGGAGGGTCCTCGGTGCTGTTTTGCTATGTATGATGGGCAGAATGGTGCCTTGGATAGGGTATGGGCAGTTCGGTATGGTGGTATCCCTAGTAGGTGGCCCATGCTCAGGTATAAGATCAACGGGATCCAGCTTGCCT
>CANQII010000029.1 GCA_947623875.1 uncultured Oscillospiraceae bacterium
AGGAACTGGGCGGCCTCGGCATCTCCGGCAACTACGGCATTCTGGACCAGATCGCAGCCCTCCAGTGGGTCCGGGAAAACATCGGATTCTTCGGCGGCGATCCAGACAACATCACGGTGTTCGGCCAGTCTGCCGGCGGCATGAGCGTGCAGACCCTGGTGTCCTCTCCCCTCACAAAGGGCATGTTCTCCAAGGCCATCCTCCAGAGCGCCGTGGGTCTGAGCTACGACCACACTCTCTCCGAAGCAGAGCAGGAAGGCTTGGAGTTCTCCGCGAACGCTGGCGTCCACTCTCTTGAGGAGATGCGTGCTCTCTCCTTCGATGAGATCATGGCCGCCGCCGGTCCCATCATCGGCAAGGGCTTTGCCACCATGCGCCTCGCGTACACCCCAGTGATAGACAATCACCTTCTCACTGCCGGCTACGATGATACCATGCAGAACGGCAAGATCCATCCCATTCCCTACATGATCGGCACCACCCAGGACGACATCACCACCGATCCTCAAGAGGTGGCCAAGGGCAATCTGGGTGCGGTCTGGTATGCGGCAGATCAGTGGTGCCAGGCCTTGGTAGACAACCATCTGCGTCCTGCCTACCGTTACTACTTCACCCGCAAGCTCCCAGGAGACAGCTACGGCGCCTTCCACTCCAGCGAGCTCTGGTTCATGTTCGGCACAATGGATCGGTGTTGGCGTCCCTGGACAGAGGGAGATCTGGCCCTCTCGGAGCGTATGTTGGATTATTGGACCAACTTCATGAAGACCGGCGATCCCAATGGCCCGGATCTCCCGGAATGGCGTCCCTGGCAGCAGCCGGGAGATGTCATGCGGCTGGACGTGTGAAGATACTGCAACAAGACAGGAGGTGCACCCCGTGAACGAAACTCTCCGCAATATGACATCCCTGTACCTCACCAAGGGCGATTGCATCCTGCTGCTCTATCGCCAGGGCGGACGGGTGGTAAACGAGGTGTGGACGGGCTCCTGCGGCGGGCACTTCGAACCCTATGAGCTCAACAAGCCTCAAGCCTGCGCTCTCCGGGAGATGCAGGAGGAGATCGGCCTCACACCGGCAGACATCAACGGATTGTCCCTCCGATATATCACCCTGCGGCGCATTGGCTCCGAGATCCGCCAGAACTACTTCTATTTCGCCGCTCTGAAGCCGGAAGTGGACGAGCACATCATCTCCAACGAGGGCATCTGCCGCTGGTTTGACATGGACAAGATCAGCAATCTCCCGATGCCGTACTCCGCCCGCTTCGTGATGGACCACTATCTCAACATCGGCAGGCACACAGCGGAGCTCTATGTGGGCGCTGCCAGCGAGGATCAAGTAGTGTTCACACCTCTGCCCCAACACTGAGGCATACCAACTCCCGGAAGTGAGGTGATGTCTCCATGCACAGAAAACCTGTAGATACCATCCCAGGGGACATCCCCCAGGAAATCCGCCCCTATCTCACCGGCGCCGCCCTCTTTAACAGCTCCTGCTCTCGCCTGGCGGACGTCTACTACCTAGACAAGGACGCCGGGTACTACCTGAAGTGCACTGCCAAAGGCACCCTGGAGGCAGAGGCACAGCTCACCCAGTATTTCCACAGGAAAGGTCTCGGTCCAGAGGTGCTCCAGTACGTCTCCGCGGACCGGGACTGGATGCTCACTGCAGCGGTCCCCGGGGAGGACGGCACCTGGGAGAGATACCGCGCTGAACCCGAGCATCTCTGCGATCTCTACGCCCAGTCCCTACGGACGCTCCATGAGATAGACTGCACAGACTGCCCCGTTTCAGACAGGATCACCTCCTATCTGGACTTCGTCCAGCAGCGCTATGAGACCGGCATATACAGCCCCATGCACACCCCAGACAATCTCAGTCTCGCCTTCTCCTCCGCCGAAGAGGCATATCAGGTCCTGCAGGAGGGCAAAGGCATCTTGCAGCGCAACGTCCTGCTCCACGGGGACTACTGCCTCCCCAACATCATGCTCCAGGACTGGCAGTTTACCGGCTTCATCGATGTGGGCAACGGCGGAGTAGGAGATCGGCACTTCGATCTCTTCTCCGGGATCTGGTCTCTCTGGTTCAATCTGAAGACAGACTGCTACGCAGACCGTTTTCTGGACGCCTATGGCCGGGATGCAGTGGACCTGTCTCTGCTGAAAGTGATCGCCGCCGCAGAGTGCTTCGCCTGAGCAAGCCAACCACACCCCAAAGGAGGAACTTCCCAATGCCATCCCAATCTTCCCTCCCACCTCTGGAGCTCCACCTCCAGGACGACCAGTGGCCCCTGGAGTACATCGATCACGACCGCCAGATCGCGAGAGCCGTTGTGGTGGATGAAGACGGCTTCTTTTACTTCGTCCGCGCCTCCCGGGATGACGACTTCGGTGTCGCCACCTACATCGAGACCTCCGGCGGCGGTGTGGAGCCCGGAGAGGATCTGGAGGTTGCCATCCGCCGGGAGCTCCAGGAGGAACTGGGCGTGGAGGTCTCAGTCCTCTGCGAAATCGGCACCGTCTCGGACTTCTACAACCTCATTCATCGGCACAACATCAACCACTACTTTCTCTGCCAGGTCCGCTCCTTTGGCGCCAGGCACCTCACGGCAGACGAGGCGGACCTCTATCATCTCACCACGGCAAAGCTCCGCTATGAAGACGCCGTGGCAGAGTACCAGCGGTATATGGCAGACACCCCCATCGGCCTGCTCATCGGAAGGCGGGAACTTCCGGTGCTGCAGCAGGCCAAGGAACTGCTGGACGCGTTGGAACAGGATCGTTCAAAACCCGAACAAATCTAAAGAGGAGGATTTTCATATGCCCGCTGAGACATCTTTTGAATCGCTGTATCTGCGAACCCCCAGAGAGCAATGGCCGGAACACGCCCGGGAAACCGGCCAGTATGTCGCCGCTATTGTGGTAGATAAGAAAGGTTTCTTCTATTTCACAAAGCATCAGATGGACAGCGAAACCAGCGTCATTCTGGCCCCCTGCTGTCCTTTGGGCGAGGGCGAGATCTTCGATGAAGCTGCGATAAATCACATCCAGGGTGACCTAGGCATAACGGGCCAAGTGATTGATGAGCTCGATGCCGTTAAGGACTGCAAGCTTCTGGACCCGTTTTCTCGCACCTATCGGAACTGCACCGTTTTTTACGTCCTCTACGAGGTCACCATGACACCCAAGTTTTCGAAAAAGAAGATGGCAGAGTGGGGCATGGAGATTGTAAAGCTGCCCTACAAGGGCGCTGTGGCACAGTATGAGCGGCAGGTGGATCACCCCATCGGAAAGCTCGTTACCGAGCAGGAGCTTCCCTTTCTGAGACAAGCCAAGCAAGTGATGGATTTCACGCTGGAAGAATCCGAAAAGGAAGTCCAGCAGGAACCTGAAAAGGCCGCCCAGCAGGACCCCAGTCAGGCAGACAAACCCCAGTCAGACTTTGCGGGCAAGGTGGCTGTGGTCACCGGCGGCGCTCAGGGCATCGGCAAGTGCATCGCCGAGGAGTTCGCCAAGCGCGGCGCCCATGTCTGCGTCATCGATGTGAAAGACAACCCATACTTCGTGGGAGACCTGTCCAAGAAGAAGGACATCGAGCGTTTTGCCGCCAAGGTGTCGAAAGAATATGGCCATGTAGACTATCTCATCAACAACGCGGCGCCTCTCATGAAGGGCATCACAGAGTGCACCTATGAGGAGTTCGAGTACGCCCAGCGGGTGGGCGTTACCGCCGCCTTCTACCTCTCCAAGCTATTCCTCCCCATCTTCTCCCCTGGCGGGTCTATCATCAACATCTCCTCCAGCCGGGATCGGATGAGTCAGCCGGAGACGGAGAGCTACACTGCGGCGAAAGGCGGCATTGCAGCCCTCACCCACGCCCTGGCAGCCAGCCTCGCCGGCAAAGTCCGGGTGAACTCCATCTCCCCTGGCTGGATCGACACCGCCTGGACAGTGTACGAGGGGCCGGACGCCGTCCAGCAGCCCGCCGGCAGAGTGGGCAATCCCCTGGATATCGCCAATCTGGTGCTGTTTCTCTGCTCCGATCAGGCGGGCTTCATCACCGGGGAGAACATCACCGTGGACGGCGGTATGACCAAGCTCATGATCTACCACGGGGATCACGGCTGGGAGTACCATCCCTGAGCCATACCCAAGGCCCAAAATGCCCGCCTGCCGGACCGGCAGGCGGGCATTGCTGTATCATGATGCTCAGGTAGTGTGGCGTGAAAAGTGTATCCCGCAGTACATGGACACAAATCTCTTCAACGTCTGGATGATATCCGGGCCCGGCCGTTCCAGCACTCCCAGAGAGGTGGGGAGGTAGTCCGTCTGGGCGGGATCTATGTCGAGGAGCACCCATGCCCAGACACAGGCTAGCAGATACCGGCCGTACAGGAAGTGCATGTGGAAGCCGTCCCGGCAGAGGGACATACCCCCGTTGGATACATTGAATTCCGGCAGTCCCCGGACCGCCTGGATCACGTCTCCGCAGGGGATGAGCCGCAGTCCGTGCCGGGCCGCCGCATCCCGATAGGCTTTACTCAGCCGCCGGAGCATCTCTACCTGGTCCCGGTGATACCGTGGGAAGGCCCAGTGGTCGCTGTCCTGCTCATAGGCCCATGTCTCCATGAGCAGCACCTCCGCCTGGGGCACTTTCTCGTGGAGATACTGGACCAGGTCCCCCAGGAAGGGCTCGTAGGTGTCCGGCCAGCCGCTGTCGTGAGAAGCCTGCTGGGTCACGATAAAATCCCAGTCCTCTTCTGCCAGCATCTCCTGGATGGAGGCGTGGCGCTCCGTGATGGTGCCGTTGATCTGCACCTGGTATGGGGCCGCGTGCTGCTGGATGTGGGCCCAGTGCTTCTCCAGAGAGCAGCCGCCCACGTAGAGGTTCACCACCTTGGTGTCCACCCCGGCGCTCTCCGCCAGGGGATGCAGGAACTTGGTGGCGTCCTCAGAAAAGCTGTTGCCGATGGCAAGAATCTTCTTCATCAGTACTTCTCCCAGCGCACGTTCTCTGCCGCGAGGTCCGGTAGGGCATGAGGCTCCGGCTGCTTCGCCGGCACCCCCAGGGACAGGATGGCCTCCAGGCAGAGGTGCTCCGGAAAGCCCAGGACGTCCCGGAGATAGGCCTCAGCGGTGCCCCCGTCCGGGGCTTTCCGCATCCGCACCTGAATCCAGCAGCTGCCGAGACCCAGAGAAGAGGCCATCAGGTGCATCTGGGTTAGGGCGATCGAGCAATCCTCCACGTAGGTGTCCGTCTTGGTGGTGTCCCCCAGCACCGCGATGGCAGCGGCGGCACCGGCCAGCATGCCGGCGGCGCCCTCTCGGCACTGAGACATCTTCCGGAGGGTCTCCCTGTCCCGCACCACGATAAAGGTCCAGGGCCGCCGTCCCCTGCCGGAGGGGGCGAGCAGGCCCGCCTGGAGAATCTGCCGCAGCTGCTCCTCTGGGATGGCATCTTCGGTATACGCCCGGACACTGCGCCGATGCTGCATCCGTTCCATCAGTTCCGCCATGGTCTCAGCTCTCCTTTTTCTCCGGATTGCAGAGGAACCGGGCCGGGCCCGGGTCATAGAAGGAGACCGGGTTGCCGAACATCATCCCTTCCACGCCGGAAATGGCCTTGGTAAGGATCTTCTCCGCCGCTCTGTCCAGCTCCCCGATGAGAGAAGGCGGTACCGGGCAGCTGGCGTGAGAGGGATAGATCCTGTCGAAGCGGTCCGCCATGGTCTGCAATTTCTGCAGGCTGCAGCGGTATGCGTGCATCTCCCGCATGGGCCCAAACATGAAGATAGACCCGTTCTGTACGGTGTCTCCGGAGAAGAGCCGGCGGTTCTTTCCGTCCAAAATGGCAATGCTGCCGGGGGTGTGGCCCGGGATATGGATGATCTCCAGAGGCCGGTCTCCCAGGTCCAGCACATCCCCGTCCCACACCGGCAGAATGGTGCTGTTGGGGTCCCCGTGGTTATACCAGTTCACGGTCTCCGCCGGGTGCAGATAGAACTCTGAGAACTCCGCGTTGCTGCCGGTGTGGTCCCGGTCTGTGTGGGTGTTCAGAAGAGAGAGAGGCAGTTTGGTGCGCTTCTCTGCCAATTCTCTCGCGTTGTGGGTCTCCATGCCGCTGTCTATGAGCAGCGCCCGCTCTGTCCCAGTGAGCAGGAAGAAACGCACGCCGCCCTCCTCAAAGCGCCATGTCTGGGCATCTATTGAGACGATTTGTACTGCCATCTATGCATCCCTCCAAGGACTGATTTCTGCCTCTCAGTATACCGCGATTTCCCAGCCGATACAAGACAAAATCCCGCAGATTGCCCACTGTCCAAACACCCCGCAGGTCTCCCTGCGGGGTGTTTTGTATGCTCAGAGGATCCGGTTGCGGAAATACCCGTCTGCGCAGTAGATGGCAGCCAGCGGGTTGTGGCCGGTGACACGGTCCTTCACCGCCAGGGTGGTGCAGAGGGCCTCGCTGTACTTCATGAACATGGTGTCGTGGCCCACGCAGAGACCCAGCAGGACGTTGAACTCCGTGTGCTCCTGATTCAGCAGCATGGCCTGGAAGATGGGATTGCACATGGGCTCGAACTGGCCGGGTTTCAGCTTACACTCGTCCGGGATGCCTACCTCGCACTTGTCCACCCCGCCGGCCTTGCAGATCACAGACACCACGTTGAGGCCAGCCTTCCGGAACAGATTGTCCACCACCTTGGCCTCCTGTTTCAGCCCCTTGCAGAAGGCCAGGCCGATCTTCTGGTAGTGCATGCGGAGACACAGCTGAATGATCTCCTTGATCCGGGGCCACTGGCAGTATCCCAGGGCCTCCAGCTCCGATGCGGTGATGTAGAAATCCCGGTTCTCCGGCAGCTGATAGGTCTCCAGGGCGGTATCCAGCAGTTCCTGCTTCCGGATGGGACAGTTTGACGGCAGCTTCTCCCGGTCTGCCTGGGCGCAGGCCAGCACGCCGCATTGGGCACAGGTGTACATCGATGCATTCCTCCTATCATGTGATACGATCCGTGGGAGTGATTCCCTCTGCCATCATGATAAACCACATCCGGCCAAAGCACAAGCCGGAAATGGCAGAGGGGCGGAACATCCTGTCCCGCCCCTCTGCCAGTCCATTCTGGTAGGTCTATCCTGGAAGTGATTCCTGAACTTCTGGAAGTGGATTCCTTACTTGATGAAGCTCACATGCTTGCAGATCTCGGCCACGGCGGCGTCCTTCTTCTCGTTGAACATCACCTTGTTCTCCTCGAACATGTTGCGGCCCTGGGCGTCGATGGAGACGATCAGGGGGCCGAACTCGTGGACCTTGCAGCACCAGAGGGTCTCGGGCATGCCCAGCTCATCCCAGTGGTGCTCGGCGATACGCTCCACCTCGGTGGCAGCCACAACGGCGCAGCCGGCGGGGAACACACAGTGGATGGCGCCGAACTCCTTGCAGGCCCGCTCGGTGTTGGGGCCCATGCCGCCCTTGCCTACGATGACCCGCACGCCGGTGGCCTTGGTGAACTCATACTCGAACTTCTCCATGCGCATGGAGGTGGTGGGCCCTACGGACACCATCTCATAGGCGTCCTCCTCCCCGGGAATGGGGCGGACGATGGGGCCGGCGTGGAAGATGGCCTTGCCCCGGATGTCGTAGGGAAGCTCCCGGCCGCCTTCCACCAGGCGGCGGTGGGCCACGTCGCGGCAGGTCATGAGATCGCCGTCCAGCCAGATGATGTCGCCGATCTTGATGTCGGCCAGGTCCTCTGCCGAGATGGGCGTGACGAGGACTTTCTTACCATTCCTTACTTCAACCATTTAAATCTACCCCCGAATGAGTTGTTACAGTGGCGTTGAGGTCTTTGTCAAAGATCACATGTCCGCGGCGGTGAGACCAGCAGCCCACGTTCACGGCGACACCGATGGTGGAGGGATGGCGTGCGGTGTTCTCGATGTGCACGCCCATGACGGAGTAGTTGCCGCTCATGCCCTGGGGACCCAGGCCGATGGCGTTGATGCCGTCTTCCAGGAGTTTCTCCATCTGGGCGGCCCGCTCGTTGGGATTGTGGCTGCCGAGAGGACGCATGAGAGCTTTCTTGGACAGCAGTGCTGCGGTCTCCACACTGGTGGCCACGCCCACGCCAACCAGCAGCGGCGGGCAGGCGTTCAGGCCGTAGGAGGTCATCTGATCCATCACGAACTGGGTCACGCCCTCGTAGCCGGCGCCGGGCATCAGCACCATGGCCTTGCCGGGGAGCGTGCAGCCGCCGCCGGCCATGTAGGCGTAGATCTCGCAGTGGTCGTCGTTGGGGACGATGTCCCAGAACACGGTGGGGGTGCCCTTGCCCACGTTGCGCTTGGTGTTGTACTCATCGAAGGTCTCCACGCTGTTGTGGCGCAGCGGGGTGGCGAAGGTGGCCTTCACTACGGCTTCCTTCAGCAGGGCCTCCAGTTCGCCCATCAGGGGGAAGTTCACACCGCACTTTACCCAGAACTGCAGCACGCCGGTATCCTGGCAGCTGGGGCGGTTCAGGGCAACGGCCTGCTCCTGGTTTTTGAACATGGTGTCGTAGATGGTCCGGGCGAGAGGGCTGGTCTCCTTCTCGCGGAGCTCAGAGAGCTTGGCGATGACGTCGTCCGGCAGCTTAATGCCGATGTAGCCAACAAACTTGGCCATCTTGTCGGTCATCAGCTGAACGCTTTCTTCTTTGGTCATGAAATTGCCTCCTTAAGTGATGTGGGTGGATGGATTGTATGGATGATAGCAGACGATCCTCAGGGGATCAAGGGAAGAAGGGGTACAAGATGGGGAGCAGCACCATGCAGATCACGAAGGACACTGCGATGAGGGGCAGGCCGCTCTTCATGTAATCGTTGAACTTGTAGCCGCCGAGACCCACCACCATGGTGTTGGCAGGCATGCCGATGGGGGTGGCATAGGCACAGGAGCAGGAGATAACGGTGGCGATGATCATGGAGCGGGGATCGGCCCCCAGGGCGCCTACGATGGTGTCAGCGATGAGCGTGCCGGCGCCGGTGGTCTCCAGCGCCTTGGCCAGGGCCAGAGAGCCGCCGAAGAGGAGGACCACTTTGAGGTCGATGGACTGGAGAGCCGCCTTCTCGCTGATGACTCCGGCAGCCACGAGCACGATGGCGCCCACACAGGCGGAGACCTGCAGGGAGATGCCGATCTGCTCTTCAAAGATCATGGCCAGAATCACTACGATCAGCACCACAAGAGAGGTGATCTGCTTCCACTGGGGCACCTGGCTGTAGTCCTTGCCGGTGTCTGCAGTGCCCTCGCCCTTGGTGTCCGGGAGGAACTTGTAGCCGATCACGGCGAAGTAGAGGATGCCGATGAGAAGCATGGGGCCGCCCACCGGGAGATACTCGAAGAAGCTGGTTTTCATCCCCAAGTTCTCCATGGCGTCCACACCCATCAGGTTGCCCGGAGCGCCGATGATGGAGAGGTTGCCGCCCAGGGCCGCCGCGAATACCAGGGGCATCAGCAGTTTGCCTCGGGAGTATCCGGACTCGTCGGCGATGCCGCAGACCACGGGGATCAGCACGGCGGCGGTGCCTGTGTTGGAGAGGAATCCGGACATCACGCCCACGATGACCATGATGGCGATGATGAGGATGCGCTCGCTTTTGGCGAACTTGGTGACGATGCCGCCGATCTTGTTGGCCATGCCGGTCTCAAAGAGCGCCTGGCCTACCACGAACATGCCGACACAGAGGATGACGTTGCTGTTGATGTAGCCAGCAAAGGTGCCGCTGGCATCCAGCACGCCGGTGAGGTTCAGCCCAATGGCCACGATGGTTGCTGTGAGGGCCAGAGGGATCTTCTCCAGGACGAACATGACGATGGCGAAAAGCAGGAACAGCAAGGTGATGGTGGTTGGATTAAGCATGCGGGGACCTCCTTCTCAAAGTGGAGCTGCCATTTGGATACAGGATGCTTTGATAAATGATAATGTATCCAATCGACGGGCCCAGTATAAAACCGCCCGGAAAGGCTGTCAAGCCCCATTTTCAAAATCAGCAAAACAGACAAAAAGCCCCCGGCCCATTTGTGGAAAATCACAAATGGGCCGGGGTTTTCGATGTGTTCTTGTTTCCAGTTGGGATTTGTCAGCGGTTCACGTTGGTGAGGACGTCCTCCAAACTCCGGAGGATGTGGCTCTGCATCCGCTGGCCAGCGTTCTGCTCGTCCCGGGCCTCCAGGGCCTGCAGGATCTCGGCGTGCTCCTTCATAGACCGCTGGGCATAGCTCTCCCGAGTCATCTCGTGTCCCAGGGACAAACCATTCCAGAGTCCAGACAACAGCTCCTTGATCTTCTCATTGCCGCCGGCGTTCCAGATCTCCATGTGGAAAGACTGATTTAAGTTGGAGTACTGGAGGATGTTATGGCTCTCCAGGGCGATGCGGGCCTGCTCATAGGCGTTTCGCACCGCGGTGAGATCGGCGTTCTTCCGGCAGGCGGCCATGGCAGACTCCTTCTCCAGGATGGCCCGGGTCTCATAGTGGTCCCGGATCCGCTTCTCTGTGACCCCCAGCACGATGGCCCCTCGGTTGGGGTGCTGTTCGATAAGGCCGTCCCGGGCCAAAATCTGAAAGGCCTCCCGCACCGGGGTGATAGACACGCCCAGTTTGGCTGCGGTGTCCTTCAGAGTGAGCTCCTCCCCCGGCTGGATGGACTGGGTGAGGATGGCCTCCCGGAGCGCCGCCGCCACCCGGTCTCGGGCGGGGAGCAGCTTGATGGGTGTCAGGATGTTCATTGAGACAGCTCCTTTACCGCGTCCTGTGCCAGAACGGTGTAGTACTCGTAGATCGCCCGGCGCAGGTCAATGCCGTCCCGGGTGCGCACTGCCCGCCAGATCGCCTCATCCAAGGCGATCACCTTGTCCCAGTCCGGCTTCAGCTGGTCCATCACTCCGGAGAACAGCACCCGGTGCTGGATCTCGTGGAGCTGGCGCAGAGTGTGGTTGTCCAGGGCTTCGCTGAGACAGAGGTGGAAGGCCCGATCCTCTTTCCGCAGTTGGGACCACTCCTTCTGGTCGTAGACGGCCTTGCACTTGTTGAATGCCTCGCCGATATCGCTGAGCTTCCCCTCGGAGACCAGCTGCAGGGCGATCTCCGCCTCGATAGCCGCCAGCACATGAAAGTTCTGCCAGAGCCGGGTGGTGGTGATCCCCACTACCCGCACATGGCGGTTGGGAAGGCGCTCCAGCATGCCCTCAGACTCCAGCTGCAGGAAGGCCTCCCGCACCGGAATCCGGGAGACTTTCAGCTGGTCTGCCACAGACTCCTGGGTCAGCTCCAGGCCGTTCTCCATCCGTCCGGAGAAGATCTCCCGCCGCAGGATCTCAATGATATGGTCTTTCAGGGGGAGTACAGATACAGGCTCCATGGAATTCACCTCACAGACATGCTGCCGCCAGGGCCTTCTGCCCCGGCGGTGATATTGTATCCAATATTACGGCAGCTGTCAAGAACAATCCGCGTAACAAAATTGATTTCTGAATTTCCTCCGATTTGTTGAAAATGCGAAGGGATTTTCTGCAGAATCCTGTTGTCTTTTCCCCGTTCCTGTGATAAATTGTGGATACATTATCACAGGTGGAGGAATCTTGTGCATGAAAACCTTCAAAATCGCCGTGATCCCGGGAGACGGCATCGGTCCAGAGGTGCTGGCCGAGGGCATCCGGGTACTGGAGAAAGCCGCCGCGCTGTCCGGGGAATTTCAGTTCCAGTTCACGCACTTTCCCTGGGGCTGCACCTATTATAAGGAGCACGGCCGCATGATGGCGGAGGACGGCATGGAGCAGCTCTCCTCTTTTGATGCCATCTATCTGGGTGCCGTGGGGGATCCCTCGGTGCCGGACCACATCTCCCTCTGGGATCTGCTGCTCGTGATCCGCAAGGGCTTTGATCAGTATGTGAATCTGCGGCCGGTAAAGCTGCTGAAAGGGGCTCCCTGTCCCCTGAAAGACGTGGCCCGGGAGGACATCGACATGGTCTTTGTCCGGGAGAACAGCGAGGGCGAGTACGCCGGCAGCGGCAGCTGGCTTTACAAGGGCAAGCCCAACGAGGTGGTGATCCAGGACGGGGTGTTCTCCCGGGTTGGGTGCGAACGGATCATCCGGTACGCCTATGATCTGGCCCGGAAGGAGCACAAGACCCTCACCAGCATCAGCAAGGGCAACGCCCTGAACTATTCCATGGTCTTCTGGGACAGCGTCTTCCAAGAGGTTGGGAAGGAGTACCCGGACGTGGAGACCCACTCCTGTCTCGTGGACGCCGCCAGCATGTTCATGGTCCGGGACCCCAAGCGGTTCCAGATCGTGGTCACCTCCAATCTCTTCGGGGACATCCTCACCGATCTCGGCGCTGCCATCTCCGGCGGCATGGGCCTTGCCGCCGGAGCCAACCTGAACCCGGAGCGGAAATATCCCTCCATGTTTGAGCCCATCCACGGCTCCGCCCCGGACATCGCCGGCAAGGGCATCGCCAATCCCCTGGCGTCCATCTGGTCTGCCAGCCAGATGCTGGACTTCTTCGGCTATCCGGAGCTGGCGAAGCGGGTGATCGATGCCATCGAGGCCTGCCTTACAGATGCCACCTGTCTCACCCCGGATCTGGGCGGCACCGCCTCCACCCATGCGGTGGGCTCCAAGGTCCTGGAACTTTTCTGAGCAGTCCCCCAACCAGGCAATCCATCCCTGCGCCCGGTGTCCCTCAGGACACCGGGCGCACTTTCTCTTTCTCCCGCAGAAAAAAGTCCTGGAAGGATGGAATATCCGCCGCCCAATGTTGTCTTGATAGGTGAAGGCCTTCCCAAACATACACGCAGCTGATACAATCTGCCCGTACCATTCCCAGAGAGGAGGAACCCGCTGTGGAGGACTCTGCTATCATCGCCCGTCTCTTGCGGCGGGAGGAGGACGCCATCTCCGATCTCAGCGCCAAATACGGCCCGTACTGCCGGACCATCGCCCGGAACATCCTCTCCAATGAGGCAGACGCGGAGGAGGTCCTCAGCGACACCTGGCTGAAGGCGTGGAATGCCATTCCCCCGGAGCGGCCAGACAATCTCAGCGCCTGGCTGGGAGCGGTAGTGCGCCACGGGGCATACAACCTCTGGAAGCGGAACCACCGGCAAAAGCGGGACGCCGGCCTGGACATGATGCTGGACGAGCTGGCGGACTGCCTTCCGGCACCAGAGACCCCGGAGAGCACCTTGGACGGCAAGGCCCTCACGGAGGAGTTGAACCGCTGGCTTGGCTCCCTGCCGAAAGAGGACCGGATACTCTTTGTCCGGCGATACTGGTACGGGGATTCGGTGGCAGACCTGGCCAAGGCCGTGGGAGTCCGCCCCGCCCAGATGGCCAAGAAGATGTTCCAGCTGCGGCAGAAACTGAAGCAGACGCTGGAAAGGAACGGGTACACCGTATGAAGAAGAACGATCCGAGGGAGAAACTGTACCACAGTCTCTCAGACATAGACCCCGCATACATCGAGGAGGCCAAAGAACCGCTGCAGCAGAGGCCATCTCGAGCCTCCTGGAAGAAGTGGGGCGCCCTGGCGGCCTGTCTCTGCCTCATTGGGGCGGGACTTGTCTCCGGTCTCCACCGGGACAGCACTTCCCAGCCCACTGGGGAGATCCCCTCCCTGGCGCCAGGCGCCGCAGAGACGGCAACAGCAGAACCCACAGAGAGCACACCGACTGCACACCAATCCACTGCCCCAGCAGAGAACACTCCTCCCGCACCGGCCGCAACACCTCAGCCCACAACTATCCCGTTGTCTCTCCAGTACAACGAGATCCCCGAGGTACCCCAGGCCCAGTATGCCATGATCAATCTTTCCGGGGAGGACTTTCGCACCATGGACGCCCAGGAGGCCCTGGACACCTTCGGGATCCCCCTGCAAGCGGATGGCACTCTGGCCGGCCTGTCCCTCACCGAGGGCGGCTGTCTGGGACTTGGCTATGGGAAATTTGAGACGGCGGAGCGAGGTGTTTATTACGATATCAATACCTTCGTCTTCTCCGCAGAGGGGAAACGCATCACCCTCACCGCCCGCACCACGTTCTCCCATATGCGGCCCACATCGGAGCAGGTCTCCTCCGGTCCCGATGACCTGACCTTCACCGAGATCAAGGGCTGGCACCTGGTGCTATTCCGCTGCCCGGATGAGGCAAGCAATCCCCTGGTGTATACAGAGTTCGTCCTGGGGGACACGGTGTGCAGTCTCTCCGCAATTGGCCTCACAGATGCTGAATTTGCGGAAGCCCTGGGACAGATTCTCCCGGCAAAGGCGTCCCCGGCAGACGGCATCACCACCTGCACAGGCACCGTGCGCAACGTGGAAAACCGGACCGAGGACTATTACGATGGCTCCCAGCACCACGTCTCCGAACATCACGATTGGCTCGAAGTGGACGTGGAGGGCACCCAATACACCGTCTGGCTGCCGGGTACCGCCGATGTCTTCCAGGCGGGAGATCAGATCACCCTCACGTACAAGGGGGAGCCCGCCACGGCGTACAACATCTGGCCGGGACAGCTGCTCTCTGTGGAACAAGTTGGATAAAGTGCGAAATGCCGGGGAAACCCCGGCATTTCTGCTTGAAAAAGTGAAATATCCTCTGGTCTCTGCCCAGGCGTTGTGGTATGATGCCCGAAAACAGGATACCGTCCGGAGGAAGAGAGCCATGAGAGCAAACTACCACACCCACACCCGGCGCCGCGGCCACGCCGGCGGCACCGAGGCAGACTATGTCCAGGCGGCCCTGGACAATGGCCTGACCGCCCTGGGCTTCACAGACCACTGTCCCCTGCCGGGTTGGGAGGGACTGAACTGCTTCCGGATGGACAGCGCCGAGCTGCCGCTGTACTTTGCCGCCGTGGAAGAAGAGGCCCGCAAGCACGCCGGGGAGATCACCATCCTGAAGTCCGTAGAGGTGGAGTACATGCCCCAATACCGGGACTTCCTGGAGCGGCTCTACACAGACTGGCATGTGGACTATCTCCTCCTGGGCCAGCACTTCTTCGAGTATCACGGCAGCAAGGCCTTTGTCTCCAGCACCCAGGACACGGAACTGCTCCCGGCCTATGCCCGCTCCATTCGGGAGGCGCTGCGCACCGGCCTTTTTCAGATGGTGGCCCACCCGGACCTCTTCGGCATGCGGCCGTACGCCTGGGACCGGAACTGCACCATGGCAAGGGACATCATCCTGGACGCCATCGCGGAGAGCGGCGCGGTATTGGAGTGGAACGCCAACGGCATGCGCCGGGGCGTCCAGGACTTCCCGGACGGCCCCCGGGTGCCGTATCCCCACCCCCGGTTCTGGGACCCGGTGCCGGGCAGCGGCATCCCGGTGGCGGTGGGCGCAGACTGCCACGACCCCAAGTGCCTCTGGGACGATGCCGTGGTCCAGTCCTACCATGTCCTGCAGGACATGGGCATCGAACCCATCAGCACCTTCCCGCTGCCGTAGCGGCGCCCAACTGAATCCGGCTCACTGTCCACCCTGGGTGGCCCGCTGTACGGGCTGCCCAGGGTTTTCGTCTATGCCGATGTACTGCTCCAGCCGGGCCACCCGCTGGCTGAGGTACACCATCCGGGTGCGGAGGGATGCCAGCTCGTGCTTGGTGAAGCGGCGGTCTGCGAAGTCTCCGCCCTCTGCGGCCTTGCGGACCAGGTTCTGGACGAATCCCTGGACCCGCAGGTGGCCCAGCAGTTCCGGGTCCACACCGGCGGAGCGGAAGATGTCCTCCGGCCGCTCCCCGTTGCAGTACCGCTCGTGGAACTCCTCCTTGAAGCGGTCTGTGAACCGGACGGTCTTATCGGAAACCTTGGCCACCACCGGGTTTTCCTCCAGAATGGCCATTTCTTCCTCCGTAAATACGCTTCTCAACCTTCCCATACGTCTTTTACCTCCTTATTTTTGCACTGCCGTACACGGTTTCGGCCTCATCGGTGCAGCGCACCCGGCGAGCCGCTCCCTGCGGTTTCCCTGGCAGCCTTGTGGCTCGATTATACACCATATTCAGACAGGATGCAATAGGTGAAACTAAAATTTTTAGTTCGGTATTAGAGGTATTAACTCTTCGATTTTTGTATAAAAACGTACTACAATATCCTACAATTGCCCCGATTTCCCGGGAATCGGCCTGAAATTGTTAGCAGTTGTATGACAATATCACACGGCGCACTCCACGACCGTCTCTTTTCTCGGCCGAGAAGTCCCCCACAGCAGCAGGCCGCAGTCTGATTCCAAGAAAGTTGGAAACATTCTCCTCCCCAATTCGAAAACCGCTGTAGACAGGGGGCCCAGAATCTGGTATGATATAGGTGGGTCCGGAGTTTCTTTCGTTCGGTGGAACTCCGCTCAATGGCGGGCAGATGATTCCACGCCCGCACCTTGCACATCAGATTAAAGGGGGAATCGTTTATGAGCCTTTTGGGTGTATTTATGTCGGCTGCACCAACAGACGGGAAGTATTACGAGGGAGTTCAGCAGTGCAGAGCGGAAATCCTGGAGCGTGGCATTGAGATGCACCTGCCCATCTCCACATTGTCCAAGCTCTGCGGCGTCTCTGAGGAGGATGCCGCCCAGACGGCTGATTTTCTGGGGGTAGACCCCGCGACGCTGGGCTATGACTCTCCCCTGCTGACCTGCGTGCCGCAGTAGAAGAAGTCCACAACCAACCTACATACCACGCCGCCCGGATCCCCCGGGCGGCGTTTTTTTGCGAAAAAGGGGGAAAATTGTCTCAGGCGCAGTCCGCCTTGTGGACTGCGCCTGAGTGTTGTTTTGGGGATTCGATTGTATCATTCCATGCGCACCGGGCCGCTGGCTCATCCGCGGGTGTTCCCGTGGCGTCGGCCGAGGTGCTGAGATGCATTTGGACTGTCCGGCTGCAAACCGGCTGACTGCAGAATACCGGCAGTTTCTGAATGGCCTGTGAAACAATGGTAAACAATCTGTAAAGAATGGGATTTTCAGTTTCCTTTCAGGTTCATGCAGTAGTATAGTAGCAAAGACAGGAGGTCTTGTGCCGTGAAGATACTGGTGATTGAAGACGAAAAGCTGCTGGCGGACTCTCTGAAGGCGCTGCTGGAGAAAAAGGGCTTTCAGGTAGAGGCGGTCTACGATGGCGTCTCCGGGGCGGAGTACGCCGAGTTGGGGGTCTATGACCTTCTCATCCTGGATGTGATGATGCCGGGGCTCAACGGCTTTCAGGTGGCCCGGTCTGTGCGGGCCAAGCGCTGCACCACCCCGATTCTCATGCTCACCGCCCGAGGCGATGTGCAGGACCGGATCGAGGGACTGAACGCCGGCGCGGACTACTACCTCACCAAGCCTTTCGACAGCCGCGAGCTGCTGGCCTGCGTCAACGCCCTGCTGCGCCGCCAGGGCAACCAGGTGGACGAGCTGGTGTACGGCAACACCGCACTGGATCTGGCCTCCAGCACCCTGGTGTGCGGGGAGAAGTCCGTGCGGCTCTCCGCCCGGGAGTTCGACGTCATGCGGGCCCTCTTCCAGGCCGGGGGAAACAACCTCTCCAAAGAGACCATCCTGGCTCGGGTGTGGGGCTATGAGTCCAATGCAGTGGAGAACCATGTAGAGGTCTATGTGGGCTTTCTCCGCAAGAAGCTCTCC
Source organism: uncultured Oscillospiraceae bacterium (assembly GCA_947623875.1). Classification (GTDB taxonomy): domain Bacteria; phylum Bacillota; class Clostridia; order Oscillospirales; family Oscillospiraceae; genus Enterenecus. Next base: position 17,660 of record CANQII010000029.1, read on the forward strand.
GGCATCGGGTCCAATGTGCGCATTGAGGCCGCCCGCCGTCTGGGCTATCACCTGGAGGTGGATGCCCCGTGCTGAAGCGCCTGCGGATCAAGTTCATCGCCATCAATATGGTGCTGGTCTCGGCGGTGCTGCTGGTGATGTTCAGCCTGGTGTACTTCAGCACCCGGCAGAACCTGGAGCAGGAGAGCGTGATGGCCCTCCAGTCCATCGCATCAGAGCCCTTTCAGCTGAAACGGCCCGGCGAGGAGTCTGATCGGATCCGCCTCCCCTACTTCGTCCTGCAGCTCACCCGGAACGGCACTGCCATTCCAGTGTCCGGCAACTATGATCTCTCAGACCTGGACTTTGTGCAGTCCCTGCTGAACGCCGCCGAGGCCTCCGGGGAGAGCATCGGCGAGCTGGAGGAATACGGCTTCCGCTTTTGCTATAGCCGGGGGCCCTGGGGAGATATGGTGGTCTTCGGGGACATGTCCAGCGAGCGGAGCACCTTGAACGGCCTCATCCGCACCTGTATCCTGGCGGGATTGATCAGCTTCGCGGTGTTTCTCCTGATCTCCATCCGTCTCGCCCGCTGGGCGGTGCGGCCGGTGGAGGACGCCTGGAACCAGCAGCGGCAGTTTGTCTCGGACGCCTCCCACGAGTTGAAGACGCCCCTCACTGTGATCCTCACCAACGCGGAGATGCTGAAAGCGGCGGAGGACGACCCCGTCTCCCGGTCCCGGGCGGCAGACAGCATTCTCACCATGTCCCGGCAGATGCGGGGGCTGGTGGAGAGCCTTTTGGAACTGGCGAGAGCAGACAACGGCTCTGCCCGAGCGGTGATGAAGGACCTGGAGCTCAGCGGCCTGGTGTCCGAGTGGATCCTCCCCTGGGAGGCCATGTTCTTTGAGAAGGACCTGATGCTGGAGACAGACGTGCAGGAGGCCGTAAAGGTCCACGGCAGCGAAGATCACCTCCGGCAGGTGCTGGAGATCCTGCTGGACAACGCCCTGAAGTACGCCGAGGCCCCCGGCACCGTGTCTGTCTCCCTGAAACGCCAGGGCCACCACGCGCTGCTCACGGTAACCACCCCGGGCACACCCCTCAGCAAGGAGGACTGCGTGAACATCTTCAAGCGCTTCTACCGGGTGGACCAGGCTCGGAAGATGGATCACAGCTACGGTCTGGGCCTCGCCATCGCGGACCAGATCCTCCAGGAGCACAGCGGACGGATCCATGCGGAGAGCGGCGAGCACTGCAACCGCTTCCTGGTGGAGCTGCCCACTCTCCCCTGAATTTCCTTTCAGCTTTCCCCGTGCAGGCGACCCGCCTGCACGGGGATTTCTCATTCCGGGACAGGTTTTTCCATCGGGCCCTCCCCATCGTCTTTTCATCGAAGCAGGCCATTTTGTGCTGGAATTCAGCTGTTTCTCCCTATTTCAAGCACTTTTTCCGGCCAGTCCAGGCATTCACAAAGTGTTCAAGAAAGATGCGAGAAAGCTTCACAGCTTTTTCAGGATCCCTTCAGGTTCCCGCCCTACAATACGGCCAGACGCAAGAGAAAGCGTACTACGAAAGGAGATTTCTTTATGAACACCGAGTTTGATCGTTTCGATTGTGAACATACAGACAGCCAGCAACCCACCGTCTCTTCCAACCTGCCCGCATTGCGGCCGGTGAAGAAGCACCACCCCGGCGCCCGGATCGCTGCCCTGGCCCTCTCTGCGGCCCTCCTCTGCGGCGGCTCCGCATACGGCGGCTGCGCCATCTACGGCGCCCTCCATCCCCAGACCCCCACCGCCAGCGTGACGGTTCCGGAGACCAACCCCTCGGCGGACTTCATGTCCAGCTACACCGCACCCCAGGCGGACACCGCCGCCGGCGCTCTGTATCAGGCCCAGCTGCCCTCCTGCGTGGGCATCACGGTATCCACCACCCAGAACATCTTTGGCAGAACCACCTCCTCCGCCTGCTCCGGGTCCGGGTTCATCCTCACCGCAGACGGCTACATCGCCACCAACTACCATGTGATCGAGACCGCCGATGAGAACGGCACCGCCTCTGAGATCAAGGTAACCCTGGCAGACGGCACCGAGTATGACGCCACCCTGGTGGGCGGCGAGTCCACCAACGATGTGGCAGTTCTGAAGATCGACGCCCAGAATCTGAAGCCCGTTGTCCTGGGAGACAGCAACTCCCTGGAAGTGGGCGACACGGTGTACACCATCGGCAATCCTCTGGGTGAGCTCACCTTCAGCCTCACAGACGGTCTGGTGTCCGCCCTGGGCCGGGAGATCGACACCGGCAGCGGCCCCATGAACATGCTGCAGACCAACTGCGCCATCAACCCCGGCAACTCCGGCGGCCCCCTCTTTGACGCAGCCGGCCGCGTGGTGGGCATCGTTACCGCCAAAGTGACCCAGTCCTCCTCCGGTGTGAGCGCCGAGGGTCTTGGGTTCGCCATCCCCATCCAGGACGTGAAGGACATGCTGGATGACATCATGCAGTACGGGTATGTCACTGGCAGACCCTGGCTGGGCATCTCCGCCAGCAGCGTGGCCTCCATCTACCAGCGCTACGGCATCCCCGCCGGCGCAGCTGTGGAGGCTGTGGCACCGGACTCCTGCGCGGAGAAGGCCGGTCTGAAAGTGAACGACATCATCACCGCCGTGGACGGCACCGCCATCACCTCCAAAGAGGATCTGTCTCAGCTGCTGGCCTCCCAGTACCATGCAGGAGACACCATCTCCCTCACCGTGGTGTACAACGGCGAGACCCGCACCGTATCGGTAACCCTGGACGAAAAGACCAACGAGTCTGAAGCCGCACTCGAAGAGAGCATGCAGCAGGAAGACCCCTGGCAGAACTTCAGCGGCAGCCGGAACGGCAGCAGCGGAAGCGGCTGGCGAGCATAATCCCCCCGGCATCTCCCCCTCTCAACACACACATCTCTTCTTTCTCACAGTTGAGTTCTCCTCCTCGAGGCAGGCCCCCATCCGCAGTCAGGGCGGATGGGGGTCTGCCGCCTTCTCTGATACCAGCAAACCGAGTCAAACGTGCCTGACGCCATCTGGCATCCTCGGCAGTTTTCCTTGACGACGCCCACAGCGCGTGGTATCGTGTGGATATCGACTTGAGAGGGAGTCACCTGCGATGTTTCATATTTTTGTTAAGGGAATCGACGCGCCCAAGAATGTGATTGAGGATGTAAGCCTCGCCTTTGCCGAGCTCACGTTGTCCGGCGATCCGATGGAAGAGCGTATCCTTGAGACAATCGACAAGGCCAAGTTCTGCGACAGCATGTCTTTCTACGACAGAAACGGCGCCAAGGCGGCGTTGGTGGTCTATCACCGGCCAAATGAGACCATCAACCTGAAACGGTAGGCTTTTAGGTACTGACATTCGACAAACTTCTATTTGAGACCCAGGGAGGCTATGTCGGTAGGGTC
>CANQII010000030.1 GCA_947623875.1 uncultured Oscillospiraceae bacterium
GAAGATCTCCCGAATTTGGATAATACCATTAATTGCCAAAGCCTCTTCAAAGGTTAGCGACCGCACAGGTCGAAAAAGTTCCCGAGAATGCACAAAACCGCCTGCAGATAGCACTCTGCAGGCGGTTGTTTTATCATTTGTCTCAGTCTCAGTCGTGGCGGTCTTCCGTGTCCTCGTAGCACTCGCAGAAACGGCCGGCAAACTCCGGCTTCTCCCCCGCCACGTAGAGGTGGGAGATGTCCCCGAAATAGGACATGCGGAAATAGGCCTTTCCCTTCCGCCGCTCCTCGGTGTGCAGTTCCGTTACAGCCGATGGAGTGGCGATGGTGCCGTGCCAGAGCTGCATGGGGGAGATATTCAGAAGGTGGCTCAGCAGCACACACTCCACCCCGAAGTGGCAGAAGAACGCCAGAGTCTCATGGTTTCCCTGCTCCGTCCGATAGAGAAGTCCGTCCCGGAGATAGCCATGTTCCGCGAGAATATCGTCCAATGCGCTGGTGACGCGGTCGTACTCCTGCTTCACGCCGCCCTCCACCATGCACGGCACTTCGAACCAGTGGTCCTTGTCGAAGAAGCGGGGCTCTGCCGTCCAGTCCTCCGGCAGCCAGTCCCAGGTGATTTTCGTGCGGCCCTGGACATCCGGCCGGTGGATGGGAGCCCAGAACTCCCGGAGCCAGGGACACTCGGTGGCGGTCCTCCCGATCCGATCCAGAGTAACCTGGCAGGTGTCTTTTGCCCGGCCCAGCGGCGAGGCATAGATGGCCGTGATGTCCTCCTTAGCCATGCGGTCTGCCAGCAGTCTGGCCTCCCGCCAGCCGGTCTCGGTGAGGGAATCGACGTCGTAGTCCGGATCCCCGTGGCGGACAATCAGTAGTCTCATGGTTTCACGCTCCGTGTTTGCTATGCCGTCAAGCGGCGGCGCTGCATTGTGTAGAAATGCAGTTTGTAATTTGGTGTGAATGCGGAATTACGGGCGCCCGGGAGGCCTCCCGGACGCCCGCGAAAGAGGTATGGATCAGTGCTGGCCCGCATCCAGCTCCGCCAGCCGGGACACCCGGGCGGCGTTCTCCTTCAGCTGCCAGCGCGGCACCTTTCCAGACTGGACGGCCTGGAGGAGGCGGTCATAGTCGTCCTTGGTGCCAGGCATGAAGAGGTCTCCCCCGGCGAGGGCAACATTGTCCGAGACCGCGTTGGGATAGGCGGCGGCCTTGGAGGTGGCCATGGCGATCACCCAGTCCGTCATCACAACACCCTCAAAGCCGAACTCGCAGCGGAGGATGTCCTGGAGCAGTTCCCGGTTCTCTGAGGTGTGGGTGCCGTTCAGGAGGTTGTAGGAGGTCATAACCGTCTGGGGCTTGCCCTCCCGCACACAGATGCCAAAGCCCTTGAGATAGATCTCCCGGAGAGCACGCTCGCTCACCTGGCTGTTGTTCTGCATCCGGTTGGTCTCCTGGTTGTTCACGCAGAAGTGCTTGATGGTGACGCCCCGTCCCGGATGGCGCTGCACGCCCCGGGCGATGGCGGCGGCGAACTTGCCGCTGATGAGGGGGTCCTCAGAGTAATACTCGAAGTTCCGGCCGCAGCGGATGCTGCGGTGGATGTTCAGGGCGGGGGCCAGCCAGAGGTGGACCCCGAAGCGCTCCATCTCATCCCCCACGGCGTCTCCCAGTTCCTCCGCCAGGGCGGGATTCCAGCTCTGGGCAATGGCGGTGCCGATGGGAATGGCGGTGGCATACTGCTCCACCATCTGGGCGTCCTTGGGGGCCTTGCCGGCCATCAGCTTGGTGAGCATCCGCACCGGAGCGGGCAGCAGGCTTGCAATGCTCTCCGGCATGCTGTTGCCCAGGCTGTGGGCGCCCTTCTCATCCCGGTAGGAGAGGCGGCTGAGGCGGAGGCCCGCCGGGCCGTCTGCCATCACCAGGTTGGGAATCCCTTTGGCCTTCAGAAGGCTGGTGGTCTCGCCGGCGGCGCCTGCCACGCTGGAGCTGGCATTGCCGATGATGCTGAGCACGCCTGCGTTGGGATCGAAGCCGCCGATGCCGAGGGAGCAGAGCTCCTCATCGGAGAGCATGTCGGTGCGGGCATCGATCTCCTCCTCGCGGTCGAAGGAGACGGTGGCGGAGGGGATGTCACTGGGCTGTACGGTGAAGACGGGGAGGTCCGCCGGAATCACCACCGCTCTGGGATTCTCCGGCTTCCAGTCCTCAAAGTCCGGGCTGCCGCAGCAGTTCTTGGCCTGGAGCACGGTGATCTCCTCGTCCAGGTGAAGCGCCGCCAGCGGACGGGTGTCCTGGCTGTTCACGCCCATGCACAGCACATAGTTGCCGGGTTCCAGGATGTACCGGGCGTTTTCTGTGTCGTAGGAGGCCAGCTCCGAGAGCTGGAAGCTGGCGGTGACTGTCTCCAGTTCTCCAGGCTGCAGTTCTCCGGACTTGGCCCATCCAGCCAGGGTCTGATAGGGCTGATCCAGCTTGCCGGCGGGGACGGAGACGTAGATCTGCACCGTCTCCTTGCCGGGGCAGGAGCCGATGTTGGTAACCTGCACCGAGATGGAGACCTTCTCCCCTTCCAGAGAGACGGATGCGTCTGAGAGGGCGAATGAGGTGTAGTTCAGGCCGTAGCCGAAGGGGAAGAGCACCGGGGTGTCCGTGGAGTCGAAAAAGCGGTAGCCCACATAGACGCCCTCTTTGTATCGGGTGTCGTCCCGCTCGCCGAAGGTGCCCACGGTGCAGTACTTGTCCCAGGCGGCCCAGGTGGAGGCAAGGCGGCCGGAGGGATAGGACTTGCCCAGGATGAGATCTGCCAGGATGGTGCCGGTCTGGGCGCCCAACTGGGACAGGAGCAGGATGTTCTCCACCTCGCCCAAGGGGGTGAGATCCACCACGCCGCCCACGTTCAGCACCAGCAGGAACTTGGGGTACTGCCTCTGCAGGGTGAGGATGTCCCGGACCTCGGTCTTGGTGAGCAGGATGTCCCCCGCCACCGGCTCCCGGTCTGAGCCCTCGCCGGAGATGCGGCCCACCACATAGACGGCGGTGTCTCCCGCGCCCATCAGGGGCAGCTTGTACTCCGGCTCCGGCATCACGGCGCCCATGCCCTCCAGGGCGGCGATGGTGTGCTTTGCCCGGGCCCGGGCCTGGATCACCTTCCGGAAGGCCTTGGCGGCGTCAGCGCGGGCGCGGTCGTAGTCGTCCAGCCAGGGCTTCGTGGTGATGTGGAAGCCGGCCTCCTCCAGCCCCTGCTCAATGGAGACGGAGAAGCGGGTGTTTACCTCCCCGGAACCGGTGCCGCCGGAGATGGTGCAACGGGCGCCGCTGCCGTACAGGGCCAGGTCTCCGGTGCCGGCCAGGGGGAAGGCCCCGTTGCTGCGCAGGAGCACCGCGCACTCGGCGGCAGCTTTGCGCACCAGGGCATTGTGTTCAATCTCATAGTCGTACATGGTGGATGCCTCCCTTAAAAAATGGGTGCTGTGGCTTCAGTATACCGCAGCACCCGGAAAGATGGAAGATCCAATCTGTGAACTTTCTTCAAAACAGGCACCTTTTTCGCCGGCTTTCGGGCTTGCAATCTCCGAAAACGCTCTGCGGCGCAACTGCCACCCCATCTCAAGAGAGTTCCAAGAAAGTTGGAAAATGTCTTCAACGAAAAGCCGGACCCCCGCAGATCCGGCCTTTCGTCCTTGAAAATGGGCGTGACACATGCATCCGACATGCGATCCCGCCTGCGCACCTCTGGAAGGATGGAAAAGAGAGGCGCACATTTCTCCGGCGGGATGGTGCCGCCGGACGATCAAATAATACCACAAGATTTTCGATTGTAAAGAGAAAATCCGGCAAAGGCGCCAACTTTAATTCCAACTTTCTTGGACATCGCCCTGCCGTGTGCATAACTAGACATATTTCCAATACAATAGTGCAACATTTCGTCTCACACAGCCTTTCTTCTCGCCCTTGACAACCCTCTCCCGCTTTTTTATACTGGGACCCAGCACAGACAACGCGAGACGGAGGAATACACCATGCAGCCGTACTGGATCTGGTACCCCGGAGACTTCTCCCTGTATCACGCCCTCAAACAGAATTTCAGCCGGGTGGAGCGGGGCTTTGGCTGGCCCGCCTTCTGGCGCTCCGAACCCTTCCGCCAGCGTGTGGCCTTCCGGCGCACCTATCAGCTCACCGCACCCACCACCTTCACCGTCTTCACCCCCGCCGTGGGCTATGTGATGGTCCAGGAGGAGAAGTACCCCTTTGGCACGGAGATCCCCTGCCCCGCCGGTGAGGTCTTCATCTCCATTCACGCCGGCCGCATCGACGCCTTTCCGGCGGTGTACATCCAGGGCGAGGTGATCGCCTCGGATGAGGGCTGGATGGTGGAGGACTACGCCGATCCCCCGGTGCCGGCGGGACACAGCAGACTGTACACCCGGCGGGAGCAGGACCCCACCGTGCCGGAGTACACAGAGCAGGTCTATCTCCCGGTCTCCGTGGAGGCGGTTCAGGGCGGCACCCTGTACGGCTTTGAGACGGAGCTCACCGCCGTTCTGGAGATCGACGCCCCGCCGGAGCAGTTTCAGGGCCGCACCGTGTACTGCGGGGAGACCCGGGAGGAGGCCCTCGCCGGGAAAGACTGCTATCACTTCTGGCAGCCGGACACCCATGGCCGCTGTCCCCGGTGTGCCCTGCGCTACATCTTCATCCCCGGCCCCGCTCTCCCGGTGAAGGCCATCCACCAGTATATCGACATCCCGGTGAAGGCCTCCTTCCGCTGCGGGGATCCCCTTCTGGAGCGGATCTGGCAGACGGCAGAGTATACCTTCCGGCTCTGCTCCGGTCTCTTCTTCATAGACGGCATCAAGCGGGACCAGTGGATCTGGTCCGGGGATGCCTATCAGAGTTTCCTGGTAAACCGGTATCTGCTGGCAGACGCCGAGATAGACCAGCGCACCATGTATGCCCTTCGGGGCCGCAGTCCCATGGCAACCCACATCAACACCATCCTGGACTACAGCCTCCTCTGGGTTTCCGGCGTCTGGGAGCACTACTGCCTCTACCAGGACAAGCCCTTCCTTGAGAGCATGTACCCCAAGATGCAGGATCTGGTGCGGTTCTGCTGCAGCCGTACAGACCAGTACGGTTTCCTCTGCGCAGCGGATCGGGACTGGACCTACATCGATTGGGCTGATCTGGACAAGGACGGCCCCTTGGGCGCGGAGCAAATGCTGCTGGCCGCGGTATGGGACACCATGGCTGCAGCCGCAGAGGCCGTGGGGGATCTGGATTCTGCGCAGGGCTATCGGCAGAACGCAGATACCCTGAAGTCCAACATCGATACCCTGTACTGGGATCGGGAGCAGGGCGCCTACATAGACTCGTACACCTCCGGCAGGCGCCACATCTCCCGGCAGACCAACATCTTTGCCCTCCGGGCCGGGATCGCCGCGGGGGAGCGGGCCCAGTCCATCCTGCGCAACGTCCTTCTGAACCCGGACATCCCCGCCATCACCACCCCGTACTTCCAGTTCTACGAACTGGAGGCCCTGGCGGAGCTGGGCCAGTTGGACACCGTCCTGGACCGCATCCGCACCTACTGGGGCGGCATGCTGGACATGGGTGCTGTCACGATCTGGGAGGAGTACAAGCCGGAGCTGCCCCGGGAGGAGCAGTACGGCATGTACGGGGATCCCTTCGGCAAGAGTCTCTGCCACGCCTGGGGTGCCTCTCCCATCTATCTTCTCTCCAAGTACTTCATCGGCCTCCGCTATCCCGGCGGCGCCTCCTTCGACCTTCGGCCCAACCTCCAGTACTTCTCCCATCTGGACGTCCGGCTCCCCATCGGGGAGAACGGCTGGATCGCCCTCCAATGGGACGGCAGGCAGCTTACCGTCCGCTCCAACTGCAGCGGAACCGTTCTCTGGAACGGCAGACAGACGGCACTTCCCTGCCCGGACGGCGGAGAGGCCTCCGGCACCTTCAGGCTATAGGGCATGCTCTCATTACAGGCCTATCTGGCGGACCCCTGCGGGACGGCCAGCCTCCCCTATTGGAAGTGCCGGACCATAGCGGTGCCGCCCCACATGAAGATCGTCCATGAGCGGGACTACCGGCCAGAATGGTACCCGGAATACCGCGATGAGCCATACTTTCGGCTCTTTCACGACTTGAAGCACATCCAACCCCGGACAGCGCCGGAGATCGAGATTCTCTCCGGCGCAGATCCCGGTACCAACAACGCCTTTGTCCAGCTGATCAATGCCAGCTACACCGATCTCTCCGTCTCCGAGGAGCAGATCGAGGGATACCGGCACACGCCGGTGTACTGCCCGGACCTGTGGATACTCCTGCGAGAGCGGCAGACCGGGACCATTGTGGCCGGCGGCATCGCAGACCTGGACCGGGACATCGGCGAGGGGATCCTGGAGTGGATCCAGGTTCTGCCTACGTATCGGGGCCGGGGATACGGCCAGATCACCGTAAATCACCTGCTGTCCGCCATGCAGCACACCGCACAGTTCGCCACTGTCTCCGGCAAGTGCAGCAATCCCACCCATCCGGAGGCGCTGTATCGGAAGTGCGGCTTCACCGGCCAGGACATCTGGCACATCCTCACAAGGCGGTAGGACGCACGTCAGGAAAGGAGAGCCCGCCATGGCAAGAAACGCATCCATCCCGCCGGAAATTCTGGCCCAGGTCCCCTGCAAAAGCTGCCGTGTCCAGAAGACCAAGGACGGATACAAGGTGTACAAGTACAAGGCCGTGAAGCTGCCCAGCGGAAAGTGGGGCAACGACTCCGGCACCCTCATCGGGATCATCGTCCCCGGGGAGGGCTTTCAGCCCAACGAGGCGTACCAGGAGATTGTGGCCAGCAAGAAAGGCGAAAAAATCGAGAAGGCTGAGAAGACCAAGAAGACCGAGAAGGCCGAGAAGACCGAGAAGACCGAGAAGGCCGAGAAGGCCGAGAATACCGTGAAAAAACCGAAGTCGGTCTCGCTTCCGTCAGAGAAGCTCACCAGCCTTTCCTATGGCACGTATGGCCTGCTGTTCTCCCTGTCTCAAGACCTCTTTAGCCAGCTCAACCGCCGCTTCTCCCCTACGGTGGTCGCCCAGGTATACAGCTATGCCGCCATTCTCTGCGTGGAAGGATATCTGGAGCCGGAGCAGATCCTGGACCGGTATGAGGAGAGCGTTCTGTCTCTGCTCTTTGAAAACTACGGGACCTCCATGGACGGCGGCTCCCTCAGGGGCCTCCTCCACAGGCTGTGCCAGTACGGCATGCCCGCAAGAGACTTTCAGCAGCAGCTTCTCGAGGCCAGCGGCAAGAGGATTGCGCTCCATGTACCGGTGCTGCAGCCCCGCTCCCCGAGCATAGGCCTGGATCCGCTGTCCTATGTGCCTTTGATGCCCCGCACCCGCCAGACCTATCTCTTCATCGCCTCGGATGCCGCAAGCCGCTGCCCGCTCTTCCTGGAGAGGACCAGGGTGTTGGAACTCGCGGAAGAGAGTGCAGAGTTCTTTCTTGTGAACAAAGCCCTGCAGGACACCACATTTCTGGCGGATCCCAAGCTCTACTCCCCCGAGATGCTGACGGCAATGTCTCAGAGAGGCAATAAATACGTCATCCCCCTGTCCCGGGAAACAGACATCTGCCGGCGGATCCATCCGCTTCTCGAAAAGGCCTCCAAAGACTTCCTCTTCACGCCAAAAGGGAGAGAGAGCGAATTGGTATCTTATTATGAGGAACAGATCGAGGGCGGCAAGCGCGTCATCGCATACCAGAACTTGGACGAGCACAGAGAGGCCTGCAAACAGCACCTTCTGGCGCTGGCGAGGCAGGAGGAAGGATACACCCGGGCGGAATTCGATGCGGAGAATGCCTGGTGGGGCTGCTCCTTCCTGGAGACCACAGATCCCGGGACGCCCGCAGAACTGTATGCCGCATACCGGGAGAGCCGGACCATCCCGGGATTTCCCGCCATCCGGAACCTGGCGGACCTGGCAGACAGCAGCGTCCAGGACTATTACGAGCAGCACGGCCTGGATGTGGTCCTGCTGGTCTCCAGCATTCTGGCGGCCCGCCTGCAAAGCGCCGTGGACTCTCTGGAGAACCCAGAGATCTCCGTAGAGACCGTGCTCGCCAAAAGCGGCCGCCTGCGCCTGTCCCTGGAGGCAGATGGTGCATGGCATCTCCGCAACGCCCGGCCCCAGGATGTGGAGCTTCTCCAGAAGGTGGGCTTCCACCCACTGCAATCCGTCCGGTCCGGCACGAAACTGCTGGAGAAGGCCCTTTTCAGCCATGCTTGAGACCATTCCCCCGCAATAAGCCATCGCCCGGACAGCGCAGCGCTGTCCGGGCGATTCCATTTCAAAAGAGCTGCTGCAGCCAGAGGATCAGGCCGTACACCACGCTGGCACTGATCCCGTAGGCCAGAACCGGCCCCGCCACGGTGAAGAGCTTGGCGCCAGTGCCGGTGACGAACCCCTCGGAGCGAAACTCCAGGGCCGGAGACACCATGGCGTTGGAGAAGCCGGTGATGGGCACCAGCGTGCCGGCGCCGGCACGCTTGGCGATGGAGTCGAAAAGGCCCAGACCTGTGAGCAGAGAGGCCACAAAGATCAGGGTGATGGACACCCATGCCCCGGCGTCCTCCTTGCTCACGCCCCAGTGCTGATACAGGTTGAGCAGGGCCTGTCCGGCGCAGCAGATGCCGCCGCCCACGCCAAAGGCCCAGAGCAGGTCCTTCCAGATGGGGGACGGCTTGGCCTTTTCCTTCACGTACTGGTTGTACTGCTGGTTGGTCATCTTCAAGGAACACTCACCTCAAGGTGCAGGATTCCCCAATCCGCCGGCAATTATTCTCTCAGATGGTACTCCAAACGCTGCCGGTTTTCGAGTCTTCCAGCCTGCCGGACGTCACTACCGCCTTCCACTGCTCGATCAAGCTCTCCAGTTCCTCCGGCGTGATGGGATACTTGCTGCATGTCTTTCTGATTGCTTTTTTGGTTGGGGTCAAATCCTTCGCCATTGCAAAGGCACCCAGGGATTTCACGATCCTCGGCGTAGTCTTCCAACATTCTGCTCATTTTAGTCCCCTCGCTCTGGAATTTCTCATCCCCAGCATAGATCAAATCTTTTATAATTGCAAGTTTTTCATCCCATTCTTTCTTCACACGCAGTCACCACGTAAAATCGTCTCGCCTACTGCTGGCACGTCAGCAAAATATATATTTATTATCCATTGTAATACAACGCTGTACAAATTGAATACAATCTGAAGAGAGGATTCCCGGCAAAGCAAAACGCGCCTGCCCACGGCAGACGCGTTTTGCTTTGCATATCGTCTTATTTCGTCAGGCGCCCACCGCGTGGGAGACGCCCATGATGTTCTTCTCCCCCAAGCCCCGTACTTTGTAGTACAGGAGGGTGAGGATGCTGCACACCAGCCAGCCGGCAGGATAGCCCAAAGCCATGGCCATGAGCTCGGTGCTGATGAAGTGGGAGACGATCCAGAGATAGATCTGGCGGAACAGCACGAAAGACAGCAGCATGATCACCATGGGAGCCTTGCTGTCTCCGGCGCCCCGGAGGGCGGCGGCGTAGATCTGGTTCACGCAGCAGAACACGTAGAACGGCGTGAGTTGGGTGAGAAACAGCGTGCCATACCGGATCACGTCCGGGGAGGCATCTGCGTCTACGAAGAAACTGGTGAGGGCGCCTGCATTCAGGATCACAGCGGCACTCACGATCACGGTAACCACCATGGACATCACGAGAGACAGACGCACGCCCCTCTTAGCCCGTTCCTTCTGGCCGGCGCCCAAATTCTGCCCCACAAAGGTGGTGGCGGCGAGACCCAGGGACTGCATGGGCAGGAAGATGATCTGGTCCACCTTGGTGTATGCCGTCCAGCCGCCGGTACAGGCGGGATCGGCGCCAAAGATGTAGGACTGCACGATGACGTTGGAGAAGGCGGTAACCGCCATCTGGAGGGCGGCGGGAATGCCCACGGCAATGATCTGCTTAAGAAGGTCCATGTGGAGCTTCATCTTCTTCCAGATCACCTTCACGCAGGAATCTGTCCGGACCAATGTGCCCATGGTGAGCAGGGCGGACACCGCCTGGGCCACGATGGTGGCGATGGCCACGGCGTGGACGCCGTAGCCCATCCTGCCCATGCCGCACTGGATCACCAGCACCAGGTCCAGCACCGTGTTGATCACGGCGCACACCACGAGGTAGTAGAACGGTCTGCGGCTGTCTCCCACCGCCCGCAGGATGCCGGCGCCCATGTTGTAGAACATGAGGCCCGCCATGCCGGCAAAGTAGATGGTGAGGTAGGCCCGGGACTCGGGGAAGACATTGTCCGGGATGGACATCAGTCTCAGCATGAAGGGGGTCATCAGAATGCCCACCACAGTGAAGATCACTGCCAATATGGCCGTGAACACCATGGCCGTGTGCACCGCGTCGCTCACCCGGTCCTCCCGGTGGGCGCCGTAGTACTGGGAGATCACCACGCCGGCGCCACTGGCAAGGCCAGTGAAGGAGCCGATGAGCATATTGATGATGGGCGTCACGGTACCCACAGCGGAGAAGGCCGCGTCGTTGACGTAGTTGCCCACCACCCAGGCGTCCACCATGTTGTACATCTGCTGAAACAGGTTGCCCACCAGCAGCGGCAAAGCGAAGGCCAGCAGATGGGTAAAGGCGTTGCCCTCTGTCATATCAACATCGTGGGTTCTTTTTGCTTTCATTTGCATTTGTTTCACAAAAATGAGTCCTCCCTGCCGGGACACGGCCGGTCTTCGGGCACAGCACCGCGCCGTTGCGGCTTTCTATGATCAGGGCATACTCTATCACGGGAATTGGGCAAAAGAAAGGCCAAAAAACGCCGAAAAACCGGGAACCTGCAGACAGGTTCCCGGTTGAAATGCATGTCTCAGTGTTTTTCTGGGGCGGACGTTCCAATACCGCCACCATTGCCGTCCTTTCCCGGCTGATCTGCCCGGTCCGGCTCCAGGCTGTGGCCCCGGCGGATCTTCTCCAGGGTGTTCTCCAGCGTCCCCGCCTCCTGGATCTCCAGCAGTTCTCCGATCAGTTGGTTGGATAAAAGGAAGCCCTCCGGGGTAAAATGCCAACGTCTGTCTGTGCGGACGGCCCAGCCCCGCTGCTCGTACTCCGCCAGGCGGGCGGCCAGGGGGTCGAAGTTCATGTAGTACTCCCGGCGGTACTCCCACTCCTCGATGCCGTGGACGGTGCGCATCCGCAGCATCAGGTACTCACTGCTCCGCTCCCGCTGGGGGATCCGGTCCATCTCGTCCAGCAGCGCCCCGCCGTTGAGCACGCCATCGATATAGCTGTCCAGGTCCCGGACGTAAGAGTACCGGCAGCCGCCGAAGTCCGAGTGGGCGGCGGCGCCCAGACCCACGTAGGGCAGCCCCATCCAGTACCGCAGGTTGTGCCGAGACTGATAGCCGGGTTTGGCAAAGTTGGAGATCTCATACTGGCCGTATCCCGCCTCGGCGAGGCGCTGCACCGTCCAGAGGTAGCAGTCCGCCTGCATGTCGTCGTCCGGCACCGCTTCCCCTGCCTGCACCCGGGCATACAGCGGCGTGCCCTCCTCCAGGGTGAGGCCGTAGCAGGAGAGGTGCTCCGGCTCCAGGGCCAGGGCCGCCTCCACGCTCTCCTTCCAGCTCTCCATGGTCTGGCCAGGGAGCCCGTAGATCAGGTCCAGGTTCAGGTTGCGGATCTTGGCCTTGCGCACCGCCGCCACCGCATCTTTCACCTGGGCAAAGGTGTGGATCCGTCCCACCGCCTGAAGCTCGCAGTCCTGGCAGGACTGCATGCCGAGACTGATCCGGTTCACGCCCGCCCGCCGGAGGGTGTTCAAGGTCTTGAAGCTGGCACTGTCCGGGTTGGCCTCACAGGTGATCTCCGCATCCCGGGAGACGTTGAACTGTTTGCGCACCGCATTCAGCAGTTCCTTCACCCGCTTCTCCCCATACCAGGTGGGGGTGCCGCCGCCGATGTAAATGCTGGTTACGGACTGCTTCTTGGTCTGGGGCGCCGTCTCCGCGATATGCTGCAGCAGGGCCTTCTGGTATGCGTCCATCCGGTCGTCCCGGCCGGCCACAGAATAGAAATCGCAGTAATCGCATTTGTGCTTGCAGAAAGGGATGTGCAGATACAGTCCCAGGGACTCAACCATACATCAGACGCCTCCTAACCCAACCCACGCGGCCATTTTCGGCATTATACACCAATTTCCGCCGGGTTGCAAGAGGAGCCACGTATTTCCAAAGTCTTAATCTAATTTTAATTATCAGATTTCACGATTCTCTCTTGACAGCACCTAATGAAAGGAGTAGAATGAGGCCGTGTCAAAAACCAGAAAGGACGTGTGCTCTATGGAACAAACCTTATCCGCCTCCGCCCCGTACCAGGACCACCTTCCCAAGAGAAGAGCCCGGCCTACTGAAAAAGGGCGCAATCCCTACGATGGACTCCGCCCCTGGTCTGCCATCACCCACGGCATCGGCGCGGTGCTGTCTGTGATCGGCGCAGTTCTCCTGATTGTACAGACGGTGCGCACCGGCGGAGACGCCTGGAAGATCGTCTCCTTCTCCGTGTACAGCGCCTCCATGATCTGCCTCTACGTGGCCTCCACCCTCTATCACTGCATCAACACCTCGGTGAAAGGCCGCATGGCCCTCCGCAAGTACGACCACGCCTCCATCTACCTCCTCATCGCAGGGACCTACACCCCCATGTGCCTTGTGGCCCTCCGAGGACCCTGGGGCTGGTCCGCCTTCGGGATCGTGTGGGCCATCGCCCTGGCGGGGCTGTTTTTCACCCTCTTCTGGATCGACTGCCCCCGGGGCCTCACCGCCGGCATCTACCTCGCCATGGGCTGGTTTTCCGTGATCCTCATCCGGCAGCTCTGGCTGTCTGTGGGGTGGCGGGGCCTCTTCTGGCTGGCCCTGGGCGGAATCCTGTACACCGTAGGCGGGGTGCTGTACGCCCTGAAGTGGCCCGGCCGGAACAACCCCAGGTTCGGCTGCCATGAGATCTTCCATGTGTTCATCCTGCTGGGCTCCATCGCCCACTACCTTCTGATGTATCGGGTGATCATGCCCTTCTGAGACAGCCCAACCCTGAAAAGCCGCTGCGGCGGCCTCCAGACGCTCTGGAGGCCGCCGCAGTTTTTTGTTGCGCAATACACATTTTTATATTATAATCAAATCGCAGTTTCACGCAGTAGAATAGTCGAAAAAGCAAGAGCTGCATAGTTTGTATCGCAGACAGCATACAGTTTCAGTACGTATGATTGCAGTTGTAATACAGGTGCACACATTTCTGCTTCCATTATTCAAATTCTCGAGGTGATCTCATGATCGTTCAAGTGGGCAATCTGTTCTCCAGCCGCGCCCAGACCCTGGTGAACCCGGTGAACTGCGTGGGCGTGATGGGCAAGGGCCTGGCCCTGGAGTTCAAGCGCCGGTACCCCGCCATGTTCCAGGAGTACCGGTACCTCTGTGCCGCCCATCAGCTCCGCCCGGGGGAGCCCTATCTGTACCGGGACCTCAACGGCGCCTCCATCCTGAACTTCCCCACAAAAGACCACTGGCGGAATCCATCGGAGCTCCGCACTATCGTCTCCGGCCTTCAGTGGTTTCGGGCACGCTATCGGATTTTCGGCATCCAGTCCATCGCCTTCCCCGCCCTGGGCTGCGGCAACGGCGGGCTGCCCTGGGAGACCGTAGGGCCGGTGCTGTACCGGTATCTTCGAGACCTTCCAATCCCTGTGGAGCTCTACGCCCCGCTCGGCACCCCGGCAGAGCAATGTACCGAGGCGTTCCTCCGCGCTGCCCTTTCCTAGCCGAAGAGGTGCAGCACCCGGATGCCCCAGGCTGCCACACGGTACATAGGCCCCTCCAAGGCCTTGGAGGCCTCTTTCAGGGAGGACCGGATGGCCACATGCTGGGGACAGTGCTGCTCGCACTTGCCGCAGCCGATACACTGGTATGCCGCCGAGTTGGTGCTGGCAAAGGCGGTGGCCCGGAGGTGTTCCTTCAAAGCGGGGAGCTTCTTTCCCTCCGCCGCCATGCGGTTATAGGCGGCAAAAGTGCCGGGGATGTTCACCCCCTGGGGACAGGGCATGCAGTACCCGCAGCCGGTGCACCCCACCTTGGTGGCAGCCCGGATGGCAGCCGCCACTTTGCCCAGCAATTCGTTCTCCTCTACCGTGAGCATCCCCGCCGTGGCGGCAGCTGCCGCAGCGGCGTTCTCCTCCACCATGGCAAGGCTGTTCATCCCGGAGAGCACCACCGTTACCTCCGGCTGGCTCCAGAGCCAACGGAGCCCCCACTGGGCGGGAGAGCGCGGCTCCGGGTAGTCTGCCATCAGGCGCTTTGCCTCCGGGGGCAGTCCGTACACCAGCTTTCCGCCCCGCAGCGGCTCCATGATCACCACCGGCAGACCCTTGCGGTTGGCGTACTTCAGGCCTTTCTCCCCCGCCTGGGTGTGCTTGTCCAGGTAGTTGTACTGGATCTGACAGAAGTCCCAGTCCCAGGCGTCCAGCAGCTTGCAGAAGGGCTCGGTGCTGCCGTGGTACGAAAAGCCCACCTGGCCGATGACGCCTTGCTTTCGTTTCTCCGCCAGCCACTCCACCACACCCAGGCCGCAGAGCCGCTCCCAGGCACCCACATCGTTGAGCATGTGCATGAGGTAGTAGTCTATGTGGTCCGTCTGCAGCCGCTTCAGCTGCTCGGTGAAGGCCTTCTCCAGTCCATCCCGGCTGCGGATCAGGTAGTGGGGCAGCTTGTCTGCGATGTAGACCTTGTTCCGAAGCTGCAGCTTGCTGAGAGCCTGGCCCAGGGCCGCCTCACTGCCGGGATAGATGTAGGCGGTGTCAAAGTAGTTCACGCCCAGCTCCACGGCCCGGGCGATCTCCCGTTCCAGCTCCGCCTGGTCTATCTTCCCGTGGTCCTTGGGAAACCGCAGACAGCCGAAGCCCAGCACGGAGAGGTCGTTCCCATAGCGGTCTTTCCGGTACTGCATTCCCATCTCCCCTTTCCATCATCGATCTCATAGAGGCACATCAGACCCAGGTCCAGTCCTCCCAGTCCCCTTCTGTGCCGATCAGGATGCCGGAGCCGGTGCCGATGGAGCCGCCCGCCAGCAGATAGGCCTTGGCCTTGCGCTGCAGGCTGGTCTCCTCCGGCAGTTTCTCATACGGGGTGTCCGGCGGCACCCGGAAGAGCCACTCCAGGCAGCTCTCCACTTCTTCCTGTCTCTCCCCTGTGAAGCGGAAGCGCTTGCGGAAACTCCGGATGTTAGAGTTCTCGTCCAACATGTCCTCCAGGGCGGGAGACAGCAGCCAGGAGCGGCAGACGATGGGGCGATCTTGCACCCCCAGGTACACGCAATTCAGGAATGTCTTCGCCTGCTCTAATGAGGCATCCACCGATTCCGGAGACAGATCTGCGTCCGATGGGATGTGCATCGCAAAGATCTCCTCATCGTCCAGCCATTCATACTCCAGAGCTCCCAACCGGAACAGTCTCCTGCTAAGCTGCCGCCAGACCCACCAGCCCCGATCCCAGTCTGGAGAGCCAGTGCGCACCCGACATTCCTCTACAAACCTGCGAAAGCAGCCCATGGTATCCAAAAAAATCTGGTCTGGAATGCGCAGGAACCCTTTGTATTCCGCTCTCGTAAACCATGCAGCATACAGCATACAGCGCAGCAGCTTGTAATGGTGTGGATCCCGGCCCAACGCCATTTCCAGCCCCGCCTCCGCGTTTTCTGCTTCGCCAGGAATGGCTAGATTCCCCAAGCCTTCGATGTACTCATCCAGGCCCGGATCCTTTTCCACTGGTCTCAGAGCCGCCAGCGCTTTCACCACATCCTTTGGCATATTCAGTTCCTCTGCCAGCTCCAGCCAGGCCGCTTTTTCCTTTTTCCTGCTGAACAGGTTTCCAAACATCGCTGTTCCTCCTTCTAAAAGCCTCACTGGGCCAGTTTCTGCAGGATCCACACCGGGGCACCGTCCTCCCCCATCAGGGTACCCTCCCGGAGGTCCGAGAACCCCACGGCGTTCCAGAAGGCATGACCCTCCGGGTTGCACTTGAGGCAGGCCAGCCGCACCCGGTCCAGGCCCGCCCGGTCTGCTGCGGTGGTGAGAGCGTTCACGATCTCCCGTCCGTATCCCTGGCGGCGGAGCTCCGGCGCCAGGAGGAACAGCCCCACAAAGAGGAACCGAGGACGGGGATAGTTCTCCACCAGATCCAATGCCGCGGCCAGTTTGCCGTCCTTATAAAGGGTGAGCACATGCTTCTGGCTGGGGGCACACCGGGGCGGGATGCTGTTCATGGTGTTCTCCGCGCTCTCCTGGGGCGTGTGGGGCTCCTCCAGAGAGAGGAAGTCTGTGCACTTCTCATAGAGAGGCAGCAGGTCCTCCGGCTTCTCGGCGGTGCGGATCTCCCACCCAGGCAGCAGCTCCCCCAGGGCCACAGCGATGGGCACATCTGGCAGCGGCCCCTTCGTGCCCACGCAGCGGTTGATGGGGGTGCCCAGGTTGTGGAACTTCTCCTCGTAGTCTGTGAGGATGCCCTGAATGCCGTTGGCGTGGAGATCCCTAGTCACCTCAGAGAGGGCGAAGCCGGCCTTGGGGAACTGGAACAGAGACCACTCGAAAAGGTCCCGGTTGTCCGTCTTGAAGTGGATCTGGCCCCCGTCTGCCAGCACCTCCCGGTAGCCCCGGAGGAAGTTCTCGTGGGTAAGCCGCCGGGCGGCGTGCTTCACCGTAGGCCAGGGGTCGCAGAAGTTGATGTAGAGGAGATCCACCTCGTCCGGGGCAAAGTATTCGCTGAGGGCAGCGGCATCTCCATCGATGAAGAACACATTCTTGAGGCCCCGGTCCCGGCAGCGCTCCATGGCGATCACCATGGCATCCGGCACCCGCTCCACCGCCACATAGAGCTCCTCCGGGCAGGTGGCGGCGGTGTCTGCCGTGAATCGGCCCTTGCCGCAGCCCAGTTCCAGCCGCAGCTTCTGGGCGCCGGGGAGCAGTTCCCGCCATCTGCCCTTATAGGCGGCAGGGTCCCGGATCCAGAGGTCTGAGCAGGCCTCCATCCGGCGCACGAGATTTTTCTTTTTCCGCATTCGCATGGTAACACCTCAAATTGTGGGTTTGTATCTCCCAGTATACCGGTTTTCCCGGAAAAAGCAAGCCAAACCGCAGGAAAGAACCTGCCGCCGTCCGGCTGGACGGCGGCAGGGCTATATCTGGTGGATTCCGTTGATGGGGGCTCAGTGCTTTGCCTCCAGCTCCTTGCAGATCCGCTCGTACTCCTCCTCGTCCAGCTTATAGTGGCGGATGTAGAGGAAGTACGAGAGGAGCATCATGGCGAGAGGAAGTGCTGTCATGCAGAGAAGCAAACCCGTGGTCTGGCCGCCGGAGACGCCGGCCAGCACGTCTGCGATCTGGCTGAGCTTGTCCGCCTCGGCGAGATCGCCTGCGGCGGAGGCACGCTCCAGGGCGGAGATCTGGTTGGTGAAGTTGGTGACCCCGAACAAGATGTACACCAGAGAGGTGATGGCCACGGTAACGGCAGAGCCCATCTTGGTGAGGAAGGGCCGCAGGGAGGCGATGATGGCCTCGTCCCGGGTGCCGAACTTCAGCTCGTTGTACTCAACTGTATTGAGGATGGAGATCATCATGATGAGGTAGAAGCCGTACT
Source organism: uncultured Oscillospiraceae bacterium (assembly GCA_947623875.1). Classification (GTDB taxonomy): domain Bacteria; phylum Bacillota; class Clostridia; order Oscillospirales; family Oscillospiraceae; genus Enterenecus. The sequence goes on from CANQII010000030.1 coordinate 17,739, forward strand.
GGCCGAAGCTGGCAGCCATGTTGCCGATGGTGACCAGCCAGAACCGGATGTCCAGGCCAGGCACCAGCATGGAGAGGATCATCACCGCATAGCCGGCGATGGAGATGAGAGACAGCACCCCCATCAGCTTCTTGCGGTGCATCTTCCGGGAGATGGCGGGATAGAAGATCATCAGGAAGGCGGTGGCCATCAGGCTCACGGTGCTGAAGAGGGAGTACTTGCCGCCGCTGTATCCGTAGGCGAAGTAGATGTAGGTGGAGCCCAGGCCGCCGGCAACCAGGCCGTTGCCGATCTGCTGGATCAGGAAGATCACCGCGATCCACATCAGCTGGTCGTTGCCGGTGATGGTCTTCACCACCTTCTTCAGGCTGATGGCGGGGGCGGGTTCCTGCATGTCGTCCCGGCGCTCCTTGGCCCCGGCGATGGTGACACTGAGAAACAGCGGGGTGATGACACAGACCACGATGGCGATGATGCCGTAGGCCGTGCCGGTGTTGCCGCCCAGGGCGTGCTCCCCGGTGGTGAACATGGGGATCAGCATGCCGGCCAGGGCGCCGCCCACGCCGGCACAGAGGGTGGCCCGGGAGGTGAACTGGTTGCGGGCATTGGCATCGGAGCTGAGGGCGGGGATCATGCCCCAGTATGCGATGTCGTGCATGGTGTAGGCGATGCTGTATGAGAGGTAGAACACGCCGAAGAGGGCGATGAAGGCCCAGCCCTGGAGGTTGGTGTTGAAAACCGTTACCACCACCACGGAGGTGAGGAGGATGCCGATCACCAGCCATGGCTTGAACTTGCCGAAGCGGGTACGAGTCCTCTCGATGATGTTACCCATAATCGGGTCATTGAGAGCATCAAAGACACGGGCCGCCACCATGATGGCGGTGATGGCGGCCAGCTGCGCCGCCGTAAGGTCCCGGGTGAAGAGGATAAACGTGAGAAGGTAGTTTGTGACCAGGCTGTATACCATGTCCCGGCCGATGGTGCCCACGGGGAAGGTGAGCAGGTTTCGTTTTGTGCGCTGTTGCTCGTCCATTGTGATCCCGCCTTTACGGTTGTTGTGTGCACAGAATACCAGAAATCGGCAGCCTTTGCAAGAGGAACTTATCCAATTTTCACAAAGATTTCTCACTGGCATCCTGCTCCCCTGAAGCGTCTCGTTCCGTCCCATTTTGCCCTTTCTACACGTCTCAAAGGCAGAAAAAGGCAGTTTCAAACCACTTTTCTGCGGATTTTGCGTTCAAAAACTGGCTGCAGCCCCTCCGAAAAGCGGCATTTTCCCTCTCCAAAGCGCATCCGCCTTGGCGCCGGAGCGTAGATTTCCTGCAGATTCCCCAATTTTCGTCTCTTGCCGTTCCTTGGTTCCAGCTGTGAATTTCCTGTTTTCCTGGGTCTATTCCCGGGTTTTTATGCAATTTGTCCTATATCGAGAAATTTGCGGTGAAAATTTGTCTCTTTTCAATTTGCAATCAGACCATCTTTCTCTTGCAAACAGTTGTCCGCGTGGTGTAGAATGTCCTCTGTAATTAGGCGCCGGGAATCCGGGCCGCCTCTTGCCGAACTTGCCACCACTTCATACAAGACTTCAATGAGGAAGGAAGACAACGATGTCTATTCAAAACAAGTATCTGCTGTCCGTGCTGGACGGCCTGAAAGTCCGCAACGCCCACGAGCCCGAGTTCCTGCAGGCTGTGACCGAGGTTCTGGAGTCCCTGGAGCCCGTCATCGACGCCGATCCCCGCTATGAGAAGATGAACATCATCGGCCGGCTGGTAGAGCCCGAGCGGATCGTCATGTTCCGGGTTCCCTGGACCGACGACGCCGGCAACGTGCAGGTGAACCGCGGCTATCGCGTGCAGTTCAACTCCGCCATCGGCCCCTACAAGGGCGGTCTCCGTCTGCACCCCACGGTAAACCTCTCCGTGATCAAGTTCCTGGGCTTTGAGCAGATCTTCAAGAACTCCCTCACCACCCTTCCCATGGGCGGCGGCAAGGGCGGCTCCGACTTCGACCCCAAGGGCAAGAGCGACGCTGAGATCATGCGCTTCTGCCAGTCCTTCATGACCGAGCTCTTCCGCCACATCGGCCCGGACACCGACGTGCCCGCCGGCGACATCGGCGTGGGCGGCCGCGAGATCGGCTTCCTGTTCGGCCAGTACAAGAGACTGCGCAACGAGTGGTCCGGCGTTCTCACCGGCAAGGGCCTGACCTACGGCGGCTCCCTGGCCCGCACCCAGGCCACCGGCTACGGCCTCTGCTACTTCACCAACGCCTACCTGCAGGCCAACGGCCAGTCCTTCGAGGGCAAGAAGGTCATCGTGTCCGGCTCCGGCAACGTAGCCATCTACGCCAACCAGAAGGCCACTCAGCTGGGCGCCAAGGTAATCGCCATGTCCGACTCCAACGGCTACATCGTGGACGAGAACGGCATCGACTACAAGGTCATCCAGGTCATCAAGGAG
>CANQII010000031.1 GCA_947623875.1 uncultured Oscillospiraceae bacterium
GGCATGACCATCAACCGGCCGGAGCGGGATCGGGACCACGTCACCCGGCAGAAGCTGATGGAGACCCTCTCCACCCTTCTGGGCGGGCGGGCCGCCGAGGAGACCATGCTGGGGTATGTGTGCACCGGGGCGGTGAACGACCTGCAGCGGGCCACCTCCATCGCCCGCAACATGGTGACCCAGTACGGCATGAGCAGCCGCCTGGGCCCCGTGGTGTACGACACCAATCACGATGAAGTGTTCCTGGGCCGCTCCATGGCCCAGGCCAGACCCTATTCCGAGGAGACCGCCTCTCTCATAGACAGCGAGGTAAAGGCGCTGCTGGACGAGGCCTATCAGCGCTGCCTGGAGATCCTGGCCAAGAAGCGGCAGGAACTGGAGGCTGTGGCGGCCTATCTGCTGGAGCACGAGAGCATGGATGCCGCCGCCTTCCGGAATATCTGCGGCGAGCCTGCCTCCCGGCTGGTACCGGAGACGTAGAGGAGATGCTTTGATGGAACCCAAGGAAACAAATCAGTCTCCGGACGAGCTGGACACCCTTACGGAGGAGTTGAACCCCGGTCCGTCTGCGGAGGACCTGGCGGAAAAGGAGCGCCAGACTCTGATCGCGGACACCCTTCTGGAGGCCTCTCTCAGCCAGAACGGGCCAACCGTCCAGGCGGAAGAGCCGTCTCACGGCGATCAGCCGCTGCTGGGCCGTCTCATGCACACCTCCAAAGAGGGCAAAAAGTCTAGGGCGGACAACAGCCAGGAGCTCTATCTGAACATCCGTTCTCTCGTCACGATGATGGCCGTCTTCATCCTGATCTTCACCTTTGTGGCCCGGGTGATCGTGGTCTCCGGCCCCTCCATGGAGAACACCCTGCAAAACGGCAATGTGATCGTGATCTGGTCCCTTCTCTATGAGCCGAAGCAGGGAGACATCGTGGTGCTCACCCAGCAGTCCTATCAGGAGGACAGCATCGTCAAGCGGATCATCGCCACCGGCGGACAGCAGGTGGACATCGACTATGAGCGGGGCACCGTGTCTGTGGACGGCGCTGTGCTGGATGAACCTTATATCAAAGAGGCCATGCGGGTGCCGGACTACGGCGCCTCCGTGACCTCCGTCACCGTACCGGAGGGCTGCCTCTTTGTGATGGGGGACAACCGGAACCACTCCGCAGACAGCCGGTACAAGCCCATCGGCATCATAGACAGCCGGTGCGTCATCGGGAAGGCGGTTGTGGTGCTGTATCCCTTCCCGGACTTCCACTTTCTTTAATCAGGCACGGAGGTGATCTCAACATGCATCGCAAAACGCTTATGCGGCTCCCCTGGCTGATCCTGGCCGGTGCGGGGGCCGTCGCCGGAATCCTGCTGCGGAAGATGCAGCTGGAAAATGCATTTGAAGAATCCGGCCTGGCTACCCCCGGCGCCCCCACCAGCGTGATGCTGCTCTGCGGCCTCGCCATCATCGCCGCAATATTCGCCATGCTCACCGCCTGGCAGCCCATCCGGAAAGACAACCGGGGCCGGCCCCTGGGTGCGGACCGGGCCCTCATCAGTCCCGAGACCAAGGTATTTCCTGTGCTGCTGGTGATCGCGGCGTTTCTGGCCCTGGTGGCCGCCCCGATTTTCCTGAGCCAGGGGTTCCAGCTTCTCACCAGTGCCTTCCGCACGAAGGATATGGGCGAGACAGTGACCAACAATGGCCTTCTGGTGTTCGCCGCCGGCATCGGCGCCGTGCTCACCTTTATCGGCCTCTTCCAGATGGCCCGGGAGTGCAACGCCCCTGGACGCCGGGGCCGCAGCGGCTACGGCGGGGTGATGCCTGCCGCCGGCTGTTGCATCTGGCTCATGGAGCACTTCCGCTCCTTCGCCCCCCATCCGGAGCTCTGGGAGTACGGACCGCAGCTCATCGCCATCGCCCTGGCCATGTTCTTCTACCTGGATCTGGCCAGCCTCGCCTCCTCTGCCCCCCACCCCAAGCGGGCCCTGTGGCTGGGGGCTATGACCGTGGTCCTCTCTGCCCTGTCTCTGCTGCAAGCCCCCAATTTCGGCGACCTGGCCCTGCTCTGCTCCCAGCTTCTCGCCGCCATCGCCGTGCTCTGGCAGATGCCGGACCACCTGAACCAGCCCCTGCCGAGCAGCACGCGGCCGGCGCCAAGGGAGCCCCTCTCCAACCCGGAGGAGATTCTCTGATGGAGCCCAAGGAGACAAATCCGACCCCGGATGCGCTGGACTCCCCGGCAGAGGATCTCAACCAGACCGCGGCAGACCCATCAGAGGCGGAGGAAGACAAAGTCCTGCAGGACGAATCGGAGCGCAGCGATCAGCCCCTTTTGGGCCAGCTGGTGCGGAGAGCGAAACAGTCCAAGGAGGACATCGGGCAGGAGGTCTATCAGAGCGTCCGCTCTCTGGCCACCATCATGGCCGTTCTCATTCTGTGCTTTACCTTTGTGGCCCGGGTGATCATGGTCTCCGGCCCCTCCATGGAGAACACCCTGCATGACGGCAATGTGGTTCTGATCTGGTGCCTGGCCTATGCGCCAAAACAGGGGGACATCGTGGTGCTCACCCAGCAGTCTTTCCTGGAGGACAGCATCATCAAGCGGGTGATCGCCACCGGCGGGCAGCATGTGGACATCGACTACGACCGCGGCACGGTGTCTGTGGACGGCGTTGTCCTGGAGGAGCCCTATATTAAGGAGGCCATGCGGGTGCCGGCCTACGGGGCCTCAAACACCTCTGTAACCGTGCCGGAGGGCTGTATCTTTGTGATGGGAGACAACCGGAACAACTCCGAGGACAGCCGTTCCCAGTACCTCGGCTTCGTGGACAGCCGGTGCGTCCTCGGAAAAGCGGTATTCCAGCTGTTCCCTTTCTCGGACATTCACTTTCTCTGAGCAGGCCCTGGGGCAGCGGCTTCACTGAAGCCTGGCCCCTGCGCCCTGCGCAATACCCCAATCTCGGCGGCCAGATTCTGCTGTGTTCCCCAGCTTCCCGCCGCCGCAGCGGCGCCCGGCCGATGCCGGACAGCACGCAATTTGAACCTTAAGGAGGAACCCTCTCTATGAGTAAACCCAAGTTTTATATCACCACCCCCATCTACTACCCGTCCAACAAACTGCACATCGGGCATACCTACTGCACCGTGGCCACCGATGCCATGGCACGCTACAAGCGTCTGCAGGGCTGCGATGTGATGTTCCTCACCGGTACCGACGAGCACGGACAGAAGATCGAGGGCGCCGCCAAAGAGGCCGGCATCACCCCCCAGCAGTTCGTAGACAACATCGTGGCAGGTCCCCGGGGCGTGCTGGATCTCTGGAAGCTGATGAATATCTCCTATGACCGGTTCATCCGCACCACCGATGACTACCATGTCCACGCCATCCAGCGGATCTTCAAGCGGATGCACGACAACGGCGACATCTACAAGGGCAAGTATGTGGGCAAGTACTGCAAGCCCTGCGAGTCCTTCTGGACGGAGAGCCAGCTGAAGGACGGCAAGTGCCCGGACTGCGGCCGGGAGGTAGTGGACGCCGAGGAAGAGGCCTACTTCTTCCGCCTCAGCAAGTACGCAGACCGGATCCAGCACCTTCTGGAGGACACGGACTTCCTGGAGCCCCGCAGCCGGGTAAACGAGATGGTGAACAACTTCATCAAGCCCGGTCTCGAAGACCTCTGCGTCTCCCGCACCTCCTTCACCTGGGGCGTGCCGGTGGACTTCGACCCCGGCCATGTGGTGTATGTCTGGGTAGATGCTCTCTTCAACTATATGACCGCCCTGGGCTTTGAGAACGACGCCCACCAGGATGTGGACAAGTTCTGGCCGGCAGACGTGCACTTTGTGGGCAAAGAGATCGTCCGCTTCCACTCCATCATCTGGCCTGCCATGCTGATGAGCCTGGATCTGCCCCTGCCAAAGAAGGTGTACGGCCACGGCTGGCTGCTGCTGGACGGCGGCAAGATGTCCAAGTCCAAGGGCAATGTGGTGGACCCCTATCTCTTGGCAGAGCACTTCGGTGTGGACGCCCTGCGGTTCTTCCTGCTGCGCACCTTCCCCTTCGGCTCCGACGGCAACTTCTCCAACGAGGCCCTCATCAACACCATCAACGTGGACCTGGCCAACGACCTGGGGAACCTGCTCAGCCGCACCACCGCCATGGTGCAGAAGTACTTCGGAGACAACCTCCCCGAGAATCGGCAGTGGAACGAGGAGCAGGACCGGGATCTCCAGCAGAAAGCCAGCGGCCTGCGGGACGCCTACGAGGCAGAGATGGAGCGCTATCAGTTCCAGAACGCCCTGGAGAAGGTGTTCCAGGTGATTCAGCGGGCCAACAAGTATATCGATGAGACCGCACCCTGGGTGCTGGCCAAAGACATGGAGGCCAATGGCAGCCGCCTTGCCGCTGTGCTCTATCACCTTCTGGAGACCACCCGCATCTGCGGCATCCTCCTCACCCCCTTTATGCCGGAGAGCATGGACAAGCTCTTCCAGCAGATCGGCGCCCCGGCCAGCTGCCAGACCTGGGAGAGCGCAGCCCAGTGGGGCGCTCTGCCGGCGGTTCATGTGTCCAAGGGTGAGAACCTCTTCCCCCGGATCGACATGGACAAGGCCCTGGCCGAACTGGCGGAGATCTCCGCCAAGGCCGCCGAGCCCCAAGGGCCTGTGGTGGAAGTGGAGCCCCAGGTGGAGACCCCCGTGGACTTTGACACCTTCTGTGCCTGCGACATGCGGGCGGTGAAGGTGAAGACCTGCGAGAAGGTGAAGAAGTCCAAGAAGCTTCTGAAGTTCACCCTGGATGACGGCACCGGCACAGATCGCACCATCCTCTCCGGCATCGCCATGTACTACACCCCGGAGGAACTGGTGGGCAAGACCCTGGTGGCCATCGTGAACCTGCCGCCCAGACCCATGATGGGCGAGACGTCCTGCGGCATGCTGCTCTCCGCCGTCCACAAGGAGGACGGCCAGGAGAAACTGCATCTCATCATGGTGGATGACAGCATCCCAGCCGGCGCCCGCCTCTGCTGAGCGCTATGCGCAAGGTATTGCTGACCGCAGCGCTCCTCCTCTTTCTGCTGTGCTCCGGCTGCTCCGATGGCACCACGATAGACAAGTCCCTGGTCCGCACCTTCATCAGCGAGGCCAACGTAACCCAGGGCACCGTAGGCGAGACCATGCACACCACCTGGTTTGACTTCACCGTGAACAGTACCCGCACCGCCGAGGAGTACGGCGGGCAGCAGCCGGAGGACAACGCCGTCTTCCTGGTGGCGAGCATCACGGTTTCCAACACCATCGACCAGGAAATCCCCATGTATGCCGCAGACTTTATGCTGCTCTGGTCTGACGGCTTTAATACCCCGTTGGTGGGCTGGACGGACACCCAATTTCCCCAGGCGTACACCCTGACAGCTGGCGAGACGGTGGAGTATGACGCCGTCTATCAGGTGCCGGTGGACGGGCTCACCGTCCCCATCGCCGAAGAGGACGTGCTGCCCTCAGACAGCGGCGGCGCCGTGGCCTACGCCATCTACTTCCAGGAGTACTTTGAGGATGACACCAGGGGATCCCAGTTCTGCGTCACCGTGTCCCCGGAAGTGCACGATCCGGCAGAATAGGAGGCAGCTATGCTATTTGACACCCACGCCCACTATGACTCCCATCAGTTTGACAAAGACCGGGAGGAGGTGCTGGCAGCCCTCCCCGGGGCGGATGTGGCCCTGGTGGTAAACCCCGGCTGCGACCTCCCCTCCTCCCGTACGGCCGTCTCCCTGGCGGAGACCCACAGCGGCATCTATGCCGCTGTGGGAGTCCACCCGGAGGACTGTGGGGACTGGACCGATGATATGCTGGATGAGCTCCGGACCCTGGCGGCCCATCCCAAGGTGGTGGCCATCGGGGAGATCGGCCTGGACTACTACTGGAAGGAGAATCCCCCCAAGGAGTTTCAGCAGCATGTCTTCCGGGCCCAGATGGCCCTGGCCCAGGAGCTGGACCTGCCGGTGATCGTCCACGACCGCGAGGCCCACGGGGACAGCATGGACATTGTCCGGGACTTTCCCAAGGTCCGGGGCGTGTTCCACTGCTACTCCGGCAGCGCCGAGATGGCAAAAGAGCTGGTGCGTCTGGGCTGGCACATCTCCTTCACCGGCGTGCTCACCTATCCAAATGCCAGAAAGGCCATTGAGGCCGCAGAGGTGATCCCCCTGGAACGACTGATGGTGGAGACGGACAGCCCCTACATGGCGCCGGTGCCCTACCGGGGCAGGCGCAACTGGTCCGGCTACGTGGAGCACACAGCCCGGCGCCTGGCCGAAGTGAAGGGGATCTCCTATGAGGAGTGCTGCCGCATCACCCTGGAAAACGGGCTGCGGTTCTTCCACATTCCCGCCCCCGTGTAACGTACCCGCCGGCATGCAGCGGGCGGTTTCTTTGGAAACAACTGGGTATAATATGACAAACCCAGAACTTCCGGCTTCCTAGAATGAATTTGGAAAAGTTCTGTATATTTTGGGATAACCTTCCAGCTCTTCCCGTATTTTCAGGTGAATAAGAGACAAACCCTCTAAATATTTGGGAAAAACCTGTTGACTCCGACAATTCCAGCTGCTATAATCCTGCGTGGTTTTGATGTATGAGTCGTATAAGCCCTCCCCTTCGTACTCAAGGGGAGGGCTGCTTTTATTGCTTCAAAACGCACAATGGCATGCACACGGCATGCAAATAGGCATCGAGGAGGAAAATTGTATGACTGGTACTGTGAAATGGTTCAACGCAGAAAAGGGCTACGGCTTCATCACCCCCGACGACGGCACTGACGATGTATTCGTCCACTTCTCTGCTATCGTGGCTGAGGGATACAAGAAGCTGGTGGAAGGCCAGAAGGTGACCTACGACACCGAGCCCGATCCGCGGGGTGCCAAGGGCATTCGCGCAGCCAACGTGGTTGCACAGCCCGCAGACTAATCCGGGGAATCGGAATCGACGTGAGAATAAGGGCCTGCCGGCTGTTGGGGTGGGCTCTTTTCTTATTCCCGCCGATCTCAATGAAAAACGCCTGTCTACCGCCGGACATGCCGGCGGTAGACAGGCGTTTCTGATTCTCTCAGCTCAGGATGCCGTGCTGGTCTGCCCGCTCCCGCAGGGGCCGCTTCACTCCGTCCGGGCCCACCACATAGGTGTTGTCCAGCTGCCCCACCAGGTTGGCCTTGACGCTGTCTATATACTCCCGGCGAAGGGCGTCCCGCTCTTTCAGTTCCTCCGGGGTGAGGGTCTCTCCCCGCTTCACCCGGCGGGCAAATTCATTGATCCGGTTGATCTTGGCTTGATTCATCAGAGGTAACGCTCCATTTCTATCACGGTTCTGCCCTTCCGGGACTGTCCGCCTACCGTCTTCAAGATACACTTGCCGAGGCCCCGGCAGGTGATCACATCCCCCTCGGCCACAAGTTTATCCCCCTTCAGACACTCCCGGTGGTTGAGAGACACCCGACCCGCCGCGATGAGGTCTGAGGCCTTGCCCCGGGACAGGGAGAAGCCGGTTCCCAGCACGGTGTCCAGCCGCAGACTGGCCACCGTATCCCGGATCACCTTCACCTCCGCCGGGGCCGGGCTGAGATCCTTTAAGGGGATCTCCTTCAGCTGCAGGCGGGCCCTCCCCGCCTGGGTGAACTGCTGGAGCAGAATGGGCAACGTCTCCTGGAGGGCCACGATCTGGGCCCTCCCGCCTGGCAGGATCAGGATATCTCCCAGCCGCTCCCGGGTGAGTCCCAGACCCATGAGGCCGCCTAACAGGTCCCGGTGGGTGAGGTTGGCCTCCTCCGGGTACACCGCCTCTACGGCCCCCAGGGGCAAATCCTCCCCCTGGAGCCAGTCCTCCGCCTCCAGCCAGTCCGGGAGAAAGACACACACCGTGCGCTCCGCTCCCTCATACCCGCCGAAAAAGAGGTGCCGTGGATGCCCCGAGGCGGCCAGCAGCGGCTCGGTAACGGCCCGCTGGGCGGGAGACAGGAAATATGTCTGGGTGGGAATCCCCCGCTGCTGGGCCCGCTCCATGCGGTCCAGCACCCTTGCCAGCACCACCCGCTCCTCCGGGTCTTTGGAAAAGCGGTTCAGCAACTCTGTCTTGTCTGCCATCACACAATCCCCTTCTGGGCCTGGTACAGGGCGGCGTACTCCCCGCCCTTGGCCAGCAGCTCGGCGTGGGTGCCCTCTTCTGCGATGTGGTTGTCGTCGACGACGATGATCCGGCTGGCGTTGCGGATGGTGCTCAGCCGGTGGGCGATGATCAATGTGGTGCGGCCCTTGGCCAGCTCGTCGAAGGCGGACTGAATCCGGGCCTCAGTGACGCTGTCCAGGGCGGAGGTGGCCTCGTCCAGGATCAGCACAGGGGGATTCTTCAGGAAGATCCGGGCGATGGAGATCCGCTGCTTCTGGCCGCCGGAGAGCATCACACCCCGCTCTCCCACGTAGGTCTGGAAGCCCTCCGGCATGGCGATGATGTCGTCGTAGATCTCCGCCCGCTTGGCCGCGGCGATGATCTCCGCATCGGACGCATCCGGCCGGCCGTACCGGATGTTGTCCATCACGGTGCCGGCAAAGAGGAACACGTCCTGCTGCACGATGCCGATGTTGTGCCGGAGGGATCTCTGGGTGACAGACCGCACGTCCTTGCCGTCCACCAGGATCCGCCCGGATGTGACGTCGTAGAAGCGGGGAATCAGCTGGCAGAGGGTGGACTTGCCGCCGCCAGAGGGACCCACCACCGCCACGGTCTCTCCCGCAGGGATGTGGATGGTGACGTGGTCTAGCACCTGGTCTGTGCCCTCATAGGAGAAGGACACGTCCTCCACCCGGATGTCCCCCTTCACGGTGTCCAGCACCTCGGCGTCCGGGGCGTCCTGGATGGCCGGTTCCACCCGCATCAGCTCCACAAAGCGCTTGAAGCCCGCCATGCCGTTGAGAAACTGCTCCACAAAGGCCGCCAGCTTCCGCACCGGCGTGAGAAAGGTGGAGATGTAGAGCACAAAGGCCACGAGATCCTCAAAGGCCATCTCGCCCTTCATGATCAGGTATCCGCCGGCTGCCACGGTGAGCACATTCATGGCGGGCAGGGCGAACTCCAGACCGGCGTTATAGATGCCCATGGCCTTGTAGTAATCCCGCTTGGCCCCTTTGAAGCTCTCGTTGGAGCGCTGGAACTTCCGACTCTCCTGGCCCTCGTTGGCGAAGGCCTTGGCGGTGCGCATGCCGGAGATGGCGGACTCCAGCTCGTTGTTGATGCCCGCCATGTTCTGCTTTACCTGGGCGCTGGCCTTCATCATCCGCCGGCGCTGGAAGATGGTGAAGAGGACAAACACCGGCACCACGGCGAACACCACCAGGGCCAGCTTCCACTGTAAGGTGCACATCAGGGTGAAGGCGCCAATCAGGGTTACCACCGAGATAAAGAGGTCCTCCGGGCCGTGGTGGGCCAGTTCCGTCACCTCAAAGAGATCGTTGGTGACCCGGCTCATCAGCTGGCCGGTGCGGTTGTGGTCATAGAAGGAGAAGGACAGGTCCTGCATGTGGCGGAAGAGGTCCTCCCGGATGTCCGCCTCGATGCGCACGCCCATCATGTGTCCGTAGTAGGTCACCACATAGTTCATGCCGGAGCGCAGGCCGTACGCCGCCAGCAGCACCGCCATCACCCCGAAAAAGGCCAGGTAGAGCTGTTTCGGGAGCAGCTGGTTCAGCGCCTGCCGGGTGGTCCAGGGGAAGGCCAGATCCACCAGGGCGATGCCCAGGGCGCAGGCCATATCCAGCAGAAAGAGCCGCAGGTGAGGCTTGTAGTATGAGAGGAATATGGGCACATATCCCCTCTGAAATCGTTTTGTATCCATAGAGTGCGGAGTGCTTCCTTTCCTTTTCGGGTTCCTACGCAGTATAATGAAACGAAAGGCGCTTGTCAATGGAGAGAGACAGGTCTATAATGCCCTCAGACCGGATTCTTCCCCGGGATTTCCTTGATTTGGAGGGCTTTTTTCATGATACAACAGCTGCAGGTGGTGGCCGGCAGCGTGCTTACCCTGTTTCTCCTCATGGCGGTGGGATATTGGTTCGGCAAACGGGGCACCCTGCAGGAGGACACCCTCTCCCGGCTGTCCAACGTGCTGCTCCACGCCGTAATCCCCTGTGCCATGGTGAACGCCTTTCAGGCGGAGCGCACTCCGGAGACAGACGCCTGGCTGCTCCGGGCTTTCCTGGCTCTCGCCATCTCCTATGGCCTCTACATGCTGCTCTGTCCCCTGCTGTACCGGAAGGAGGACCCCTGCCGCCGGGGTATCCTCCGCTTTGCCGCTATCTACGGCAATGTGGGCTTTATGGGGCTGCCCCTGGTGCAGAGCGTGCTGGGAGACAGCGGCGCCATGGTGGCGGCGGTGTCCCTTGTGGTGTTCAACGTGCTCACCTTTGTCCACGGCTCTGTGCTCATCGGCGGTATGGGGAGCTTCTCCCTGAAAAAGGCCCTGCTCAACCCGGGCACCGTGGGATTTGCCGCCTCCCTGCTCCTCTATCTCACGGGCATCCCCCTGGCGGGACCCATCGGAGACGGGGTGAAGTACATGGCCTCTCTCAACACCCCTCTCGCCATGATCGTCATCGGGGGGCAGATGTCCAAGGCCAACCTGGGAGCCGCTTTCCGGGACAGGCGGCTGTATGCCGTATCCGCCGTCAAGCTCATCGGCCTGCCCCTTCTCACCGCGCTGGTGCTCTTCCCCTTCCGGGGTGACACCGTGCTCTATACGGCGTTGGTGCTGCTCTCCGGCAGCCCCACCGCCGGCATCACCAGCATCTTTGCCCAGAGCATGCGCAAGGAAACCGGCACCGCCGCCCGGCAGGTAACCCTATCCACCTTGTTCTGCATCATCACCCTGCCTCTGGCCGCCGCCCTGGCGGCGCTGCTCAGCGGCTGAAATGGGACACCGTTCAAAAAGGTTTCTGTGATTGGTAAAACTCTTGTCACAAACGGACCGTATAGTGTGTGGAGAACAGGCTTGTCCTGCTTCTCAAAAGGCAGTCCTTCCCAACGCTGATATTACACATCAGGAGGTGCCTATGGAACAAGACCTTCTCTCCTGGCAGGAACGGGGACATCTGTGGCTCCGCCTTGCCATCCGTGCCCTGCTGCTGGTCCTGGCGCTGCTCCTCCTGCGCTGGGTAGGCCTTCCCCTGCTGTCCCTCCTCTCCCCCTTTGTCCTGGCCCTGATCGTGGCCTGGATCCTGAATCCGGCGGTGCGGGGGCTCCACCGGCGCACCGGGCTTCCCCGAGGTGCCCTCACCCTGTTGCTGCTGCTTCTGGCGGTTACCATTGTGGGCGGCGTGCTCTTCGGCGTGGGCTACGTGGCCGTGGCGGAGGTCCAGTCCCTCTGGGGCAACCGGCAGACTGTGCTGGAGGGCATCACAGGCGGCGTAGCCACCGCCTGGGACAATGTGGGCAAACTGCTGGAACCGGTGGCCCAGGTGATCCCCCTGCCCCAGGAGTTTCTCACCGCCGGTGAGGGCATCACCGGCATTCTGGGCAACTGGCTGTCCTCCCTGGACATCGGCGGCTGGCTCTCCGCCGCGGCAGAGCAGGCCCCCAGCATGGTGTCCAACATCTCCGCCTTTGCCGTGGCAACGGTGGTCTTCCTCATGGCCAGCTATTTCATCACCGCAGACTACCCCCGCCTTCGGATGCAGTTCACAGACCGGTTTCCCGCCACCGCCCGGGACTTCTTCCGCTCTGTCCGGGAGATCTGCATGTCCGCCTTCGGCGGGTATCTGAAGAGTCAGCTGCTGCTGTCTCTGGGTGTGTTCATGATCCTCACCGTGGGCTTCATGGTGATCGGCAATCCGTACGGGCTGCTGCTGGCCTTCGGCCTTGCGGTGCTGGACTTCATCCCCATCGTGGGCGCCGGTACGGTGATGCTGCCCTGGGCGGTGATCGATGTGATCCTGGGCAAGTTCAGCGAGGCCATCGGGCTCATGGTCATCTGGGGCATCATCGTCCTCTTCCGGCGGGTGGCAGAGCCCAAGGTGCTGGGCAACCAGACGGGGCTGTCCCCTATCCTCTCCCTGGTGGGGATCTATCTCGGCATGCAGGCCGGCGGCGTGGCGGGCATGATCCTGGGCCCGCTGCTGCTTCTGGTGTGCATCAACCTCACCAAACTGGGCATCTTCCAGCCGGTGATGAACGACATCCAGATGGCGGCAAAGGACATCGCAGCCATTCTCCGCACCGGCAGGAAGCCCTCTGGACCGGATCCCAAGGGCTGAGAGGCCGCTGTTCAAAAAACATGTGATGGCTGTTCAAAAAGGATTTTGCGAATTTTAACACTCTGGACATAAACGAGCGCTATATTGAACCCGTTCAAAACGGGTTCCAACCCGCGGATATAGAAAGGAAGATTGTTATGGACGATCAGGGCAATCAAAACCAGAACCCATATGAGAATACAACGTATCACTACAGCTACGTCTCTCCTTACGACCAGCAGCCGGCAGCCCCAACGCCGCCTCCCGCACCGGAACCCCCGAAGAAGACCAAGAAAAAGCACCCGGTGCTGCGCACCATCGCGCTGGTCCTGGTATGTGCCTTGGTTGGCACCGGCTCCGGCTTCGGCGGCGCCGCCCTCTTTAACTACCTGAATCACAGAGGCGGCTCCGGGACCACCATCTACCAGAACACCACAGACCCCCAGCCGGTGGACGTGAGCAAGATTGAGGGTCTCACTCCCATGAGTCTCTCTGAGATCAACGCCGCCTATGCGGACGCCTGTGTCTGCATCACCGTCCGCTCCAAAGTACAGCAGGGCTACTACACCTACGATGCCTCCGGAGCCGGCTCCGGTTTCATTCTCTCGGAGGACGGCTATATCGTCACCAACTACCACGTCATTGAGGGCGCCTATGAGATCATGGTGACCCTGAACAACGGCGAGTCCTACCCCGCCTCTGTGGTGGGCTATGAGGAGCTCAACGATGTGGCCGTGCTGAAGCTGGATGGCATCACCGGGCTGAAGCATGTGGTGCTGGGCGACTCCGATGACTTGGTGGTAGGCGAGACCGTGTGCACCATCGGCAACGCCCTGGGCACCCTGTCCTTCTCCCTCACCTCCGGCACCGTCTCTGCCACCGGCAGATCCATCACCATGAGTGACGGCACCGTGATGAACATGATCCAGACCAACTGCACCATTAACGCCGGCAACTCCGGCGGCCCCCTCTTCGACAGCTACGGCCGGGTGTGTGGCATCACCTCCGCCAAGTACTCCAACAACGGAGACTCCTCCAACGCCTCCATTGAGGGCATCGGCTTTGCCATCCCCATCAACGATGTGGCCACCATCATCACGGACTACATCGAGCACGGCTATGTCACCGGCAGACCGGACATGGGCATCACCGTCTCCATCATCGAGGACGATGTCCGGGAGATGTACGGCTGGCCCGCAGGCGTACTGGTTCGGGAAGTGAATCAGGGCTCCTGTTCTGAGAAGGCGGGCCTGCGCCGCAACGACATCATCACTAAGCTCGGCGACACCGAGATCACCGGTGTGCAACAGATGGTGTCCGTAAAGAACCACTACCGCGCCGGAGACACCGTGGACGTAGAGGTCTGGCGGGCCGGCGAGACCATCACCTTGCAGCTCACCTTTGACGAGCAGACATCCGCAGACAACAACACCGCCACCCAGGTGCCCAGCAGCGGCAGCGGCAACAGCGGTAACAGTGGTAACGGCAATAGTGGCAACGGCCAATACCCCTTTGACTACGGCAACGGCAATGGCTCAGACGAGGGAGACGGCTACGGCTACTTCGATCCCTGGAGCTGGTTCTTCGGCCGTTAATCGAATCGGAATAGTATGAGAGGCGGGACAGCGCATGCTGCCCCGCCCTTTCATCGGATATGCACGGTATGGCGCCGGAAGGGATGCTCCCCTTCCGGCGCATTTCCTCTCTCAGGCCGCCTCGTCCATGGAATCCAGCTCGGCCTTGGCCTCGATCTGGCTGTCTGCGGAGAACCAGAACTTGCCGTCCCGGTACACCTCCACATGGCCGTCCACAAAGTTCAGTTCCACCATATTGATGCACCCTTTCTGCGTGATGTCTGTTTGAGATACAGCCGCCGGCCCCCGGCGGCGCGATATGTGTGATAGAAGGATGAGACCGGCCGCTCAGGCGGCGCCCTCCAGCTCCTCCAGTTCCTCCTCTGCCTCGCTCCGGGTATCCGCAGAGAACCAGAACTTGCCGTCCCGGTACACCTCCACATGGCCCCGCACAAACTCCAATTTCACCATTCGAGATACGTCCTTTCCTTGTTCTGGTTGGATTGTACCAGATGGCCTGTCCCATAAATGGGACTCATCCGGCCATCTGGCGAACTTTTTTCGCTTTCTAGCCCAGCAGCACCTTGCACAGCAGCGCGATCCCCACCGCCAGCACCATGCCGGTGGCGGCCAGCTCCCCCGTCTGCAGCAGGTTCGGCAGCCAGCGGGGACCGGACTCCCGGCGCTGCGCCTGCACCTTCTCAGCCTCGGCTTTCGCCTCTTCCTCCTCCTGGCGCAGGAATGCGGCATACAGATCCGGGTCCACGTACGCCCCCTTCTCCTTGGCGTGGCGGAGGAGCTGGCGCAGGTCGATGTCCTGGGGCACGTCCATCTGCGGGTCGTAGACATCCCAGAACTCTTCCTGGTGGTCCCGGGGCCGGAGGTACGGCTCGTCCTCGTAGTCCTCGTACGCATCGTACTCATCGTACCCGTCCTCGATATCCTCGTGGGCGGCCTTCCACGCGTTCAGGTCCACCACATTGTCCACCTGGACAAATGCGGTGCGGCTGGACGGCACCTGGTACATCGTCTGCCCTGCCGCCTTCTCCAGCGTGGTCTCCCAGGCACCTCCCTTGGAGATGTCCCACATGCGAACCGTTCCATACTTGCTGTTTTCCATTTTACCTGGGCCTCCTTTCCTTACTGGGACAAATCATACCAGAGGATGAGTCCCATAAATGGGACTCAACTCCCCTGGGTACTGGAAATGGATGTAGAAGATATGATGGTTTTGAATCGCATATTTTGTGCAGCGTGCACAAATTGCCGTGAAACCATCAATTTGGGACCCGGACAGGGGGCTCTGCCCCGTTTTCCAGCCTATGCAGGAAT
Organism: uncultured Oscillospiraceae bacterium; assembly: GCA_947623875.1. Taxonomy (GTDB): domain Bacteria; phylum Bacillota; class Clostridia; order Oscillospirales; family Oscillospiraceae; genus Enterenecus. The sequence continues at coordinate 15,175 of CANQII010000031.1, forward strand.
GCCCATTTCCATGCAGGCGATTTTGCGGCGCCGCAAAACACAGCGGCACATCCGGATGCCTGTTCCACTTGATAATTGGAAATGCATTCGGTATACTTTTCCAGACAAAAACAGTCCCCGGATCCGCCATATCGGCGGATCCGGGGACTGCCCCGTTTCGTATATCGTTTTCCGCTAGCGGGTCTCACGCTGGCGCAGCAGATGGGAGAGATCCTCCGCCGCTCTTCCGGTGCCGGTGCTCATGAGCTCCCACACCGGGTTCTCCGTGCCCTCGCCACGGAAATACCGCCGGGCCAGGTCCATCAGGGCGGGCAGATTCTCCTGCTCCCAGAGGAAGTCGTAGGCGGCGTCGAAAAGGCGCATGTCGAAGAGAGACGGATGGTCCTCATCCAGGTCCATGCGGTAGAGGTGAATTTTGGCCCGCTCCTCTTCGGAGGCCTTGCCCCAGTCCACCTCAAAGAGCTCCAGGCAGTCCTCCAGGCGCTGGAAGTAGTACCCCGCCTGCAGCCGGGGCGGTGCCTCGGGGAACTCGCGGCGGCGGATGTACTCAAACACCCCTTCGCAGGCCCACTTGTCCCAGTCCGTCTGCATGTCCGCCATGCCGAACTTGTCCAGGGACTCGGAGAGAAACTGGGCGCTGTATACCGTGGCCCAGAAGCAGGTCTCCCCCCGCTCCAGCGCCTTCACAAAGGGCTCTGCCAGGGCGGCGTTGCGCTTGTAGTCCGGGGTAATGGCGCCGCCCAGCGTCAGGGTATCGCTGAGATGAAAGACTTGCATGGTGAGGATCCTCTCTTAGCCGGCAGGCGTCTCCGATACCGGGTGGGCGCGTCTGCCGGACAGTTTTGCCGCCTCCAGGCCGTGATTCTGGGCCCAATTGGCCTCCCGGCTGTGGCAGGAGAACACCAGCACCTGCCGCTCCTCCCCCATCTGGAGAAGGTATTCCATGGCCCGGGCCATACGGGTGTCGTCAAAGGTGCAGAGGGCGTCGTCCAGAATCACGGGACAGTCCGGGACGATGAGCTTGCAGAGGGCCAGGCGCAGACTGAGGTATACCTGATCCATGGTGCCGGTGGAGAGCACTGCGGCATCCCGCATCAGGATGCTCCCCTGCTCTGCGGTGCGGGCGGAGAAGGACCGGTCCAGCTCCATCCGCTGCCAACGGCCGCCGGTGAGTTCCTTCAGGATGGCGCCGGCCTCCCGGTTCAATATGGGAGAGAACCGCTCCCGGAGGGCGGTATTGGCCGCCTCCAGGGCGTCCAGGGCGATGCCGATGGCGTTGTACTCCTCGTTTCTGCCCCGGAGCAGGCTCCGCAGTTCCTCCTGCCGTGCCTCCAGGTCTGCCGGCTCGCCCATCTGTTCCAAGGCGCCTTCCGCACGGCTCACATACTGCTTCCACTGCTGCCGCTCCTGGTTCAGGTCCTCCAGGCGGCTAGTGAGCTCCCCGCGGGCGTTGTCCGGCACCGGGATGCTGGCATCGGAGGGCTGCTCCCGGCCACCCTGGGCGTAGAGCTCCTCCACCCGTTTCCGAGCAGCTGCCTCCGTCTCCTTGGCCCGTTCCCGGCGCACCAGCATCTCCCGGTATGCCGCAGCCTGGGACATGATGTCCTCGTCCTTCGGCACGTCCTGGAGCTTCTCCTCGATAAGCACCTTTCTGCCCTCCCGGATCCGGGCGGTGCCCTGGAGGGCGAATAAGGCTGCCAGAAGAAGGGCCACCGTGATGGGGGCAGCCAGGGAGACCACGTCCTGGGCCACGAGACCTGCCACCAGCAGAATCGCTGCAAAGGCCACAAAGGCCCCTGCCACGGTGTTGCAGAGTTTGCCGCTGCTGAGCCGCTGTTTTGCCGCCTCCCGGTGGGCACCGATCACCCGGTTCTCCTCCAGGATCCGCTCCCGGGCGTCTTTCCGCTCCAGGGCCAGATTCCAGGCCTCTTCTCCGGACAGGGTGCCGAAGATGGGGTGGGGCTCCTGGGGGCCGCAGTCCGCCTGGGCTTTTTTCCACTCTGCCACCGCCACGTCATACCGCAGGTTCAGGTCCTGCTGCTCGATCTGATCCCACTGCTCCAGCTTCTCCCGGAGGAAGGCCTCCTCCCGGTCCAGCTGCAGCAGGTTCTTTCTGCCCTCTCTCCGCTGTTTGCGAAACTCCGCCGTGGCGGCAAGGGCCTCCCCCGTGTGGGTGAGCTCGCTCTCCAACAGGGGAATCATCCCGTTGGAGCGGTTGGATTTTCTGCGGTTCCGCCAGTCCCGCAGGGTCTTCTCTGCGGCGGTGAAGGAGATGTCCTCCTGTCCGCCGGTGGCGAGGTTCGTCACCCTTGTCTCCAGGTCCTGGCTGCTGCCGGGGGCGGAAGAGCCCTGGAGCACAAAGGCGGTGCGCACAAAGACGTCCCGCTTTACCCCGGTGAGAAGCTCTCCGGCGTCTGCGGCGGTGAGGCCGGGCACCGGATCTCCGGAGGCGGCATACACCGCTTCAAAGCCTCCGAAGGGGCCGGACTGGTTGGCGTAGCGGCGGAGGATGATCTGCTTCCCCTGCCACTCCAATTCCATCTCCCCGCCCATAGGACTGCCAGACCAGGGGAGATAGCGGTTTTTGTCTGCCAGCGGACCCCGCTCCCGGGTGTCTACGCCATACAGCATGGCCCGGAGGAAGGCGGCCCAGGTGGACTTGCCGCCCTCATTGGGGGCCTGGATCACGTTGAGGCCGGGAGACAGCGCGATGGTCTGCCCGTTGAGATTGCCGAAGGTGGCGGTGAGGCGAAGGATTCTCATGGCCGGATATCCTCCCCCTGTTCCAGGGCCGCCAGGCCGAACCGGAGGGCCAGCTTCAGCTGATCCCGCTCCGCATCGGTGGCGGCGGTGTTGATACGAGTGCGCATCTCCCGGAGGAACATGCCGGTGAGGGTCTCCTCCCCCGCCCGGTCCCAGAGGCCTGCGGTGAGGGTGGTCTCGTCTTTTACCTCCAGGTAGAAGAAATGGGGGGCAAGTCTCGCGGTGATGCCGGTGAGATTAGGGGCGGCGTCCGTGGTGCCGGTGAGCACCAGCCGCACCAGGTCTTTCGTGTCCCCCGGGTTCTTTACAAACTCCTCGATCTGGGCGATGTCCAATTTTTTCACCCGGTACTGCCGCTGGCAGATGGGCACCAGCCTGCCGGAGGACTGCATCTTCCCGTCCTCCCAGCTGAGCTCCGCCACCAGCACGCCCTTGGCGCCGGTCTCGTCAAAGCCCCGGCCCTCGGGGCAGCCCGGCCAGGCCCAGAAGGTCTCGCCGTCCCTCCCGCCGCCGGCGGTGTGGATGTGTCCCAGGGCGCCGTATGCCGCCCCGCTCTGGGATAGAGATTCCTGGGCGATGGGGGCGTACCGCCCCACCCCGCCGGGGTCCCCGTGGAGACACAGGATGTGCATCTTGCCGTCCGGGCGGATGTGATACCCGGCCAAGGGGTCGTCCTCCCGGTGGGGGCCCAGAAAGGCACAGCCGTGGACCACGGCGTTGAGCTTGGGGATCTCCACAGATTCCATGACGGCTGTCATGAAGATGTGGACGTTGGGAGGCCAGATCTTCTGGCGGTAGGGAGAGCCGGCATGGTAGTAGTCATGATTGCCGGGGGCGATGAAGACGGGCACCTGCATCTCCCCCAGGGCGTTGGCCAGGGTACGCACCGTCTCCGGATAGACCCGGTCTGCGTCAAAGAGATCCCCGGGCAGCAGGACCAGATCCACCCGCTCGGTCCGGGCCAGATCCGCCAGGCGCTTGGGCACCTCCCGGAGCTCCTGCCGCCGGACCGCGGCTTTTTCCACGCTCAGGCCGGAAAAAGGCGAGTCCAGATGCAGATCCGCCGCGTGCAGAATTCTCATGTCCGGTCTCTCCTCTCTCTGCGGTCTCTTTCTCTCCTGTCTCGGTCAGCGGCTCACTGTACATCCACCCGCTGCACCGTGAGGCACTTGGGGGTGTCCGTGTCGATGGTGTAGAGCACGGCGTCCATGCGGCAGGGCCCTTCCGCCGGCTGGAACCGCTGGGGCAGGCCGCCCAGGAAGCGGTTGATGGCCATGCCGGGTCTGATGCCGATGACGCTGTTTTTGGGGCCTGTCATGCCGAGATCCGTCACAAATCCCAGGCCCTGGGGCAGCACCACCGTGTCCGCTGTGGGCACATGGGTGTGGGTCCCCCAGAGGGCCTGGACCCTGCCGTCCAGATACCAGGCCATGGCCCCCTTCTCGCTGGTGGCCTCCGCGTGAAAGTCCACCAGGGTAATATCCGCCCGGTCTCTGCGGAGAATGGCGTCCATCTTGGTGAAGGGGTTGTCGAAGTTGCTGTCCATGGACACCCGGCCGATGAGATTCACCACCCGGATCTTGAGGCCCCGGGGGCCATCGAAGATGTCGTAGCCCTTGCCCGGCGCCCGTCCGGTGTAGTTGGCCGGCCGCAGGATATAGGGGCACTTCTCCATGTAGTTCACGATCTGCAGCTTGTCCCAGGTGTGATTGCCCATGGTGATCACATCGGCGCCGGCGGCGAAGATGGCCTCCGCCTGCTGGGGATGAAGGCCATTGCAGGAGGCGTTCTCCCCGTTCACCACGGTAAACTGCACCTGCCG
>CANQII010000032.1 GCA_947623875.1 uncultured Oscillospiraceae bacterium
TCTCCGGAGGCCGCTGTGATCTCCATACTGGAGGTGAAGTCACTGTCTGTGATCATCCCTCCGATTCGCCTGGTCTCTCCGGTCTGGGGCTCATAGGAGACCTCGATTCCGGTGCCGATGGGAAGACGCATGAGCTTTTTTACGATCAATCCTGCCATGCGGATCGCTCCTTCCAAACAGATTCCGGCGGCGGCTTTCCCGCCGCAAAACGCCAGGGTACATCATACCCCAAACCGGCGAAAGGTTCAACTGCAAATCTGTAAATTTTCCTATTTTTGCACAAAGTTCTTTCTCCAAGAAAGTTGTACATTTCAACAGAGTGATAAAACCCTCTCCGGACATGGGAGAGGGTTTTATGATTGTTATTCAGAATTCAAACAAGTTGGATCAATTGGAATTGCTGATCCGATTATAATAGGCGGCCAATTTCTCATCACAGATGTGCTCAATCTGGATTTTTTCCTCGTCTGTGAGGTACTTCCAGACGTACTCGTCCACCTGGATCAGCTCCAAAGTCTTGGCGTGGCGCATCATGTTCATGTCCTCAAAGCGCTTGAAGGGGTTGGCCAGGATGTTCCGCAGCACCTCTTTGTCTGTGCAGTCCCCTCGGGCGTAAAGGGACGCCGGTTTCTCCACCACCAGTCCAGCCTCCCGGCGGTCCTGGTAGAACTCCTTGAAGTACCGGACGATGTCATCCAGACGGACCATGCCGCTGCTGTCTGCATAGTTCAGAACGGCCTTCAGCAGGACAGGTTTATAGGAGTAGCTCATGTCCATCTTCCGCACCATCTCCATGAAGACATCCTTGCGGTTCTTGTTGTGGATGATGGTCCAGCCGAACTGCTCGGCATAATGGAGCAAGGTCTCCTCTTTGAAGTACCGGAAGGTGCGGTTCTCGCTCATGGGCACCTCCAGATCGGCTTTCATCTTGCCCTCCCGGAGATACCGCTCTATGGTCTCGCTCTGCACATTCACCCGCCGGACAAACTCCATCTGGGAGACCATGCCGGCGGCCTCCTCCTGCCAGTTGAAGAGGTTTACCAGTTCATAGTCCATGGCGTCGATGGGCCAGTCCAGCAGGAATGCCGGCTTCTCGCCCTTGCGGTACAGCTCCTCTTCCGCCACACGCATCCGGCTGGGCGCCGCCACAAGTTTGCCGGGCTTGTAGTCCTTCACCTGGAAGAGCCGGTGCAGGCTGAAGGGCTGGTTGTAGAGGCTGGCGTTGTCCACGAAGTCGAAGACGGTGAGGCACTCCTTCCCCGGACTCAGCCGCATGCCCCGGCCCAGCTGCTGGGTGTACAGCACCTTGGACATGGTGGGCCGGGCCATGAAAAGCACCTCAATGGAGGGACAGTCCCAGCCCTCGTTCAGGAGATCGCAGGCACAGAGCACCTGGATCTTCCCCTCTGCAAACCGGTCTGTGAACTCCTGCCGCTCCGAGCGCTTCATGTTGCCCCGTACCGCAGCCGCTGAGACGCCCTCCTCCCGGAAGAGCTCTGCCACCTCTTCTGCGTGCTTCACCGAGGCGCAGAACACCACGGTGGACTTCCCCCTCACATACTCCATCCAAGTGCGGACAATAAGCCGATTCCGTTCCGGCACGTAAATCTTGTTCTCCAACTCCCGGACGTTGTACTGGACGCCGTTGAACCGGACCTTGGTGAGATCCACGTTGGTGTGGATGCGGATCCCCCGCACCGGCACCAGCTCGCCCAGCTCCACGGCGGTCTGGATGTCCAGCCGGTGGGCGGTGTTCTGGAAGATTTCCAGGATGTCCTTGTCGTCTGTGCGCTCCGGGGTGGCGGTGAGGCCCAGGGTGAAGGCCGGCTTGAACCAGTGCAGCACCTTCTGATAGGTGTCCGCCGCCGCGTGATGGGCCTCGTCCACAATCAGGTAGGAGAACCGGCCCTCCGGGAAGTCCTCCAGGTGCAGGGCCACGCTCTGGATGCTGCCGCACACCACATGGGCGTCCGGCTCCTTGATGCTGTCCATGTACACCCCAACGGATACCTCCGGCCAGAGCTCCCGGAAGGTGTGGGCAGCCTGTTCCACCAGCTCCTGGGTGTGGGCCACAAAGAGCACCGTGCCGCCGCACCGTTTGGCGTCCGTAACGGCGGTTACCGTCTTGCCGGTTCCGGTGGCGTGATACAGCAGTGCGATGGTCTCGTGCCGCTGCCGCATATCCTCCAGCGCCTGCAGGGCCTCTTTCTGGTGTTCCTTCAGCTCCAGATCCGCCCCACGAAGGGCCTTGCCCTTCTGGGCGGGGAGATAGTCCTCCAATGCCCGGAAGCGGGGGTAGTTGCCCAGAAACACCCGCAGTTCGTCCTTTACAGACTCCCGGTCCTGCTGCAGTTGGCGCACCGGCCAGCGGTACACATCCCAGCCCAGGTGGACCATGCTGTTCTGCTTCAGAAGATCGTCCCGGAACTTCTCGTGGGAGACGTAGTCCTTGTTGTGGGAGCCCTCATCGTCCACCTCGATGGCGATCCGCCGGGTGCCGTCCTCCAGGAGGAAATCCGCATACCGGCTGTTCTGATAGATATCGAAGAAGGGATACTGGGTATACAGGTACCCCGCCTTCTCCGCGCCGAAGGTCTCGCAGAAGACGCTGATGAAAAGGTCTTCTGCCGGACTTCCGGAGGCCGAACGCAACTTCTGCATCCTCTGCTCCCCCTCTCATGTTTCATATCCCCAGTGGAAATCACTGGGCAGTCTGCAATCTGCAATACTCCGTGAGCGTCATGTACTCCCGGAGATAGGCGCCCCGTTTCTCCTCATCGGTGGCGGCGTAGTCTGCATGCCGGCTGAACAGAACCAGCATCTCCTCTACCGGGATCCACTCCGGAACCAGGCCCCGCGCCTTCTCATCGGCTGTGAGGGCCTGCTCGGCCTTTCCCACCACTTCGCAGAGAAAGTAGTGGCTGATGTACCGGTACTCCTCGTAGAACTCCACCATGGTGAGAAAGCAGGACACCGGCTGCACCAGATATCCCGTCTCCTCCCGCACCTCCCGGATGCAGCATGCCTCCAGGGTCTCCCCCGTCTCCATGCCGCCGCCCGGGATCAGGTAGTAGTCTGCGTGGACCTCGTGAGAGATGAGTATACTGCCGTCCTGGACCACGATGCCTCTGCAGCCCACCCGGGTCTTGGAGAAGGTCTCGTAGGCGTTGGCGCCCCGGATCTCAATGGTCTTGGCTGCCATGGCACACTCTCAGGGCTCCTGGACTTCCAAAAGGTATAGCCGGTCCTGGAATCCGCCCCGTTTGGCAGCCTTCTCCGCCCGAATCTGCTCCAGCTGCTCCGGGGAGCATCCCCGGGCAGCCGCTGCCGCCAGAAGCACTTCCAGGAGGTCCGCCAGCTCCTCCAGGTTCTGCTCCTTGTGGTACTCCGCCAGCTCCTCATCCAGCTTGGCGTCCACCGCCTGCTGGTACTCCTCAGGAGAGAGGGTCCGGACAGAGCACTGCTTTCCGCTGGCCTCGATGATCTCCGGAATCCGGTCCCGGACCAGCTTGTTGTATACGATGGTCTTCATAGGATTCTCCCTCTCTTCCTTAATATAGCATCTCACTTCCCAATGAGCATCTTCACCAGGAAGCACACCACTCCGCCCACGGCGGCGGAGATCAGAGCGCTCACCGCTGCCATAACGATGCCGGCAGCCATCACCACGCCGTCTGCCAGCTCCACGCCCTGGGTCCAGGGGATAGTGAAGCTGTTCAGAAAGGTCACCACCGGGCTGAAGAGTAGAAGTACCGCCAGAACAACGATACCCGCATAGGCGATCTTGGGGATATGCACCCGCTGGAACGGCTGCTTGGCGGGCTTGGGCGTGTAGTTGTATGCCGGCGTCTGCTGCACCCGGGTCTGCTGGGGCTTCTGGGGCTGGTTCTGCTCCCGCTCTCTCCGGGACATCTCTCCCAGGAAAAGGCCGGCCAGGACACCGAACAGGATCACCTTGTTGGAGTGCTCCTTCTGGGCTGCCTCTTCCGCTGCCGCCTGCTGCATCTTCTCTCGGAGCTGTTTCTGTCTCTGCCGCTCCGCTTCCGCACGGGCACGGTTCTCTTCCGCCTGCCTGTCCCACTGGCGCCGCTGCTCTGCCTCCCGCTCCTCCCGGGCCGCCGCCTCTGTGGCGTAGTCCCGCTCCGGCGGATCCGGGTGGAAGCCGCCGTAGTCGTCCACATAGCCGTCCTCGCAGGTGGTCTCGTTGTGCACCCGGCCGGCGCCGTTTCCGATGGGGCCGTTGCGGGTGAGCCGGTCTCCCCGGTTGCTCCGCAGATCGTCTTCGTTCAGCATGACTTTTTTTGCCTCCCAAATTTTGGTATTAGAAAGATGGATTTTCACGCATGGGATTAGAAACGCTCCTGCGGCCGTGTCGGACACATGATCACATGATCTTCATACGGCTGGTTCTATCTTCCTCTACCTGCCGGGAGGCGCGTTGCAGGGCTGCGGGCTATCCGCAGCCCTGATTCACTTTTGCTTACTGCAGCTCCAGCCCGTCCTGGAAGGTGTTTCCCACCTTCTCCCCCAGCACCAGATAGGCGTTGTTCATGGGGTCGAAAGTGATGGGACGGAGCTTGGCGGGGTCGATCTTGCCCTCTGTGAGGACAGACTCATCGGCGCAGACGTTTACGATCTCGCCCACGAGGCGGCAGGACTCGGGATCATAGGACTTGAGCCTGCACTCCAGGGCCATGGGCAGTTCCTGGATCAGCGGGGCGTCCACGAAGGTGCTGGGCTCGGTGTGAAAGCCGCACTTCTCCAGCTTGTCCGGGACGTCGTTGCCGGAGACGATGCCGACATAGTCGCAGGGAATGAGATGGGCCACATCTGCCATAGAGACGGTGAAGGCCTTACGGGCCAGGATGTCCTTGGTGGTCTTGTGCCCTGCGCTGATGCAGAACGAGATCTCCTGGTCGTCGCTGATTCCGCCCCAGGCGGCATTCATGGCGTTGGGAACGCCTTTCTCATCATAGGCCGCCAGGATGAACACCGGCTGGGGATAGCAGATGGGTTTTGGGCCAAAGTTGACGCGCATATGTTTTGCCTCCTTGGAAAAGCTTCGCAGCCGGCAGAGGATCTCCTCGTCCGCCGGGCAAAAGGGATAGTTGGGAATCTCCGCCGTGGTGATCCAGCGGATGTCGTTGTGCTCCAGCTTCTGGGGTTCCCCCTCCGCGATGGATGCGTGGAACAAGGTGAGGTGTACCAGCAGGTCCGGGTACTCGTGGACCACATCCATGAAGACATCCCCCACGGAGACAGTTACCGCCAGTTCCTCCCGGCACTCCCGGATCAGGGCCTGCTCCTTCGTCTCCCCGGGTTCCACTTTCCCGCCCACAAACTCCCAGAGCAGTCCTCTGGTCTTGTGGGCCGGCCGCTGGCAGATCATGAAGCGATCTCCTTCCCAGATCAGCGCGGCCACTACCTCTGTAACGGTCATCGAGACACCACCATTTTCTTGTTTTCCGGCATTTGACGTGTTCCCGCCCAATATACCGCAAATGCCCCGGGTTTGCAAGCTGCAAGTTCCACGGATTCCCGGCGGGACGGCAGAGGATGAGGTCACCTTCGTCTACAATCCGTTACGGCGATGTTGTTAAGCCTGGGCTGCCTGGCGGCAGTCCGAAAAGAGCGAGGGGGTGCAGGGAGTGGTACTGCAGAGCGACGAAGTAAATCCCTCTCCCGTTGAAGAAGAGGGATTAGAAAATATCGATTGGGTTCCCTTATTCTATCTTTCTATAGGCAGAGGCGTGATCTGGATCTGGAACACCTGCTTCAGAAAAGGCCCCAAATACAACTTGTTCGCGATAAACACCGCAAAACACGGCAGCACGAAGCTGGTTACCACGCACACCGCCATGATGCCGTACGAGACTACGAGGTTGAACGGCAACACCGAGGCCAGCACAATGCCGATAAATGCGCAGGCAAAGGGCTGATGGAGCAGGAAGATCGTAAAGGAGTTGCGGCCAGCCCACCCCAGCCATCTCTGCGCCTTTCCCTGGAGAGAGGCGCAGAGGCAGATGATCCCATAGATCATGAGAGAGCAGCCCAGGAAGTACTGCATCGCAGTGATCAGGAAGACCGCCCCTTCATGCATGGGCAACTCCTGGTGGTTGTGCGACACATCCATCCACGTATAGACCGCAGAGATCACCGTTCCAATCGCCAGGCTGATCCATCCCCGTTTGGCAGACATGGTGCGCTGGCCTCCGTATTGATAGAAGAGGACGCCCTCAACGTAGTAGATCAGGTACCAGGCCGCAAAATAGATGATGTACGGGTGGAACTTGATGGGCTTCAAGTAGAAGGCGGCACTCATCGCAACCATGATAAAGGTGGGAATCCTGGCAGTCAGCCCAGCCTTCTCGAACAGGCGCACGAAGAAGTAGTAGAAGACCTGAATGAGAAACAGTGCCAGCAGATACCAGGTGTGGATGGCATAGGGGTTCAGGCCGTCAAAAGAGTCCATGGCATACTCTGCCACGCTCTCCAAGGCATAGGCGGAGTGGCTCAGGTAGCTTCCCAGTACCGGCACAAACTCCGCGACATAGCGGATCAGATAGAGGGCAATGGTGAACGCCGCCCAGGGGAGCAACAGCGTTCGGACCTTTTTCCGGAGAAACACCTTCGGCGTTTCCGGCTTGTGCTGGGCAAAGACATACCCGGACAGGAAGAAGAAGATGCTCAGGTGGAAGGCATACAGGAAGCGCTTCAGGGCGAGTATGCTGAGAAAGGCATCTGCCATGTCCTCCCGAGGTGCGTGCCCCAGGACGATGAGCAGCAGCGCTATCCCACGGGCGGTGTCCACCCACTGGATTCGCTTCGTCTCCATGCTGCACCCCCCTTTCTGCGGTGTGTCTCTAGCCCAACTGCTGCCGCACCAGCCAATACTTGCTGATGGCCATATTCTGCCCCTCAGCGATGCTGATCAGCGGCCGGAGGAAGTTGGGGAACATGTGGTTGTACTTTACCTCCATCACGATCTCCGTGGAGGGGATCACCGGAACCAGCAGCACAGAGGGGTCCAGAAAGCGCCCTGTCTCCCGGCCGCCCCGGATGGAGGTGTCAAAGGTGACGCGGGTCTCATAGAAGGGCAAGGTAAAGGCCTCCCTGTCGTAGGCGACAATGGCGGCTGGGGTGTATCCTTTCGTCTGCAACAGCCAGAGGATGTGATTTGCCGCTGGGGCCGGCTTGGATTCCAGCACAGAATAGTCCGGGTCATGGGCCATGATCTTTCCCACCTCATCCATGGAGAGGGTGACGCTCTCTTTGAAGATACCGCCCTCTTTCCGGTGCTTGATCTCCAGCTTCGCGATGCTTGGGGCGCTTCCATAGGTGCGCAATCTGAGCTTCTGCCGCTCGTCCACGCCGTCCTCCTTCTCGTGGTAGTCCCGGTTGGAGACAGTGTCGTAGTAGAGGCTGCGCACGGTGTATCCCCTGTCGTTCTCGGCGTGGCTGTCCCGCTGCATCACCGCAGCGATCATCTGACGCACCCGCATGTACTGCAGGTAGGCCACAAGGTATTTGTCCTCATGCCGGTAGACCGGTTCTTTGCCCAAGTGATCACCCCATTTGCCTCCTGCAATCATGTCTCGCCAGACCACGGCACGGTCTCTCCGTACCTGCCGTAGTACTCCTCCATATAGCCGTCCAGGATGTCCAGCCGTTCATCCATGAATGTTCGCATATTCGCGATGTCTTCCATATCCTCTGTATTCTCTTCCGATCTGCCAAGCAGCTTCCCCACCAGATTGGGAGTGGGGGTCCACCGCTCGGTGTGGTGTTCCATCTCAGAGCCATAGGCCGCCAGCACGTCATCCAGCAGCTGATGCAGTGTAGCAGGCTGGAAGAGGTCTGCCCGATACTCCAGATAGACGTCCAGGAACTGCTTTCGGAAGGTGGCATTCTGCATCAGGCCTCGAAACAGGGACACATACCAATCGGCAAATTCACCCGGCCCCGCCCAGTACGATGTCCGCTCTTTGATCTCGCCCATGGCATAGAGCAAGGTGTTGTGGCTGCTGTCCCGGCAGGACATATCCATGTCAAAGAGGACAAAATGCCATCTCCCATCTGCCCAGGGATTGTCCGGATCCGGTTGATGCACCTTAAAAACGCGGACATTGTTGTCCGGCCAGTCGCAGGAGGCAAAGAAGATGTGGGCCATCCAGAGGCGGATAAAGCCATTCAGGTCGATGCGGTCCGCCAGGTATTGATAGCTCTCGTCTAAGGTCATGTCATGGGAGTTGGGGTAGGTCATGAGATCCATATAGTCCTGCACATCAGACGCATCGCCGCGCTGCGGATACAGTTCCCAGTCGCTGTACTTCAGCAGCGTCATATCCTGCAGATCGAGGCCATACCGCTCTGCGATTCCTTTTGCAGTGATCCGCTCCCGCATACCGGCAATGCCCCAGTACTCCCCGTTCAAATACACCGTTACCGGTTCAAAGCTCTGCACATAGAGGCCGTCTCCCAGAAAGCCCACTGAGCCGATCACATCGTCCAGTATCCCCTCTACAAAGCTCTTTTGCGCCCGCAGGATCAGCTGCTTCGTGTAGGGAGGGTCGTCATCTGTATAGGAAAAGTCCACATCGAAGGTATTGCTGTCCCCATACCTTGAGGTCGCGGTAAGCCGCAGCGGCTTGCACTCCTCTACGCCTCCATAACGTCCGCCTTGAATCTGCATTTCAATGCTCTGCCCATCCACATGATAGCCATTCCCTTCCGAGAAGATCTCACAGTTAGCCGGCCGCATGGCGTCCTTGCCGCGCTGGAGGTAATTCCCGAAAAGCTGCCAATTGTTCATGCGGTCGGTCTGCTTCGTCACCAGGCACCACTTTCCCAGGGCACCGGCGGTATAGATGCCGTTTTCATACCCGAAGAGATTGTCCGGGTCCGTGATCAGGGACACTGTGGTGGTATTCGGTTTCACTCCCACAAAATAGGTCGCATCCTCGGTGTATTCCGAGAGAATCCCATCCCGGCAGATTCGCGCCCGGATCACCGTGCCTTTTGTCACAGGCTCCACACCATACTTCTCCACAAACCACGGGTAAGCCGATGCCGGAATCTGCGCATAGCGATTCGGCTGGGAGGAGATATCCTCTATGTGGATCGGCCCTGTATAGCAGGTAGAGCTTAATGTGGGCAGAGAGCCGTCTGTGGTGTAAAACACGGTGCAGCCCTCTGGGCAGGAGATGGTAAGATCGAAGGGTTCGTCATAGAATCCCCCAAGGTGGGAGAAAGTCGGCTTCTCCTGGTTGATCTCCATCTCATAGCGGGAGATCAGAGACGCCGCATTGCTGTATCCGGGAGTGGCCTCGTTCAGCAGCGCCACCGCACCGCCGTCAAAGGCGCGGCCCCAGGAAATGTCCTTGTAGCAATCCTGGTACTCTATCCAGTCTGCTGTGGTGCCGTCCGGAGCGGTGAGAAACAGGTACCCTCCCGTGCTGCGAAGCCGGAACGGCAGCGGCAGGGCCTCATCAAACTGGCTGTCTGCCGAGGGATCCGTACAGAGCAGCAGATACCCTTTGGCATTGATGGAGACATTCGGCAGGACATACTGGTACGGGTCATCCGGGTCATCTGAGATCCCATATCCGCCCATGGGAATTGCCGTATCTGTCCCGTTATAGAGTTCGATCCACTCAATTCCCTGCTCTCCGGAGGTGATGGAACTGCTGGCCACCAGTTCATTGATGCAAAGCGCATTGCCCGATTGGTCCGCCTGCACTACCGCAATCGCTGCAACCAGGACAGCCGCCGCTGCCAAAACCAGCAGGAGCATCTTGCGCGTGCGGCCCACGGCTATTCTCCTCCCAGTTCTCCCTGATAGGAGAGCAGGTGCATATCCAGGTCCGGGAAGGATGCGTGCAGTTCTTTCAGGAAGTTGCCGGTAGAACCCCGGAACAGCAGCTCATAGGTGCACTCGGTGTGGCCCATGGTCTGGTTGGTCATACGGAGCATGTAGCGGATGCCGCTGGTCTTCAGGGCGCTCTCCAATTTCTCCTGGTCCACGGTCTCGCCGTTCACGATGAGCAGGAAGGGATTCTTCTCAATCCGGGAGAACTTATGTAGCAGAATCATCACAGCCCCGATCAGGATGGAACCCAATATACCGATGGTGTATGTGCCAGTACCGCAAGACAGTCCCACGCCGATGGCCCAAAACAGATAGGCGGCATCCCGGCTGTTCTTCACCGCAGTCCGGAAACGGATGATGGACAGAGCGCCCACCAGGCCCAGAGACAGTGCCAGGTTGCTGCCGATGATCATGATAATAAAGGTAGTGATCAAACCCAACATCAGGATGGTGACGTTGATATCCCTGGAGTACATCACACCGGAATAGGTGATCCGGTACACCAGATAGACACCGGCAGACAACACCAGCGCCGCCAGCAGGCTCACAAGCACCTGCAGCCAGGGGATTGCCATATTGTTCGCAATCAGATATCTGATAATTTCACTTTTGTTCATATGAATTCTCCGTTCTTGCCCCAAGGTTGGGCGAATCAATACTGATCAGCTCTATGTGAACTTAGTCGGTCCTGCGTTTCGTGATCTTCCGCAGCAGGCGTTTTGCCACGCCGATGAGGTAGTGAAACTCCTCTGTCCTGTGGTATACCAGGAGGAAGAAGCAGTTGGGCACCACCACACAGGCAACACCCCTGCCGAGGAATCCTAAGAAGCCTCCCGGCATTCCCATACAAGCCAACCCAGTGAGCCCGCAAGCCGCCACAACAACCCCGGCATAGACGAAGTAGCGGACGAAATACTCCACGGGACTTCTGCCAAGGCCAAAGCGGTACAGGACAATGGGCTGCACCCAGAATGGCACCAGCAGCGTGCTGGCTGCCGTTCCGATGAGAATGCCCAGAATCCCCAGGGGCTTGGCCAGGACGATGGAAACAATGAAGTTGATAGGAACCTCAAACAGCGGCACAAACCGGTCCTGCCGGAACAGTCCCATGGCGTCCTTGGTGTTCATCACCGGCTTGCGCATGGCGGTGATATAGAAGTTGAACACGATGATCGCCACCGTGCTCTGGGGAAACAGGTACGCCTCCCCCAGCCACAGGGTGATAAAGGGGTTATAGAGGTGATAGAGGCAGACCACACAGAACCCGAAGATCCAGGTGGAGAAGAAGATCTGGTTGCGGAATGCCCGCTCTTTGGCATCTGCTCCCTCCATGGCGTTCAGGTTGCCCATGCTGGCCATGATGTCTGAGTATACCTTGTTGATGATCCGGTGGAGGGTGTCCGTGATCAAGAGATAGTTGGAGTAGAGGCCTACGGCTGCGAGACTCACAAACTTGGCCATCAGGATATTGTCTGTACCGTAGACCGCTACATCGCCCAGACGGTGGAACATCATGGCGCTCACGTTCCGTTTGATATCTGCCTTATCCGAGGCCTGCAGCGGCTGCACATCCTTCTCCCGGAGATAGGGATATGCCTTGTCCGCCGAGAGGGAGATCCACACGTTGGTAACCACAGAAGAGCCCACCATGCAGAGCACATAGAGGATATAGTTGCGGGTGAAGATCAGTACAATGAGCTGCAGAATGTGAAAGGCGCATTTAGACACGGTGCGGATGTAGGTCTCCACATAGCGCTTCTGGTCTGCAAACAGCAAGGAGGCCTTGTATGAGAAGAAGTAGGAGATTCCGGAGTCCAGCACGTTCAGCAGGTAGATCAATTGGACGTGCTCGATGTCCCGGGGCATCTCCTTCACGAAGAAATCCAGGAACGGCGTGAGGGATGCACCCACCACCAGGATCAGGATGCCGATCACGGTATAGGCCCTGCGGTAGAGCCGCATCAGGGACTTTACCTTCTCCTTGTCTCCCTCCGCCACCGGCTTATACAGGCTGAAGGTGATGGAGGTACCCACCCCCAGCTCCGCCACAGACAGCATGGACAGGATGTTGGTGAAGAGCCCGTTGAGGCCCAGATACTGCTCCCCCAGGGTGACGATGAACACCCGGCGGATGAGGAAGCCCAGCAGAAACAGAGGGATCTGGGTAAAGAGCGTAGATTTCACGTTCTTGTAGATGTGATCCACTCTTCGCATAGATGTCCTCCTTCCCGCTGATTTGAGGATGCAAGCCTGCGGCGCCTCCGATTGCCTTATTCCTGCGGCTGCGCGTAGCCGTTATCCAGGATTACCACTTCATCCAGATCAAAAGAGACCGGATCCCCCTGGATCTGATACACCTTGTTGTACCCGCCGCCCGTCTCGTTGTGGCGTCCGTTCTGGTCGAACGAGATCTGCTTGTCCGTGTCCAGGGCATTGTACAGGGCGATAACCCTGGAGAGAGGCGCCAGATCGTCTCCCATAGCGGCTGTCATGTTGCAGACGGTACCGCGGACATAGGGTGCGAAGTAGCAGGCATCGAAGTACTGCCCGGCCTCACTCCAACCTGGGGTCCAACCATCTATCCGGTCTGCGTCTCCGCCGGCGAGGTCGCACATCCAGGTGTGCTGCAGGGAGAGTGTGGTAACCTCCGGGCAGAGGGCGGCCACAGCCACCGCCTGCATAGCACCCATAGAGTGGCCGGGTCCACATCGGAAAATGGGGTGTCCAGTACTGGGATGGATTCAATTGGAGAAATGTCACCCTGCGTGCACTGGGTCAGCAGCGCAGCGAACAGGACGACAAAGAGCAGCATCCGTATCTTTCTCATAGATTCCATCCATTCTGATCGCACACATGCGTACATCGAAAAGCACACATGATAACTATTTGTATTATCCCTGCCGTCTCCTACCGCCTGTAACCAGCGCATACAATCTGGGTAGGAACCGCTGCAAGATGGCACTGAAAGCAAGGGTACACACAAAGATCACCACCGGTGCTGCAAAGTAAGTCACCGCTTGGGCCGCAGCGCCTGTGTCTAGAAACTTCACGCTGAGTTTCTGCAGCATGCCCAAGGCCGGCTCGTGGAAAATGTAAATGGGGAAACTGTACTGGGCCACCCACAGCACTTTCTTCTCCACTCTCGAGGGAAACCGTGTGCCAAACCGGAAGAAAACCAGGAATCCAGACACCACATTGATGAAGCGCACCACCGGCTCCATCGGCGCCATCTGCAAATACACCGCCACGCCGATCAGTACCCCGGAGAGCACATAGACTAGAAGCAGTGGTACCGCCGGGATATGGTCTGCATCTGTGAGGTGCTTCCCGGAGCGGACAAGATAGTACCCGAAACAGAAATAGGCCAAAGCGGTGGTGCTGAGACAGAAGATGTGGGTGTTTACGTCCAGCACTACCATGGCAACTAGCAGCACAAAGATCACCTTGGGAAACCGGTCTATAATCTTCTTCAGCATAGGTGCCAGAAGATTCAGCACGAAGAGATCCCGTACAAACCAGAGGGGCGCCACCATAGGATTGTATGCCGTCCCCTCGCTGTTGGGGATCAGCCCCAAATAGGCGTTCAGATACTCCTGGATGCCCCAACTGGCCACCAGTTTGTTCTGGTTGGCAAAGTATTGCCGAGTCTGGGGAATGCTCTGGCCGATGAAGTAGAAGAGCACCCAGAAGGTGTTGATGATGAGATAGGGCACCACCAGGGAGCGGACTTTCTTCTTCATGTTGTCTCCCCAGCGGAAGGGCTTCCGATAGAGCAGCACAGCAGCGAGGAAAAAGAACCCCGGTACAGAGCAGCGGGCGATCACCCGGGAGAGCACAAATTTGGCTCCTTCCAGCCAGATGGGCACCATCAGGAGAGTGTCCCCGCCCAAAAAACGCACCTCTGTCCGGTCTGCGTGCCACAGCAGCACCAGGATTGTGAGCCAGATCTTCAGGATCTGAATCCGCCGGGACTCCGCCTGGGAGATCCCATAGACAGGTTCTAATGTGCCTTCTTTGGGCTGCATCACAGTACCCCCTCATTTCTTCCAGGAAAACAGTTTCTCCAAGGCGGCATACCACCGCATCTTCATGAGAAATGCAGCTGCAAACTGCTGATACGGCAGTTTGTGAATCGGATATGCATGCAGTACCTGCTGCAGTTCCTCATCCTCGCAGATCTCGGCCAGCCACTTCCGCTCCTGCTCTTTCCCGGCAATCTGCTTTTGCCGCACCACCGCCATGGCATTCCGGCGGGTCCGGGCGATGAGAAAGCGGCCAGTGCGCAGTTCCACCTCCTCTACCGGATAGAGGGGCAGCAGGCGACGGCGAATCTCCTGGTATAACTCCTTCACCTTGCGGAACCGGTCCTCCCGGAAGGTCTTGGTGAGAGAGTTGGGATTCAGACAGTAAAAGTACACAGGATCCGGAATCGCTGCCACACAATCGCATTTCTGAAAGAGGTCCATATTGAAGATGATATCCTCGGAAATAAACTGCCGCTCGGATACAAAGTGGATCTGATTCTCCTCCAGGGTGCTCCTGCGAAAGAGTGCTCTCCAGACGGAGACTTCCATCGCCGTGTCCCGGGTCCTGCCGGGCCTGGTAGCCACCTGGTCCAGCAGCAACTGCCGCACCTGGTCTCCCCTCCACACAGTCTCCTGCTCCAGTCCAGGTCCTTTCCGAACACCATCTGGACCCGCCAGAGAGAAGCCACCGTACACCGCATCAGCGTCCAGTCTTTTGGCTGCGGCATAGAGCTTCTCTACCATGTCAGGGGTAACGTAGTCGTCCGAATCCACGAAAGAGACGTATTCTCCTGTGGCCACATCCAGTCCGCTGTTGCGGGCAAATCCCAGCCCGGCGTTTCTCTTGTGGATCACCTTTACCCGGCTGTCTTGCTGGGCATAGCGGTCACAGAGGGCGGGACAGCCGTCTGGAGAGCCATCGTCCACCAGGATGATCTCCAGGTTGGAATAGGTCTGCCCCAGCAGAGACTGCATGCACCGGTCCAGATACTGCTCCACCTTGTACACCGGCACGATGACGCTCACGGTATCTCCCTTTGCCGCATTTTGCATGGTAACCACCCTCTCTGGACAACAGGCTATCTCCAGTCCCCGCTCGCTGAAATCGCGGTTGCATATGGCCCAAAGTCGATCTCTTCAGGGTGATGCTTGAATATCTGCTGGCTCTTGGGCGGAAGCTGCAAATAGTCCCCGTAGGTATCCATAAGAATCTCGTGGTAGCCTGCCGGGATGTTCAGGACCGCTGTCTCAAAAGGCACTGCAACCAGTTCTTCCGCTAGGTCCTTGCGAAACACTTCTTTCCCCGCATATGGACCGCTCAAAGCAGCTATACAATTAGCTCTGCCGTCATGGTTGAAGCGCGTCTCTTCCCGAATGATTCGATCCCGAAGCACCCTTTCCGGGATGAGCTTTCCAACCGTCCCAACCACCTTCGCCATGATGTGCTGCTTTCGGTTGTTGGGGTCTGTGGGCAGATATCCCTTTCTGAACTTGTACAGCATTCCCAGCACCCGCAGCTTACGGGCGGTTTTTTGGATGATTGCCTGGTCGTCTGGGATAAGGTCCATCGGACACACATCCACGTAGATTCCCTTGTGCGTATTCGTCATGCTGATGGAATGTTCCTGAAAAACGGTTCCATTCAGCTTTACCTTCGAGAAAGACAGCCCAAAATCGGGCTCAGAAAACCAATTTTCCAGGAAGAATGTGCGGGAGTCCGTCATGCGGGGGAACACTTCGATGAACTTCTCATAGTCCGCCCGGGGCATGGCGATATCCATATCATCGTCCCAGGGGATAAATCCCTGGTGCCGCACCGCACCCAGCAGAGAGCCGTGGAACAGATAGTACCGGATGCCGCAGGCCTCGCAAACTCTCTTGATCTCAAGGCCTATCTTCAGCAACAGGTCGTGGAGCAGCTGAACGCGCTGTGCCTCTTCCATCTACGATTCACCTCTTTGAATGCAATTTCATAGGGCACTACTTCACTTCTGCTGCCGCTTTTGCTGACTCGCCTTTTCTCTTGCAAATGGCGCTGTTATACACCGCCAGCGTCTCATCCACCACAGCATCCCAGCCATAGTATTCCTGCATCCACTGGATTTGCTGGCCCCGCAGGCGATCCTCTGGGGCTGTGTCGCAGATGGTCTGGAGCTTCTCTCGCAAATCGGCCACCTGGCTGTGCTGGAACTGAGTGAGGTAGATCTCAGGGGCCACCTGGTTCTGCGGGATATCGCTCACAAGGCAAGGAGCGCCACAACTGAGGGCCTCCAAAAGACTCAGGGGCATCCCCTCCACATCGCTGGGCAGCACATAGACCCGGCAATTGGTGAAGAGTTCCTCCAACAGTCTGCCCTGCACAAAGCCAGGTAAAAGCACGCGCTCATCTTGGGCCGCCATCTGCTTGAGCTGCTGGATGTAGTCATTGTCGCTGAGCCTGCCGGCGATCACCAGCCTACAGTCCGTCTGC
Organism: uncultured Oscillospiraceae bacterium; assembly: GCA_947623875.1. Lineage (GTDB taxonomy): Bacteria > Bacillota > Clostridia > Oscillospirales > Oscillospiraceae > Enterenecus. The sequence goes on from CANQII010000032.1 coordinate 16,364, forward strand.
ACGCCCCGAAAGGCCTCAATCAGGTAGTGAACTCCCTTCTCCGGTACCAATCGGGCGAGGTACAGGACGTACTTGTTCTTCTCAAGGCCCAAACCGCTGATCTCCAGGGGTTCCTTCGGCTCCTGCATAGAGACTCCGTTGCGGATAAAGTGGGGATGGATCCCGTAAGTCTCGCGGAAATACTGCTTTCCGTTGTCTGAGAGGACGATGAACTCGTCTGCACAGCGGGCGCCGATCCCCTCTGCGGTCTTTAAGTATCGGGAGGCCAGTCCGCCCCATTTGCCCCGCTGCCAGTCTAAGCCATGGTTCGTCACCACGGTGGGAATGCGGAACAATCTGGTAAGCCAGGCCATGCCTGAGGGCCCCTCCGCGTGGAAATGGATCACATCATAGTGCCCGAAGATGGCTGCAAAGGCGGCAAAGAAGGCGTAGACCAGCGCATCGGAGCCCATGAGATGCAGGGTTGGGATGTTGCGGATCCGGACTCCTTTGTACTCCCGGAGTGGCGTTTTCTCGGACGGGTCCCGACGATTGTACAGGGTGACAGCGTGGCCCAGGGCTGCCATGCGCACTGCCAATTCCTCCACCACGATCTCCACGCCGCCCTCTCGGGAGGGAACTTTCTTCTGCCCGATCATCGCAATCTTCATGGCCATCCCTCTCATTGTGTCAGTGTCGATCAAGGACTAACAGGCAATCCGCGTTAAATTTCCTCCAGGTTGGGCAGTTCGGTCAGCTTCTTCTCCCGGGCCACTTCCGTCTCAGTGGCGTTGTTGGACCCATACGCCATAATGAGCAGGGCGATGGTACCAGTCACAAGGGTGTAGTTCATGGTGTTGTCCGTCAGGGAGTTGGCACAGAGATAGAGGCTGTATGAGAAGGCCAGGATCCCGCCGATGGCTCCCTGCCACCTTACGATCATGCGGACCCGCACGATGAGGTAGTACCCCATCCAAATGAGAAATCCCCAGAAACCCAGGTCCACATAGGTGGCCAGGATATCATTGTGCAGTCCGGTACCCCGGATTTCGTTCACCAGCTCCAGAATGAAGCCGGTGCCGTAACCCAGGTAATTCGGGCCAAAAAAGAAGTAGGAGCGGATATCTGCCAGGATGTTCTCCCGGCCCATCAGGTCAATGCCCATCTCGTCCTGGAGATAGGTCAGAAGTCCAGAGGAGACCATGGCCACATAGAGGAACATGGCCGCAAAGAGGGCGATGCATGCAGTGTAGATCATGGACCGCCGCTTCTCGCCGGTACCGGAATAGGTACGCAGCAACCAGTAAGCGAGCAGAGCCAACGCCAGGGCAAAGATGCCGATCCGCTTAAATCCGGAGAGGAAGAAGAACATGGAGATGAGCATAGCCCACATCATCGCAGGTTTCTGCCGCAGCTGCTGAAGATCTGAGAGCAGGAAGATCAGGTACACCCCGAATACGAAGGTGGGTTCATGGACCTCCATCTGGGAGATCACCGGCCCCACGGTTCCCGCAAACGTCTTCACGGCAACCCACAGTTCCTGCAAATAGGTGGAGAAGCTGCTGTTCCGGATCGCCTCCAGCAGGACCAGAATGTTGGGGATCACCAGCGCCACGAGATTCACCCAAACCGCATCATTTCCCAGCGCATACAGCATGCCCGCCATCGCAATGTAGATGATCACGGCATAGCTCTCGTTGATGATACCCCGCCGAATGGTCTCCATAGGGTCAAAATGAATCACCCAGAGGGGCACCGAGATCAGGATCGTGAGCAGATGAGGCGTGCAGAGCAGCGCCACATAGCGCCCCAGCCGGACGATCCGGTTCAGATCGGCGGTTACCAGCATCACCACCAGGCTGATCATGATGATAACAATGGCGTAGATGTACCGATAGCGGATCCAGACAGAGCCGTATGCGAAGTAGTTCTCCCCGTGGTAGTACATCACAATCGCCAGCGCGGTATACAGCACCAGCAGGAACTTGTAGGAAGCATTTCTCCTCATGTCGTTGGAAGCCCTGCATCACTGTGCACAGCATTTGTGGTGTGAGACACCCGTCCCTGGACGGACTTGGAGATCAGCGAGCGGATGTGGTAGTCATCCATCTCCTCGGCACCAGCCGTGCCCACGGCATAGCACACGGGGTATTCATGGAACTCATCCCGCATCACGGCGTTCAAGCGGTTGAGCTCGCTCTCCCCTTCCGCCGTGACATCATCGTAGAAGGCCCAGAACTGGCCGCTGCCGTTGTAGCCGATAAAACTGCCCTTGCGGGTGCCGAAGACATCGTGGAGAATCTCGCCGATGCGGGACAGGATCTTGTCTGCCTTCTCCCGGCCCAGTTCGGCGTTGAGTTCTGCCTGTTTCTGCAGCTGCAAGTTGATCACCCGGAAGCCGCCGGGCAGCACCTTGGAGGACATCTCCCGGATGTAGTTGTCGCAGGAGACCCGGTTCATGCAGCCCGTCTGGCGGTCTCTCAGGAAGGTGTACTCCAGGATGTCGCCGATTCTGCCGGCTACAATGGCGGCGCTGCAGCCCAGAACCAGGAATACCACCGCGATGATCACAAGGTAGAGCTTCAGGTTGATCGTCTCTGTGGCGGATACGCTGGAGAGGGTCTGAATGTTCACAGCGCCCAGGTATTCGTTGTACTCGGCACCGGTCTCATCCGCGATCTGGTAGAGCACTGCCATCCGGTCCAGAAGGTTCGTGATCTCGGACTCCACCTCTTCTGCGGTGGCCTTCCGGCTCACAATCGTGACACCGTCCAGGCTGTAGTCCGATGTTGGCGTCTCGGTGGGTGCCGGACTGGGGGTCTCGCTGGAATCGCCATCTGTATCCGTGCCGTCCGCTGCGGGACCTATCCCAACTGGTTGGGCGGCGGTACCGGTGGTGGTTGTGGTAGTCGTGGTTGTCGTTGTGGTAGTGGTGGCTTGATTGGAAGTGGTATCGGTTGTAGTAGTTGTGGTCGTATTGGTAGCGGCACCTGCATTGGGATTGGCTGCGGGACTCGAGCTGGTAGTGGGCTCCGGATCGGCATCGCCGGTATCGGAAGTCTCCCAGTCCTGCACTGGGATCTCGTAGTCCTCGCCCATATAGATCCGCAGAATGTATTCGCAGTATGCCCGGTCGATCTGGGCATAGTCCAGGTCATCTCTGGCATCCACCCAACTCTCCAGAAGGGTGTCGTACTCCACGGTGCGGTCCACATCTGCGTACTTGTGGGTTTCATCGTTGGGGTCCCTCTCGTTGTAGACCTCGTCCAGGATGTAGTTGTAGTCGATGTTGGTATTGCCGGACTGCCGCATCTTGTCGATGTAGGTGTCGATGATCCGCTCACTGTC
>CANQII010000033.1 GCA_947623875.1 uncultured Oscillospiraceae bacterium
CCGGCAGTGATCTCTTCCGCTACAGCCCAGTCCACAGCTCCAGATGATACATCCTGAAACCTGCACTGGACAGCCTTGGGAGATCCGGCATTTTTCCAGAGGAACTCCACCGCAGCCAGCCGCGTGCAGTCCTCTCCCGGCTGAAATACAGAACCCTCTGCGATACCGTTCTCCTTTGCCCAGGCAGCCGCCTTGGCGTAGAAGACACCGGACTCCACATCAGAGAAGGAATCCTGTCCCTTGGGTTCCGGACTCCCCATCGCCTTCCAGAGGAAGGTGATGATCTCTCCTCGGGTACAGGTCTGCTCCGGGGAGAATGTCGTGTCTGAGGTGCCGGCAGTGATCTGGTTCTGCACCGCCCACTGCACCGGAATGGCGTAGTACGCATCTGCAGGCACATCAGTAAAGGCCACGGCTGGCGCCTCCTCTGCACTGCCGGATACCGCTCCCGCCATTGGGAACAGCATAATGCAGAGAGACAGGGCCAATAGAACGGATAGGAACTGTCGAGTCATAGAGCAACTCTCCTTGTCTTAGGTCTTGTGGTTTTAGGTCTTAGGTTTCATCCGGGGCGATCCGGTCATGAGCGGCCTGGAGTTACACTTTTCTTCTCCGCCTTACCGGAATCTCTTGTCCTCTTCTTCCTTCTTATCCCTCTTCTTGTTGGTAGAGAGGTCTGCAATCAGTGCAATTGCAGCACAGGCCACACCGAGGAAGAACCAGTTCTGGTCGGCGTCATTGAAAAAGCTTATCACAAAGCAAACCAGAGACAGGATCGCACAGACCAGGCCAGTCAGAATCATCTTTTTCTTCTTGTCCATCTTCAAGCACCTCTTCATACGTTCTCTCGGTCACAGTCCCCGTCTGTCTCCATGGCGATCACCGCATCCAGGCACAGCCGCAGGGCATAGGCAAAGGAGTCTCCTCCAAAGCCCCGGGGATCGTACTGCTCCACATTGGCCAAGGAGTCTGCGGTAAAGAGGATCTCGCCCCAGGACACACCCCGCATCTGGGCACAGGCCGCCATGGCAGCGCACTCCATCTCCACTGCGGCACAGCCCTCTTCTCGCCGATAAGCTACCTTGGACGGCGTCTCCCGATAGAAGGCATCTGTGGTCCAGGTGAGGATCTCCCGATAGGGAAGGCTGTGTTTGGCAAGGGCTGTCCGGATAGCGGCTCTTGCTCTAGGGTCAGTCTCGATATATCGGGACGGGGCAACGTAGTGGTAGCTGGTGCCCTCATCCCGCAGGGCCCGAGCTGGCACCAGAAAGACATTCTCCGCGATGTCCTTCAGCGACCCGCAGGATCCGGCGCTGATGATCTCCCGGGCGCCACACCCGATGAGCCAGTCCAGGAATTGGGTGGCCGGCGGCGCTCCCGTGGGCGCCTGGGCCAGGCACACATCCTGCCCCTCGTGCTGGATCCGATACACTGGGAAGATCTTGGTGGCAGTCTCAAACAGACCCACCACTTCCCCGTCATGCGCCTTGGCGTAGCGATCGATCTCATCGCTGAGGAAGGCCAGCACCGCCTTACGGGGCAGATGCACCAGGTGAGCCTGGTGGTCCGGCCGGATCACCGCGTTGGGATCATCATCGAACTCCAGGATGGGAATCTCGTTTTTCAGGATGCTCACAGGCCGTTCCCTCCTCTACAGCCGGCTCTCGGAAATTTGGGCTATTATATCCCTCTCCGGAAGGAAAATCCAGAGGGCACAATCATTTTTCTTTCCGCATTTCGGGGAGACCGCAGGCCTCGCAAAGGCCAGAGGATATAGGGAGCCCCGCCGGCGGCGCCGGCGGGGCTCTATGCGGGATTGGAGAATTATCATCACCGGGATCGCTCCCGGGTGACTGTGTGTTCAGGCCTTACTTCTTCTTAGGCTGCGGCTGCTTCTTCCAGCGCTTCACAATCTTCACCACGCCAACCACCACAACAATCGCGGTAATGGCCCAAAGGGCGTAGACGATCAGCATGTAGTTGGCAAACGGGCTGGTGATCACATCCACGCCGTGGACATAGCCGTTCATGGCATTGGAGTTTACAGTTGTGTAAAGGATGTGCTTCACGGCCTGCCGGGCATAGTACTGAGAGGCGGGGTTGGTGATGTCCAGTACAGCGTCGGTCCAGAAGCCGGTGAGCTTCAGATCGCCGCCGGCGCGGATGCACTGCTCGGTGTCCATGGTGCCGCCGCCGTCATAGTCCGTGATGATCGTGCCGTCAAAGCCCCACTCGTTGCGGACCACGCCGGTGAGCATGTTGTAGTTGCCGCCGTCCCAGGTGCAGCCCACGCGGTTGAAGGAGCTCATCACTGCCATCACCACAGGGATCTCCTTCTCGGTCTGGGTGTAGGTCTTGGTACTCTCATCGTACTCCTGGACCATGATCTTCTGGGTACCCCGCTGCTCAATGCAGGTCTGGAAGGGCTTCAGATAGATCTCACGGATGGCCTGCTCGTTGGCGAAGGTGGCCACATGGCTGCGGTGGTCCTCCTGATCGTTGAGGGCCAGGTGCTTGATGTAGGCGTAGACGCCGCTCTGGGCGCAGGCGGTGGAGGCCTCCAGAGCCATCTCGCCGGAGAGGAAGCCGTCCTCGGAGTAGTACTCGAAGTTGCGGCCGGCAAACGGCGTGCGGTGGATGTTCATAGCCGGACCGTACCAGCCGCTGATGACGCCGATGAAGGTATGGTTGCCCCAGTTGCCGTCTGCAGCCAGGCCGTCCTCGCCCACATAATAGCCGTGGTAGTAGGCGTTCTCCCGGTTCCAGCTGGCCGCCTGGTTGGTGGCGCAAGGATAAGTGATGGAGTACGGCTCGTGGGTGATGCCGCCTTCGTTCAGGCCGGAGGGGCCGTCGAAATCAATGGCGCGGGGCTTGGCGGCTGTGCCGCTGGCAATTGTCTGATAGCCGCCGTTGCGGATGATATCGTGGAGCTCCTGGACGTCCATCTGGTCGATGAGGGCATCCCAGCCGCCCTCCGCCTCAACTTCATCGAAGTCGCGGCCGCGGAAGTCGATGAGCTGAAGGTCGCCCTTCTGATTGTACTTGCCGGCCTTGGCAGCGGCATCGCTCTCAGGAGTGGGATTCAGAGAGGCGGCAGCGCCTTTGGCCTTGATCATATCCCGGATGTTGTCCGAGACTTCCAGCTCCCAGGTGTAGCCGTTCTTCTCACTGTACGGGCTGTCCCGGCGGCTATCCTGGTTGCCGTGGACCTGCGGGAAGGTGCCAACCCAGTCCTGGCGGGTGAGGAACTTGTCTCTGGCGGTAAATTCGTCCTGGTGGGCGAAATCAAACTGGTTGGTGATCTCGACACCGATAGCACTGAGACGGAAGGTCTGGTTGTCTACGCCGCCATTGTCTGTGTAGTCATAGGTCCACTTGCCCACAAAACTGGCGTCTGCACCGCCGTAGAGGGGCTCCACCTGGGTGCCGTTGTATGCCAGGAAGTTGTCCGCTGCGGCGTGGGCGTTGGGCGCTGCGGTGAGGAGGTAATCGCCGGCCTCCAGGATGTAGGTCTTGGCCTGGACATCGTCATAGCTGATGAAGTCCTTCTGGTTCACGGTGACGGTCACGGTCTCAGAGGCACCGGGGGCCAGCTCCTGGGTCTTGCCGAAGCCAACCAGAGAGACGGCGGACTTCTCAACATGGTTGGTGCGGTCGTAGTCGGTGTAGGGAGCGCTCAGGTAGACCTGGACCACTTCCTTGCCGGCCACATCGCCGGTGTTGGTGATGGTGACGCTGAGATCGATGTCCCCGTTGTCCTTCATCTCGGACATGGTGAAATCAGACCAGTCAAAGGTGGTGTAGCTCAGGCCGTAGCCGAAGGGGAACTGCACTGTGGAGGCATAGTCGTAGTCGCCGGGGTTGCCCTGGTCCAGCACCTTGTCGGTATAGCGGGTCTCATAGTACTTGTAGCCCACGTAGATGCCCTCGTCATAGAAGACTGCGGCCTCCACGTCCTGCCCGCCGTTGGTCAGCATGATGTCGCCCATGTTCTGCATGGCGGGAGAAGAGAATGCGTCATAGGCGAAGGTGTCCACCAGGTGTCCGCTGGGGTTCACCGCGCCGGAGAGCACGTCTGCGATGGAGCGGCAGGCATCGCCGCCGGCACCGGGGGTCCAGAGGACGGCGGAGATGTTCTCGTAGTCCTCAATCCAGCCGCATTCGAACGCGTTGTTGGTGTTGACTACGATCACCACGTTGTCGAAGTGGTCGTTCAGATAGCCGATCAGTTCCAATTCCACGGAGTTGGGCTCCAGATAGTGCTTGCTCTTATCCTCCTCGATAGAGGTCCACTTGCCCATGTAGCGGCCCAGGTCCCGGCCTTCACCGCCGGTACGGGCCAGGAAAACCACGGGAATCGTACCCTCGGCCTCAGCCAAGGCGTCCTGGGGGATCTCGGAGACAGGGGCCTCCCGGATGGTCCAGTCCTCGTCGCCGCCGTACATGATGGAGCCGTCGCCCCTCTTGTACTTGTCCTTGTTGTCCGTATAGAACTTCCAAAGGGACTCGTTGATGGAGAAGCCCTGCTCATTGAGAGCGGTTCTCATGTCGCTGGAGATGGTGCTCACGCCGGAGCCAGTGCCACCAGCCAGCACATCAATGGAGGAAGAGGAGAACAGGCTGAGCTTGGAGCCGGCAGCCACAGGCAGGCCCTTGCCGTCCTCGTCCTTGTTGTACAGGAGCACAAAGCCCTCAGCGCCGGCGCTGCGGGTGTATGCCTGCTCCAGTCTCTGCAGCTCGGCGGAATCGGTGATGCCGCGCTTGTAGTACTGGGAGTCCACGCCGTCGATCACCTTCAGATTGATGGCCTGCTCGCCGAAGATGTCCCGGAGCACCAGGTCATAGCGGCTGGTGGCGATGTAGGGGACGATCACAGAAACCGCCAGCAGAATGGCCATTACCACGCACCAGATGGCGGTAAAGGCCTTCGGGTTCAGGCGTTTCTTTTCTTTTTTAGCTTTTTTATCCTGTTTGTTTGCCACAGAAATCCCTCCTGATACAAAATCATTGGGTCAGGCCGGCGTCTGCTCTGCCGGCGCTTTGGGCGTACAGCTCTCCGCGGCGCCCCGGTGGGGGATGGTCTTCCACTCCAGGTTGGGGCAGAAGAGGGATGCCACGTCGAGGAAGATGTTGATTGTGAGAAAGAGCGGCCACAGCAAAAGTGCTCCCGCCATGCGAAGCGGCGGCATCTTGGGAATCCGCCTGTGCTCCAGGGCCACCAGCACGGCGCCGAAGACCACCGTGAGCACCCAGGAGATGGCCGTGAGCAACAGGAGCAGCATACCCAGCCGGCGAAGCAACCCGATGGGCACGCCGAAATGGGGGCTCACTGCAACCGCCGCAAAGGTTGCCGCCATCAGCACCAGACTGATCACCCCCAGGGGGAGGATGGACATGGCGATGTCATAGGCAGAGAACCGGCTCTTGCTGTCCAGCCCGCTCTGCCGGGAGAAGAGGGCCCAGCAGAGGGCTTTGAAGCGGGTGAAAAACACGATCATGTGGCCGCATGCCCAGCGGAGCCGTTGCCGGAGCATCACCGGTGTTGTGGTGGGCTGCTCATCATAGAAGATGGCGTCATCGCAGTAGAGGATCTTGGTGCCCTTGGAAATCTGATCCGCGGAGAACTCCCAGTCCTCCGTGAGAGTGACGTACTCCCACCCGTCCTCCACCAGTTTGGCCGGCATCACATATCCGGTGCCGGAGATCCGGGTGCTCACCCCGCATACGGTGCGCCCCCTGGCCTCATACCGGCAGGCGGATAAAAAGAAGATCCCATAGAGGCAGGACATCACATTCTCTGTAAAGTTGCCGGAGTTCCGATACGAGGTGATCACATGCTTGCCCTCGGTCTCCACAAAAGCATCATTCATCCGGTCCACGTAGTCCGGGCTGAGGACGTTGTCTGCGTTGATCACAAAATAGCCATCGAAGTTGGCATCCGCCCAGTCCCGGTTGATCTGAAAGAAGAGGTACCGGTATGCATATCCGGCGGTGCGCTCTTTCGGGTTGTTATACGGATATACCACAGCCCCGTGGGCCCGGGCGATCTCCGCCGTGCGATCTGTGCAGTTGTGCGCCACCACAAAGGCCGTGAGCAGGTGTTTCGGGTAGTTCTGGGCCCGGATGCTGTCCAGCAGCGGCCCGATCACCTGCTCCTCATTGCGGGCGGCGATGATGATGCCGTATTTCAGCTTCCGATCGGTCTTCTGGAAGGTCCGCCTTTTGAAGATCCCCAGCACTGCAAATACACCATAGTGGAGGAGCATCACAGCAAAGCAGAGCCAGATGCCAATGAATACGGCACAAATGCATCTAAAATATTCCATCTTGTCTTATTTTCCCAGTACGCCGCGGCTCCCGCCCTGCCCCCAGGGCGGGAGCGCCGCGTTATCTCCAATCCCGGCCGATTGCCGATGATCCCTTGGGATTAGCCTGCCCCCTGGGCGCCGCCCTGGAGGTCCACACCAGTGGCAGTGGTGCTGATCCACTGGTAGTCTGCTGTTGCATCGCTGAGGGTGTACTTGCCCATCCAGCCCTCTGCGTCCGGCGTGCCGCACCAATAGTTGGTGAGGATTCTGCCGCCAGTCTTGGGCAGCGGGCCGTTATCCGCCTCAGTGACGGTGTATACGGCCTGGCCGTCTACAAACCAGGTGATGGAGTCCTCGGTCCAGTCAAAGCCATACTCGTGGAACTCTTCAGAGGCATCAAAGCCCAGATCAATCCAGTGCTCATGGCCGCCTTGTCCGTCTACAAAGTAATTAAATTGAACGCCAGTTGTATCTTTTCCAAGGAATTCTATGTCAATTTCGTCCCACGGATTGGGATTTCCATCTAATCCGATATCATAATTACCTGTGCACGTAAAGAATGTACTTGCGGTGCCTTCCACCTTTGCTGGCTTCATGCTGACACGATAAGAGCCAAAGCCATAGTGCAGAGCGGTACGGCCCTCGCCGCTGTAGTAGCCCTGCTCCACTTCGCCGTTGGCGTCCTTGATACCCAGATGGAACACGCCATCGCTGACATAGGCCATGTCGCCCTTCCAGAATGTGTTGAACACGCTGCCGTTAGACCAGCCATCGGAGGGGAAGAAGGCGCCGTTCTCCGGCATGCCCTGGCTGAAGTCGATCTTCAGACCATCGGTGGGGATGGCGGCGGATTCGCCCTCACCGCCCTCTTCGGGGATCAGCGGAGCGCCCACGGCGGAGGTCTTGATGTATTTGTAGTCTGCAGTGGCCTCGTTCAGGGTGTACGGGCCCATCCAGCCCTCTGCATCCTTGGTGCCGGCCCAGAAGTTGCAGAGGATTCTGCCGGCGGTCTTGGGCAGGTCGCCGTTTTCAGCGGTTGTGACGGTGTACACAGGCTGGCCGTCTACATACCAGGTGATGGAATCTTCCGTCCAGCGGAAACCGTACTCGTGGAAGTCCTCAGAAGCGTCAAAACCAAGCTCATACCAGTGTTCATGGCCGCCCTGTCCGTTTACGAAGTAATTAAACTGAACGCCAGTGGTATCTTTTCCCAGGAATTCGATATCAATTTCATCCCAGGGGTTTTCTTCGCCATTCGCATTGATGTCATAAGGGCCAGTGCATGTAAAGAATGTGCTTGCTGTACCCTCTGCTTTTGCAGGCTTCATGGAAACTGCAAAATCGCCGTAACCGTAGTAGTTGTTGGTGCGGGCCTCGCCGGAGTAGTAAGTCTGGTCCACTTCGCCATTGGCATCCCGGATGCCGAGGTGCATCTGGCCATCGGAGTAGGTCAGGCAATCCGATTTCCAAAAGGTGTCAAAAACGCTGCCGTTGGACCAGCCATCGGACGCAAACACGTTGCCGGTGGGATCTGCGCCGTTGGCAAAGTCCGCGATGACTTCGCCGCCGAAGGTGTCCGGGGTGTTGTTCTCTTCCGGCGTCTGGTTGTTCTCCTCAGGGGCCTGGGTGGCAGGCGCCTGGGTTGCCGGAGGATTGGTGGTCTTGCTGTCTCCGCCGCCGCACGCGGACAGAGCGAGCAGCATAGCCGCTGCCAACAAGAATGCAAGGGCTTTCTTCTTCATGTTGTACGCATCTCCTTATCCTTTTTCTGCCCCGTATGTGTATTTTGCCGATTGGAGCAGGTTCGCCGGGATAATATAAAGGCGTTTTTCTCTTGGCAAGATACATTCCTCAAACTGTATCCGATTTTACTCCTTCTGTTCGAATGGCAACGCCCCTTGAGCCGTGCCCCTTCGCCTTTCCCACCAATTTCCAGCGTCCCGGCACAACAAAAGGAGCGCCCGCTCTTGCAACAGGCGCTCCTCAAACTGGAACCGATGTTCTATTGACGCTTAAGCCTTTTGCCCAGCAGGTTCTCCAACAGGCTGCCCATCCAGGCTGAAGACGATGCTCAAGTGGTAGATCCCCTCCTCGGCGGAGGCTGTGAGCTCGCCGCCGTAGTGGTGGACGATCATGCGGATAGACTGCATCCCAAAGCCGTGGCAGTCCCGGTCCTCCTTGGTGGTCTGGGGCAGCCCGTCCCGGAACTCCAGCTCGCCGGTATAATAGTTATCCTCCTGGATCAGCAGGATGCCGCCCTTGGTCTTGACCACCAGATTTACCACCCGGCGATCCCGGTCCGGGATCTGGCGGGCGGCCTCCAGGGCGTTGTCCACGATGTTGCCGAAGAGGCAGTACAGGTCCCCGTCTCGCAGGAACGAGAGTCGAGCCCCATCGATCATGCAGGAGAAGGAGATCCCGTTCTGCTCGCAGTACAAGCTCTTCTCGGTGAGAAGCACGTCCAAGAGATGGTTGCCGGTCTCCGCCGAGGCGTCATAGATGGAGATGCTCTCCTGGAGATCTCCCATGTCCTCCGGGGACACGTCCTGATGGGCAGCCGCCATCATCTCCAGGCGGTAGCGGATGTCATGGCACTTCACATTGATCCTGTCTATGGTGTCCTTGGAGATCTCATACTGGCGCTGGCTCTGATGCACCGCGTGACGCAGGTACTGAAGCTGTTGCTGCAGATCTTTGCCCTCCACCGTCTTGAAGCTCAAAAGCAGCACCATGGAACAGCAGATCACAGAAAACACATTGCCAGTCTGGCGGAGCACAAAATACTCAAAGACTGTGTACCGATTCTCGCCGCCGTCTGAGAGCATAGCAAAGTAGATGTCTTCGAAAGAGCAGAGGATCACCGTGAGGCCCAGGATCAGCACAGCCAGGGCGAACATGCCCTTGTCCAGTCTCCGGTTGGAGAGATACGGCAACAGCCGCCGAACCAGGAAGAAGTACACCGCCGCTGCAGCTGCGGCGAAGAAACAATAATAGAGGATGTGGTAGAAGAGATCAAAGTTGGAACCCCATCCATCGCAGAGGCGCAGCTGGCGAATGCCGCACCACAGGGTAAGGAACAGCTTATAGGTGAGGTTTTGAGCCGCATAGGCTACAGAGCAGCAGAAGAGCACTGTGCTCTTTCCCTCCTCAAAGACAAAGCACATGTGCAGCACCGAGAGGGAGAAGAGCAGCAGGTACACAAAGCTCCTGCCCCAGACGTCATTTCCAAACCGCTGATAGACCGCCGCCACAGGATAGGCTGCCGCCAGCAGTACCGCTGCCCCGGCAGTGAGACGCAGAGGGAAACGCTGCCTGCGGTGCAGCTCGCATGCTGTGAGGGCATAGAATACGTACAGCTCCAGGAGGAACTCCAGGATGATCGCCCGATACACAAATCCAATGTCCATCATTTTCCCTCCCCTCCGGAACCGGCATACCAGTTTGCCAGTTCCGCCAAAAAGCCTGCCCGCCTGGGCCGGCTGATCTGCAGGACCTCATTGCCTACCGTGACCTCGTGCCCCTGCACTCTCACGATGTACTTGGGATTTACGAGATAGCACTTGTTGCACTTTAGAAAGCCGTACTGACTGAGCTGCTTTTCTACGTTTGCCAGGACGCCCGTCATCTCCAGTACTTCGTCCACCAGATGGTAGTACAGGCGATGGCGGTTGATCTCCACGTACATGAGGCTGTCTGTACTGATTCGGCAGATGCCGCCGGGCAAGTTCAGCGTAAAACTCCGTTCCTCGTTTTTGCGGTAGACATCCAACGCCTTGCGGAACTTCAGGGAAAAATCGAAGTAGCTCACCGGCTTCAGCAGGTAGCTCACAGCGTCCACCTCATAGCCTCGCAGCGCATACTTTGCCAGGTTGGTGATAAAGATCAAAGAGACGTTCTTGTCCAACTTCCGCATCTCCACTGCGGTGTCCATGCCGTTCTTCTCCGGCATCTGAATATCCATCAGCACCACAGCGTAGATGCTGGAATAGCCCCTCAAAAAGGCCACCCCGCTTTGGAACCAGCGGATCTCAAACTCCTGCCGGGTCTCCTCGCCATAGCGTTTGATATACTCCTGCAGCTTGTCTGCCGCAGCCTTTTCATCCTCCACGATTGCGATCTGTACCACAACGCTCACCTCACTGTGCGCAAGCAGGTACAGATTCTCTCTTCCCGTACCTGCCACGATGGTTCCCAATGTGTGTGCTTTTCTCTCTTTCTCTCCGGATTCCAGCTGCATCCCATCCGGATCCGGTGCGTGAATTCCAAGAAATTCGGAAATGGTACTTGTATTCTGTATCATCCAGTTCCGATTTGCAAATCGATTACCCGAACTGTACCGTTTTCTACCGAAATTGCCTCCCGCAGGCAGTATCCACTATCTCTGGGTAGTTTTTCCTACCGACATCTGCAATCTCTATGCTCCGCTACCTCTGGTCATTATATGGACCGGGCCGTCATTTTCAAGCCTTCCCGTGGTATGTTCTCTCATATCACTCACTCAGAACGTAGCGGACATAGCCTGTGCAGAGGTGGCCACATCCAACCGCAAAACCCTCCTAGCCTATGCTCCTTATTTATAAGGTAGCGGGAACCCCGTTCCGCCAGCGTTCACCCTGGACCAGGTCCAAGGCGAATGCTGGTGGTGCGGGGGTTTTTGATCTGTTTTGATGATGGGGGTGAGCAGGAGACCCTTCTGGATCCCTCAATGCCGGGCGCTCGATGAACACGACAGGCAGGGACCCGGAATTCGCCCGGAAAATACCTCGTTTTTTCCGGCAGGGGGATTGACATCTCTTCCCAGAGGGTTTACAATCCAAGAGTGTGAGAACTATCTTTGAAAAATGGCGTGTGCCGCTATCCTGGCTGGATAAAGCTGCGTGCTCCCTTGATCGGAGAAACGGTCCAACACACCTCACCGATTCTGCTGGCGCCGGAGGGGAAGACGAGGTGTCGTGCGCCCTTCAACTAACTCAAATCAGAATTTAAAAAAGTTTTGGACTTTGTGAAAATGACAATTGACTTTGAAAGTCTGATAGTTTATACTGCAATACAGCAAACAACCATCACTCTTTTGACTATGGCAAGCCAAGTTGATTCTCCCTGGCGGGTAAGATCAAACGGAAGCCCTGGCCAAAACTTCGTGATTGTGGGAATGCTATTCAGCACGTCACAAGCAAACCGACTGGAAAATCTGTCATTTTTGAGAATTTAGCTATTGCCTTTTTCCCTCAGAAGAATTAGAATAGAGGAGTCTAAACTAACTCTATGAGGTGAAATGACAATGGCAGCCTACTACAACTACACCGTGCCGGTACCTGCTGTGAAGAATATCACGCAGAAGCGTATTGGCAACATCGTCTATGTCTACTATACGTACAAGAGGGTAAAGACGAGAACCGGCAATCTCGCACCAGTGAGCAGTACAATCGGCAAGTTGGAACCGGGTTCGGAACCTCCGATGATGTACCCTAACCTGAACTACTACACCTACTTTGCGGAAGCAACCCCGTCTGCCGCCCCTGGCATCAAGCATGACCCGAATATTGTTGTTGGACCCTACATGGCTTTTCAGAAGATCGTATCAGATTATCATTTGGATCTTGCCTTGAAACAAGTCTTCCGGGATTCCACTACAATAGAGCTGATTCTGGATGCCGCCGCATATGAGGTTGTAAATGAGACCACCGAAATGAAGTTCTTCCCGGAGTATTCGGTGGGGCACATGTCCTTCACTTCCGGGATGAAGATCTTCAACGATTCGACCGTAGCAAAGCTCGTTCGCACGGTGGATGACGGGATCAAGAACAACTTCCTTCTTGCCTGGGCTAAGAACCTTGAGAAATCCAGGAACGCTGTAATCTTTACCGGCGCCACCGGCATGGTTTCGAATCGACTTGAGAGACCTACAAACTATGCGATCGCATATGATGAAGAGCTTGGTCTGCCAGTCTACTACGAAGCCAATTACGGCAACCTGCCTGTTCTATCTGAGGTGATGGAAGAGGTATATGGACGGGGATACGGTAAGATCCTGAATGTTCAGGATGGGAGCAATCTGCCCAAACGAAATGTCCTGAAGCAGCTGATCAGCACGGCAAATCCAGCTGTCCTTTTGAAGGGCATCCGCAAGACCACCTCAGATTACAAGCTGCAGGTCCTGGGTCAGTTTGAGGGGAAAGAGCAGTACAGAATTCCGGGGACTGACCTATATGCCTGCTCGCAGTCTGTGAGATTCTATCCGAACGACGAGGATACGTTCTACTTCCATGTATTCTATGACGAATGTGCTGCCAGCCGGCAGAGGAAGATCATTAATCAGACTGTGGACCAGTACCTGAATGAACTGAATCAGCTCATTGGCACAGCGCGGGCAGAAGAAGTGAATACCAAGTACATCAAGTATTTCGATCTTCAGTATTCTGCGCAGTCCGATGGGACAGCAATCCTGTCCGGTGTGGAGCGCAATATCCCAGCAATCCAGAAAGCACTCGATGACGCTGGCTATTTCACCATTGTTACCGCCGATATCAGCTCTGCTGAAGAGGCGTACAAGCGGGTCTGTGTCCGCGACATGGAGGACGAACTTCTCGTTTGGGACAAGCCCTTCCTCGGGGCTGCGCAGGAGCAGAGTCACACCGAAAAGAATGTCTCCAGCATTCGCGGAAGGTTCTTTGTGGGCTTCATCGCATCGATTCTTCGCAGTGCAATCTACCACGAGCTGGCGAAGCGGAACCAGGACAAGAACTCCAGACTGTATGGTTGTACTGTCTTTGACGTAGTGAAAGAACTTGAGGGTGTTACCGCTTCGCTTAGCCCAGACTCAACGTACCGTTTGCAGTCCGGTGAGAGCCCGATGGTGCTCGAAATTCTGGAGATGCTCTCCCTGACACCGGACGCAACCAGAAGTACCATCGCAAAGTTAAACTACGAACTTGGCCTGGCAACAGAAACTGTATCCAGTGCACCTGCTGCGGCAACCGCAACGAAAGCGAGCTTGTATTCCAAAGTGGACAGGCTCTGCGGCGCCCTTGACATTCTCAGTGAGTCCTATGAGTCCCTGCTCAAAGAAGCCTCGGATGAGAACAAAGACATCTCCGAGATCAGAAAGCGGATTGGAAAGCACATACATCCGGACTGGGTGCAATAGTCCGGATGAGTAGCCAGTAAGCCGTTTCAGGGTGGGACTCTTGGACAATTGACAACAGCTTGCAGTGAGACCGGGGAAAGAACCGATATCTCTGTGGGCACAATAAAATAACCAACACCTCATATTTGAGCTTTTGGATCTGAAAGCCAATCGGAATTAGCGTATCTGTTTGTTTGTGTTTTGCGTGTTTGTTGAAGGAGGTGTTTGTGTGCAAACCAAGTGTCCCATTTTCCTCATCTATATCAGCATGGCGGTGCTGTTGGCTCTCTGCACGGTGCCCCTGTTCGCTGTGGGCTATCCCCTGAGCCGCTATGAGTACCGCAGCTGGAAGGAATCCGTCCGCCCCATCTCCGTTGTGAACGACATCAAGGACAAGACATCGTTCAGCTTTGAGTGCCTGGGTCAGCTATGCCAGCAGCATGACAAACTACTGCGGGGTAGAGGTCCTCCTGTGTCGCATTCTTGTCACTGCTGTGGCTGCCCTCCTGAGTGGTGGGCAATGCAGTCGAGAATGCTGTGGTCACAATGATGTTAAAGCCCGCTTTCGCCTTTCGCGAATTGAGGCTTTTAGTCTTGCAACGAAAACCAAGTGAGTGTATAATGGTAAAAGGAGTGAGGCAAGATGGTTACCATTTTCGATGTAGCACGTTATATCCTGGAGAAACGTGGGCGGCTGTCGACCATGAAGCTCCAGAAATTGTGTTTCTATGCCCAGGCATGGGCTTTGGTGTGGGACGATACGCCCCTGTTTGAGGAGGACTTTGAAGCTTGGGCAAACGGCCCGATCTGCACAGTCCTCTATCAGAGATTCAAAGGGCGTTTTGACCTGTATGCCGAGGACGTAACAGACGGGGACAGTTCCAAGCTCACAGATGGTCAGAAAGAAAGCGTGGACAAGGTGTTGGATTTCTACGGAAACTATAGCGCCCTGTATCTTAGCAGGCTGACCCACCTTGAGGATCCTTGGAGAAAAGCCCGCGAAGGGTGCGAGCCTGAAGAGGACTGCAGTGTAGTCATTTCCAAGGCCAGCATGTCCCAGTACTATGGAGGGCTCGACTAAATGTCAAATCCCAATAAGTGTTTTGAGCCCAAACAGTTACCGGGCGTTTCGAAACGGCAGGTAAACAACCAACTGCTTAACCAGGAGCCTAGATCGTTCAAGGACGCTCCCCTTACCTTGTCATGGGGATTTCAGATCATCGACACAGACCCCAGTTGCAGGTGGAGTTTTTGCCAGGACAACCTTGATCCCACATTTTGGGCTGATGTCGCGCATAAAATGGGGAACTTCGAAACGATGACACCTGCTGCCATCTTCGTTAATGCCAAAAAGAGTAACCATTCAATACGTGTAAACGATCTGGAGAAGGATGCTAAAGATCGTCTGCATGAACTTGGACTTCATCTCGAGCGTATCTTTTCTATCCGAATTGAGG
The DNA here is from genome assembly GCA_947623875.1 of uncultured Oscillospiraceae bacterium. Taxonomy (GTDB): domain Bacteria; phylum Bacillota; class Clostridia; order Oscillospirales; family Oscillospiraceae; genus Enterenecus. Next base: position 14,892 of record CANQII010000033.1, read on the forward strand.
GCAAAGGACGGCTGTATGGATATATGAATGGCACCGTCTTCCTTCTCATCTGGTATGATAAAGACCACGGAAACAACAATAGATGTGTTTGCAGGTCATATTTGAAGCACACCTAGTTTTTCGGTTCAGGGAAACGCCCAAGCCCCCTAGAGTTGTGCTCTTTTGGTAGGTCTGGAATGTATCTTCTCTCGTGCAGTTGCTAATACCCTCTCAGGTCCCAACCAACGGCACGGGCTTATCTTCCAGTGTACCCGCAAATCGGTAAAAGGAGGCACAGCCGAATGGCTTCCGTATTTGACGCAGCAAAGTACATCCTGACAAAATCAGGTGAGATGGACACTATCAAGCTTCAAAAGCTCCTCTACTTTGCCCAGGCATGGTCCCTGGTCTTGGATGACACTCCTCTTTTTCCAGAGGACTTTGAGGCATGGGGAACTGGTCCTGTTTGCTGGCCCTTGAGGAAACGGTTTGAGGAGTGCTCTTTCTTGAACGCAAACGACATTGTTTGCGGAGATTGTTCAGCTCTCACGGATTCCCAAAAAAAGACAACAGATTTAGTTCTGGACCACTACGGAAATTGGGAACTAGACGATTTGATCTGGACCACCCAGCAAGGAAAGCCATGGCGGGACGCCCACAGGGTGCGTGTTCCGCCTGGCGAAACCTGTGATATCATTCCGAAGGACAGCATTGCCATGTACTATGGTGGTTTCGACTGAGTACTCAGCCACTATGAGGAAAGTCCTGGCCTAAAGTACCAACTGGTTAGACAGAAGTGGTGCCAGAAGAGTCTGTCACCCGGGAAACCTAGGCATCCTTTGATTGGCTAACACATTGCCTGAATTAGCAGACAGCCAGCACTCTGGATGAGAGTCCAGATGCTGGCTGTCTGTGTTTTCGTTGTTAATGAACCGCTCAGCTAAGGATACCTCTACGCTGATGAGCGCCTTGCCCAGGCGCTGAAAGCTGATCCCGTCTGCAGAGTGCGGCGTGTAGAAGGTGAGGTACATGGCCTGCTCATCGTTCACGAAGATTTCCGTGCTGTACCGGTCGAGAACAATCCGTAGATTGAGGCCTTCCCTGTACACGGTCGGAAGGTGCCATACTATCGCAAGGTCTGCAGGAGACAAAATGGGACTGCTATCCCGGGAGACGCAGAGGAGCCCCCATCCGGACAGCTTCTCGCTCACTCCTGCCACACAACCGGTTCAGCGGCAAGACCTGCAACATAGACATAGGACTGCTTTAGCAGTTCCGCCCCCTTCTCGATGGTGATCTCGTATTCTGTCACCGCCCTGGTCACAAGCCGCTCAAACAGCTGAGGTTCTTCTCTCTCGATCCCTGCGGGCCTGCTACGCTCTGCACCATCGCTTGCCGCACCAAGTCTGCTTTCCGGCTCTTGTTGCCCATCTCCCCTGGGGAAGAGAAACGCCTCGCTGATCGCAGCGGCTTGCTCCTCTCCTTTCTCACCATTCAGATCATCCGGCCAATCAAAGACGATACGGGCTGCCTCGCGGGCAACCGCAGAGCGGATGCACTCCGGCGGCATGTTCCCGTTCACAGCGATATAGGGCCTGCTATTCACCAGCCCGTTCCTCCCTGAGAATCCAGCATCCTCGATATCCAGGAAACAGACCAGGATTCCATGATCCTCAAGTGTTCGGACAAGATCTTGGATAGGCCCATCCCCAGGAATATGGAGATACGCCCGGAGAGCTTTAGCGTCCTTCTCCGCATCGGCCGATAGGGGTATTCCGTGGCACACAGGCATTGCCGGCAGAGCATCTTCCCCCATAATCTCTACAATGATGTAGAAGCGATTGAGATACTCTTCTACGGACAGGCGGATAAAGTCCTGCTGCATGTCGGTAAGACCGGAGTCTTGTTCAACCGGGCCATGAAGGAATGTCAAGTGCTCGTTTCGGTAGGCCAGGAAGTCGCAGATATCAGCATCCAGCGTCTCAGCGATTCTCTCCAGTACCGCGAACGGCGGAACTGCGCTGCCGCTTTCGTATTGCGCGATTGTCTCGGGAGACATCTGGAGCAACGGTGCGAGTTCTTCTTGGGTCATATTGTTTTTCAGCCGATAGTATGTAATGTATTTTCCGAGCATTTTACTGCACCTCCCTTTCCCAGCACTTATGGGTGCTGCTTGGCACAGACTTTCTCTCCTCTTATCCACAAAAAACCTGCTGGACATCTGGTAAGCATGCTGTCTTGGGCACTATGTTTCGCCCCGAATGTCCATCTGCCTTAGAATGAAACCGTACGCAATAAGACATGTGAGGTCCGTCCCTGCTGAAAAGAGCTTGGTCTGCGTGGTAAAGACGCAGTACCACAGATACAACGTCTCTGCCAGCAGAAAGAGTGCCAGTGCAATCCGCCGCATCTTTCCCCAGGTGATATCTTTCCGTTCAGACCACAGCACTGCACCCCAAAGCGCACAGAGCAGCCCCGCCGGGATGCTGTATGCCAGCCAGCCGTACAGGTGGTCTGCGGCCACTTCCATGGTAGTGAACGGGATCTCGTACCCGCATGGATGGCGGGACCCTTTCGCATCGTATGACCATTGTAGCAAATTACTCTTCGCTGATAGTCTGGCATTCCATAGCATAGGGAGCCGGGAGTATAGGATCACACAAACAATACCGAGCCGGATCCTGCTGTTTCAACATGCTGAGCCTAGCGTTATATGCCGAGACAAGGGCATTGTGTACTTGAATTAGTTCAGACCGTGTGATAGCCCTGTCCGTTTCATCGATTGTAGGTGGATGAAAGGGCAATGCGCGAGCGAATGAAATGGCTTTGTCCCTCAGCGCCCACTTTACACAGCCATCGTGTACCATATCAGTTGCGCACAAACAGTCCTGACTATAAAATGGGCGCTGTTTGCTTTCGTTCGAGGACAAAACGCCGATCCGCACGCATTGCACAAGTGCCTTTCGTGCAACCAGTTTGCAAAAACGTTCAAAGGCAGCGTACCGCCTAAGTTCTGTTTCATTATCGACATCAATAATCGGTGGTATTGTCGCACTCGCTGAGCCAAATGACAAGCAGGAATTAACCCACGACTCAACAGAGATAAGGTGTGGGAATTCTTTGACAAAGCTCAAAAAGTGGTATTCCATGCATACAAGTGGAAGGATAAACAAGCTATGATAAGATTGTGCGCAAGCAGATAAGTCGCCGTATATATCGGCGATATCGAGATTGCCCGGCGGTATACCAAGAAAAACGCAAATCGTTTCATTCACATCAAAGTTCTCAGTGATATACGAGCAGATATTGGAATTTCCGTGTGTAGTGAACAGATGACAACATCTCATTCGAGAAGCTGTTCCTAAGGAATCCGGAAATTAGACTATTTTGCTGTCCTCGAAAACAAACTGCACCTACGTCACCTCTATCAAACCGGACGTGAATTGGATATAGCACCGTTTTGCCATTCCAAACTTTGACATCTTTTTGCAATCAACCAAGACAATCGAATTTCCCGCCAGCTCTTGTAATGTGCTCGTGAATCTATCAACATATAGATCATACCTGTCAAAGAGGACGACTTTGAGATCCCGCATATTGAAATCCAACCCGCTCAGGACTTTATCGGGACCGCCAAACTTCGCTATGTCGGAAAACGTAAAGCTGTCCACAGGCTCACCTGCGCTTCTGAGTTCGTGAAGCCTCTCTGCGAGATACGATTTTCCTATTGCAGATTGGTTCCTAAAGATATATATGCCATTGTCAAGATCTATTTTTACATGAGGATATCCTTTTGCAAACGAATACATTGAATCTATGTCTCCTGCGAGAGATATATGTTTAGTTCATCAAGTGAGGTGAAATGAGTCCCGTTGTAAAAGACATTAATTTCGTAATCGTTGCATCCCGGGCAATATATCGAGATATCATTGAAATAAAAGATAATTCGACCAGTGGGAATGTCTCGGACAATGGCATCCCTTGCATTGTAGCCCGCCTCCACAGTATCGACTATTGTGTTTGGATTTGCTGCAACTACAATCCCTGCCTTAGACCTGGATCCGCAAAGTTTTCCATTGAATCAATGCATATCTACATCCAAATTTGAATTATTGCAGTTGCAAACTAGGTTATTTTTCTGGAAACATTATTATAGAATGTAAAGCATTGTATGCTCGCCTTCACCCATAGGGTGAGTGCAGTATGTATGATTGCGTACGGCTAGG
>CANQII010000034.1 GCA_947623875.1 uncultured Oscillospiraceae bacterium
GAGGTGAGGTTGAAGGGCACCGGGTAGTACATCCGGCCGCCGTCCTCTGCGGGAATGCTGGCGATCACTCTGTGCTGGTAGTCCAGCCAGAGGGTGAAGCGGGACAGATATGCAAAGACCCGCTGGTTGTTGGTGTGGAAGAGGTGAGGGCCGTACTGGTGGATCAGTACGCCGGCCTCGTTGAGACAGTCATAGGCATTGCCGGCCACATGGGAGCGGCGCTCCAGAACCAGCACTTTCTGATTGCCGTCCTCCGCCAGCCTTCTGGCGGAGACTGCGCCGGCGTAGCCGGCGCCGATGACGATGGCATCGTATTGCAAAATGTTCACGTCCTTTGCACGGAAAGCGTCTTCATTATCCGCAGTATTTTATCACACAGAGATAGAATTTGGAAGAGCAAAATGTGGGGAAAATCAGCCCGCTTATGCATATGAAATACCAAAATTTGGAAAGCAAACTTGCCGCCGAGGCAGCTGGAAGAAAAAGATTGAAAGGAGGGGAAGAGTGTGGTAAAATGTCCGAAACTGTGTCAATAGAGGAGGATGCCGCATGGATACGGTGATCCAGCAGTTCCGCAGCGCCATTGGCGGATTTAACCGGAGAGATGTACAGCAGTATATCGAGGAGCTCACAGCCCGCCATGGGAAAGAGACCGAGGAGCTGAAGCGCCTGATGAACGAGGCGGAGCAGCGCTGCTCGGAGGCAGAAGAGGCCCGGTTTGCCCTGGAGAACGAGAAAAACGCCATGGCCGCCGAGGAGTCCAAGCTGCGCAGTAGCCTGGAGGAGTCCACCCGCACCCTGGCCCAGCTTCGAGGCGCTCAGAATGAGATGGAAGTGCAGCTGGCAACGGCGAAACGGGAGGCAGAGCAGTACCGTGCCATGGTGGAGGATCTGGCGCCCCGGGCGGAGAGTTACGATCAGCTGAAAGAGCGGGTGGCTACGGTAGAGCTGGACGCCCACCGGAAAGCCCAGGCCATTGTGGATGAGGCCGCTTCCGAGGCAGAGCGGGTTCGGGCGGATGCCAAGGCATGGCTGCAGGAGGTACTGGAGCAGTATCAGGCGGTGCGCTCCGGTATGGACGGCCTTTTGGAACAGGCCAGAACCCTGGGGCTGCTGGCAGAGCAGACCGGCCCGCTGGAGGAGCAGGCAGAGCGGCTGCGCTCCATGGGAGGGCTCACATGAACACCTGGCATATTCAGACGGAGCAGCTTCCCGAGCTGCTGCCGAAGCTGGAGGCGGGAGATCGAGTCTTTCTCAGCGGAACCATCTACACCGCGAGGGATGCGGCCCACAAGCGGCTCTTTGCCTTACTGGATGCCGGGGAACCGCTGCCCTTTGAGATCCCCGGCGTCGTGATCTACTACGCCGGTCCCACCCCCGGACAGCAGGGGATGGCAGTGGGGGCCTGCGGTCCCACCACAGCCGGCCGGATGGACGGGTTTGCGCCGAGACTATTAGACTTGGGGCTCACCGCCATGATCGGCAAAGGAGAGCGGAATGCCGCCGTGAAAGAGGCCATTGCCCGCAACGGCGCCTGCTACTTCGCCGCTGTGGGCGGGGCAGGGGCATTGATCGCCAAGTGCATCGACACCGCCGAGGTGATCGCCTTTGAAGATCTGGGCTGCGAGTCCGTCAAGCGTATGACAGTCTCTGATCTCCCCCTGATCGTGGCCATCGACGCCGCCGGGCGGGATCTCTATCAGCTGGGCAGGGCCCAGTACGCGGTAAAGGAATAGAACAGACAATCCAATCACGGGCAGAAAATGCGGCCGTATCCACATCGGATACGGCCGCTTATCGCTGTGGTCAGGTGAGGGAGCGATACCGGGCCAGGTGGGTGCGGCAGTGCTCCTGCAGCTGGGCGTAGCCGCCCTGATACACCATCTTGTATACGGCGTAGGAGACCAGGAAGCCTGCTACCACGTCGATCATGGAGTGCTGCTTCACAAACACCGTGGAGAAGCAGATGGACATGGTGAAGATAAAGGTAACGATCTTCATGTTCCGGGTCTTGAACCGCTCCGTATCCCAGAGGCCGAACATCATCGCCATGGAGCCCACCACATGGAGGGAGGGACAGACGTTGGTGTAGGTGTCTATGCTGTAGAAGAAGAACACCAGCCGGCAGAGAGGATTGTCTCTCGGCGGGAACTGGGGCCGCATGAACTGCGCCGAGGGGTAGATGGCGAAGATCACAAGGGAGATCACATAGGTGCTGATGAGAAATGCCATCATCCGCTTGAAAGCCGGGACATCGAAGAAGAATGTGTAGGCGTGGCCGAAGAACAGGTAGGCGAACCACAGCACGTAGGGGATGATGAACCACTCGCAGAAGGGGATCACATCATCCAGGGCGCAGTGCATGATGTGCCACCGTGTGGGGCTAAAGATATTCTCAAAGAAGTGGAAGGAAAGGCCGAAGATCGGCCAGAAGAGCAATAAGAGGATATGGCGGTACTGGGGCGTGGCCAGAAGTCTGGGACGGAACCCCCTGTAGTATACCAAGGGAGACTGCATAGTCGGTACCTCCGAAAAAGGATTGTCCAGGAAAAACCAGTGGTTACCAGCTCGAGGCCTATTATAGTGAGATGGACTTTAAGAATCAAGAGCTGAAACCTTAGGAATCTATGAACTTTCCGTTTAAAATTGGTATCAAATCGTAACAAGCCCAAGCATTGAGAACTGCGGCGGGATCAGAATACCGCAAAGCGGAGACAATGTAAAGGGGTGGAAGACAGACGGCCGATTTTGCGGGACAGATGGATGGGCGAGGGCGTGGAGATACAACGGACCAGCCACTGTACTGCTGCTTAAAACGGGATACACCAATTGCGAACGCAGTGCGTTCGCAATTCGAAATTGTATCGTTAAGAGACTCGGTAACCATGCAGATCCCTTGTGGGGGAGAATTTCCAAGACAATCCGGCATACGAAAGGCCGCAGGCAGAGATGCCTGCGGCCTTTGCAGGCCTATCATCCTGGATTCTTGTACCGTCCCCCGTCTTGATCGGGGCTGGCAGGAGTGCGGGTCCACGGGAGGACGTTGTAGATGTCTCCCATCTGTGTGGGATCATGTGGCTTCCCATACCGCCGGGAGACCTCTCCCTCGAAGTCTTTCAAGATGTCCAAGGTGATGCCAAAGTCTGCCAGCAGCAGGATCTGGTGGAAACTGGCGGGCGGTTCGAACTGATAGGCACCCCGGACCAGCCGATACTGGATCTCTCTCATCTCCTGGAGCATCTCCTGCAGATCCTTGCCCATCTCTGTACAGGTCTGCTGCAAATAGTACCAGAGCAGAGCTGCCACGTATGAGACAAGCAGCGCTATCTGCGTGCGGGGATCTGTGCAACACATCGCGTCCCAAGAGACGGCTGCAATAGCCAGATGCCTTGTCTGCTGCCGCCCGATATCCATAGATGGTTCTTGTATCCCGGGCAGTCTGCTCCTCGCTTGTGGCGATACAGGTATATCCCAGTCGATGGATTGCATCGTAGATCGCCATCTCTTCTATGACGATGACCCGATCCTTCCCCTGGCCCTCAATGCAGAGGTACTGCTCCATACCGCTGGGGACAACAGCAGGGAGGTTGTGCCAGATGCAGTCCTCCAGCTTTTTCATAGCAGCGTGGATGGTGTTCATCAGAGCGCTCTCTTTCTCCCCGTGTTCCGTTGGGCTGTAGAAGAAGGCGGCGGGGGAGGAGAAGTCCATCTCCTGGAAAAGCTGTGCAGATCCGCTAAAGCCAAAGAGACCGTTCCCCAGAAAATCGTCTAGGTTTCGGCCGCGGGAAATGCCCGTTTTCTGCATGGTTTTGAAGCCTGCCGTATCCTTTCGGAGCCGAACCATGTAGGGCAGTCCGGTTTGCTGCAACTGCGAGAAGAGCTCCGGGGTTGAGCAGGCCTCATCGCAGAGGACGCCTTGAATGGAGATGCCAAACGCCTGAAAGTGTGCGGCAGCCTCTTGGATTGTATGCGCGGTGAGCAGGCCGTCAACAACCTGGAAATAGGGGATAGGAAGGCCTGCAAATGCACCATTGGCCTGCACGGCCCAGATCAACCCTCGCCAGTGTGCGGGATCTGCTTGCTCTGCGGGCTCGCTGTCCAGCGCATCCCCGTCTCCCGTAGTGCCGACCAGCACCAGGTACACGGATTCCAAGCCGCCTGCCACGTATTGCCGGAGCCACTGATCCAGGACCGCCTGGACGGTGTCTTTGTCATGGGGCGTTGAAAGACATTCGGAGGATATCTGATCCGGGAGAGGCATCCCGGTGAAGGTGACCTCACCTTCCATTGCACCGGCAGCTTCGTTCCTTTCCCGGATGACAGACATGACATGGTCCATGATCCGGTTGGCATCGCGTACACCGAAGGCCTGAACCAGCTCTGCGTATATGCCAGACTCCTGTGCGGCACCGAGAACGAGTGCGTAAAGTCCCACTTTCAAGCAGACTGGGCAGCCCGGAGGGGGACTGCCGGGCGCAGACTGTTCCTGTCCATACAGGGTGAAGTAGTTGCTGTTGGGGTGCATCATCGTCTCGCTCACGGCATAGCCGATGAGCATCTCCCGCACAGGGCCTCTAGGAGGTTCAAAGACCTTTTGGCCTGCGTTTACCCTTGCTCCTGAGGGAATCGGGACGAGCTGATCCCGGTATACTTTTCCCATGTGTCCACCGCCTTAACTGCATGCAGAATTCTGAAGATGAAGTGCCTGTATCGTATGATAAAAGAGGGGAGAATGTCAAAAGGAAAAGGATCTTACTACGCAAAACTGTATAATGTGCATAATAAATCGATCTGCAATGCAAGCTTCATAGTAATACTGATGATCTCCTGACTTCCTATACCGCTGGGAGACCTCTCCCTCGAAGTCTTTCAAGATGTCCAGGGGGATGCCAAAGTCTGCCAGCAGCAGGATCTGGTGGAATCTGACGGGCGGTTCGAACTGATAGGTACCCCGGACCAGCCGATACTGAATCTCTCTCATCTCCTGGAGCATCTCCTGCAGATCCTCGCCTACGTCTGTACAGGTTGCTGCAATAGCACCAGAGCAGAATTGCAACATGGCAGATGAGAAGCGCCATCTGCGTGCTGGCTGTATTGCATTCCTGCCTTCCTTGGAACGAGAGAACAGCGATTCCGCAAGCCATTACGAACGAGAGAAAACGGCGTCTGTCAGGAATCTGTAATCCGTGTACCAAGAGGAGGAAAAAAGGTTGGCAGAACACCTCATTAAAGCAGGAAAGATCATGAGGTTCCAGCTTCTCTATGCCATTGTAAAGAAATGGAAGAGACACAGGATAATAATCGGTGATGTAGTCGTTCAACTTAGAGATATCGGTAAAGTGGTATCCATTCAGAGCAACATCGCATTGCAGGTCGTCATCATCGTAATACATCGACGCAAAACATATATTTTTTCTGACAACGACAGATTCCTCTGTCACGTAAATTAACATATACCCAATTGCATTGTATCCGCATTCGCTTAGATTTATCTCTGTGTCGGGGCGAAAACAGTCAGCAGCGCAGCTTTGCAACCTGTGCTCAAATGTGATATATCGAGTTTGTGCTCATATATGCCGCAGAAATATCTGAGTGTGCAATATGTCCCGCCCTCTAACTTCTCAAGTATTTTGCGCACCACTGGCCTATCTTCGATCGCTACCTTTTCAAATTTTGCTTCAACATCAATTCTACACACCTCATCAGCAATCCTAAGATGAAGCATAAATTAGCCCCTAAATATTGAAGTTGATAATCGCGGCTTTGTGCTTTTTTTCAGCCCTCAGCATGTATGAAGAAGCAATGCGCTTATCCTCAACCAGAGCAGTTACCAGCCTTCCAACTAGGGATGCAGTGTCTCCATTTGGCCTTGAAGATCTGTTTCAAGTCAATGCCTTCATTAAACACTTCCGGTATCTGGATTTTTGTGTTGCTCCGCCATTTGCACCTTGATGTTTCAGTTGTGCTTGGATGGGTCTTTGCTTCCCGCAGGCCGTCCCCTTTTCCGCTGTTCCGGTTCAGACGATACCAAGTGTTTGCCCCTTGCCACCTCTTGCGCATCTCGAGCCAGTGTCGCCCGGTTCTTGGAGCCTTTCGGTCTGCCACCCGGGTGCTTGGGCTTTCCTTGCGCAGAAGGGGAGCCTGTCCGTCTGGCTTTTTTTGCGGCAACTGCTGGACTGCTGTCCGTAACTCTGTTGCCCGTTCTAATATATCGGCCAGGACGAACCCACAGGAGGGTGTTGTCGATATCTCCTCTCTGTGCGGGATCAGGTTGCTCGATGTACCGCCGGGAGACTTCCACCGCGAAGTCTCTCAGCATGCCTAGGGAGACATCGAATTTGCCCAGCAGCGCTACCTGGTCATATTTTAGGGACGGTAGAACGAATTGATATTCTCTCTGGACCAATTGATACTGGAAATCACCCAGATCTTCGATCATACCATCAACATCTCGTCCCATATCGTTACAAGAAAACTGAATGTGATACCAGATTCGGGAGGCCACAAAGCAGGTGAAGAGTTTCATCGTGGTACAGGAGTCTGGATGAGCCGGAAAAACACTGTCCCCCATGAGACGCTTGAAATAGGCGGTGGCTTTGTCTGCCACCTTCCGATATCCGTAGATGGTTTTCGCCTCAAGAGCTGTTTTCTCATCGCTTGTAGCAATACAGGTGACACCCAGTGTCTGCAGTTCCGCTTGGTATGCCGTCTCGTCAACACAGACGGTCCGCTTTTTCCTCTTGACATCAATACGCAGGTATCGCTCCATCTCTTTGGGAACAGATGCAGGAGTACCGCGGCGGATGCTGTGCTTGAGCTCTTTGATGACAGCAGAGATAGCGCTTACAAGGGTGAGCTCTTCTTCGCCACGGGCTTTCGGGCTGTAGAATGCCGCAATCGGCGCGGAAAAGTCCATGTCTGGAAAGACCTGCACATTTCCGGTGAAACCATACACACCGTCTCCCAGATAATCGCTTGGAGTTCGGACGCGAGTCGCCCATTTTTCCGACATGGTCTGGAAACCCACTGTGTCCTTATGGAGCTGGACCATGTAGGGCAGTCCGGTTTTTTGCAGCGTCAGAAGGGTTTCTCGATCTGAAAAGTCCTGATCGCATAAAATGCCTTGGATGGAGACACCAAGATTTTGGAAGTGATTCTCAATCTCTCGGATCGAGCCTACGGTGAGGCTGCCGTATACAGGTTGAAAATAGGGAATGGGAAAGCCAGAGTATCCGTTGGCCTGTACTGCCCAGATCAATCCTCGCCAACTTGCTGGACCTGTTGGCTCTGTGGGTTGGCTGTCTGCTGCAGCCCTATCTCCATGGAAACCAGTCATCACAAGGTAGACAGATTTCAAATCACTTATCGTGTACTCTTGAAGCCACTGATCCAGGGCCGCTTGGACGGTTTCTTTCTCGTGAGCTATTGAAAAGCATTCAGAGGACTTATGGTCTGGGAGAGGCATCCCTGTGAAGGTGATCTCACCTTCTATTGCGGTGGTAGTATTGTTCTTTTCACGGATGAGAGACATGACATGGTCCATGATCCGGTTCGCATCGTTTAAGCCGAAGGCCTGGATCAATCGGTCATATATGCCAAACAGCTTTGCTATACCGAGGACAAGGGCATAGAATCCCACTTTCAACATATCAGGGTGTCCCTGTCCATACAGGGAGAAGTAGTTGAGGTAAGGATGCATCATCGTCTCGCTCACGGCATAGCCGATCAGCATCTCCCGCCTAGGCGCTTTGGGAGGCTCAAAGACCTTGTGATCGGAATAGACCTCCGATCCCGGAGGGATCGGAACAAGCTGATTGCTGTATAATCTGCTCATTTGCTGCACCGTCCAAAACTGCGCTCAGAATTCTGAAGAAGGAATGCCTGTATCGTATGATAGGAGAGGGGTGATGTCAAAGAAGAAAGTGTGTAGCTGCTTAAATCTGTACAATATGAACAGCAAATACGCATGTATAATGCAGTTTTTTAATGATAATGACGTTCCTCATTCGTTAGATTTTCTTGAGAATTGGCTGGTACCATGGTATCAAGGGAGGTCTGCTCTATGCGAAAGACGCTGCTGATCATAGACGACGAGCGGGACATGGGGGCCATGCTGAAACAGTACTTCGAGCTGAAGGGGTATGATGTGACCCTGGCGGAGAACGGTTTGAAGGGCATTGAAAAGGCCGGCAAGCAGCCGGACCTGATCTTGCTGGACATCAACATGCCGGATGTAGACGGTTTCGAGGTGTGCCGCCGGATCCGGGAAGCGGTACCCTGTCCCATCCTGTTTCTCACTGCCCGCATCGAGGACCAGGACAAGCTGGAGGGATTTGAGGCCGGCGGCGACGACTACGTCACAAAGCCCTTCTCCCTGAATGAGTTGGGTGCCAGAGTGGCGGCCCACCTCAGACGGGAGGACCGCAGCGGCCAGAAGGCCCATCGCCTTTACCTGGACGACCGCTTCTCCATAGACTACACTGCCCGCCAGGTGTGCTTCCAGGGAGAGACCATCGCTCTCACCCCCAAGGAGTTCGACATCCTAGAACTGCTGTCCCTGCATCCGGGGCAGCTTTTCAGCCGAGACCGGATCTTTGAGCGCCTCTGGAGTGCAGACAGCGATGCGGATTCCAGCACAACGATGGAGCACATCAGCCGGCTGCGGGCCAAGTTCGCTGCGGCAGGGTGCAAGCCCTATGTGCAGACGGTGTGGGGAGTGGGGTACAAATGGGTAAAGTGAACGCCTGGTATCGGAGCATCCCGCTGTGGCTGGCTATCTTCCTCTTTGCCGTGGCGGCGATCCTCGGAGCCTCTGTGGTGTCCAGCGCGGTGTCAGCGGCGGCAGACCGGGCAAAAGATCAGATCGCCGGCAAGTACGCCGATCTGGCGCTGCAGACAGAGGATGGGCTGTCTGCTCACTTCCAGGTGGGGGAGACAATAGATAGCGGCCTCATGACCTATTCCTTCATGAAGGAGCTGCTGAACCCGGAGCAGTTCTCCCCGAAGGACTACCGGCTCTTCCGGCTGTATCAGATCATCGGCCAGTACGCCCCGGTGTTCTTCTTCTCCGTCTTTCTCCTCATCGCCGTTCTCCTCTTCTATCACACCAAGCTGAAACGCCCGCTGGCGCTGCTTTCTGAGGCCTCCGCCAAGATCGCAGACAACGACTTCGCCTTTTCCCTGGCATATGATGGCCGGGACGAGATGGCAGATCTCTGCGGCGCCTTCGAGAAGATGCGCTCCGCCCTGGAGGAGAGCAACCGGAGGATGCACCAGATGATCCTGGAGCGCAAGCAGCTGAACGATGCCTATGCTCATGACCTCCGCACCCCAGTGGCGGTACTGAAGGGCTACACAGATACCCTGGAGGAGTACCTGCCAACGGGACAGCTGTCTCCGGAGAAGGTGTTGGAGACGGTCCATACCATGTCCGCCCATGTGGAGCGGCTGGGACAGTTCGTGCAGAGCATGAACACCGCCCAGAAGCTGGCGGATCTCACCGTTCGGCGGGAAGCTGTCCCGGCAGAGAATCTGAACTCAGGCCTCCGGGAGACCACAATGCTGCTCTGTGCACAGCAGGGAATCCGCTGTTCCGTGGAGGCAGAGATCCATGAGGACACTCTCTTCATAGATCCCTCAGCGGTGACCCAGGTGTTTGAGAATGTGCTGGGCAATGCCCTCCGGTTTGCCAAGACAAAGATATCCGTCTTCCTGGAGAGCGACGGCCGTATCCTCTCCATCACCGTCTCAGACGACGGCAGGGGCTTCACAGAGAAAGAGCTCACCACTGCCGCAAAGCCCTACTACAGCGCCGCCCGGATAGAGCAGACCTACCACTTCGGCCTGGGCCTCTACATCTGCCGCACCCTCTGCGAGAAGCACGGCGGCCGTCTGGAACTTGCCAACGGAGAGAGCGGCGGTGCCTGCGTTACCGCCTCCTTTGGGCTGGTGAAATAGGAAAGATTGCGGGATCGTTAGGAAATCGTTAACACCGTGGGGTACTCTCATCGAGCAGGCGGGCTTCAGCCGCCTGCTCGATTCTTTACTATGAGGGGAGAATACCATGAAACTTGCAAAATCTGCGCTGGCGGGCCTTCTGAGTCTGGCCTTGGTGATGGACCTTGCCGGCTGCGCACCCGAGAACGGCAGCGGGAACGCAGACAGCCTGGATACCCAGACCGAGACCGAGGACTTCCAGAAGAACATGCACCAGATCGACCTGCACAGCAATGTGCCATCCTTCGTGGAGACAGATACCGGGTACTACTTCTACTTCGCCGGCCTGCACTACATTGATAAGGCAGATCTCCGGGCCACCATTGTCTGCGGCAAGCCCGATTGCGACCACACCAACCCGGAGACCTGCAACGCCAAATTGGGGGCCCACTACCTCCTGAAGGGCGGGGACCGGATTCAGTACATCACGATAGACTTTGAGAACGGGAAGGGCATCAAGGCGGTACGGTCTGTGAAGACGGACGGCACGGAGCGGAAACTGGAGCAGGAGCTGAAGTTTCAGGAGTACTCCGTGGACGACTCCTCATACGACTACGCCATCTACCACCGGGGCTGCGTGTACTACGCCTCAGACTACATCCTGTACCGGGTGGTATCCGGCGGGGAGAAGGACGATGCCGAGGTGGTCTGGCAGCCGGAGAAGATCCCGGAGACGGAGATGCTGGACGGTTTCCCTATCGCAGATCCCAACGAGATGAGCTACACTCTCTGGGCAGACGGAGCCTTCCTCTACTTCATGGTGAACCTGCCGTACGAGGACGGGGTGTACCGGGACACTCTGTTCCAAGTGGATCTCCAGAACCTCAGTACCAAACAGGTCTGGGTTACCCCGGGTGAGGATGAAGTGGGGGAGTGGGAGACCACCGGTGTCTCCGTGAGCCGCTGGTACGTGAAGGACGGCTTCCTCTACTTCTACCTCTCCGGGGGAGACTTCTGGCGGGGGGATCTTACCACCGGCCAGAATGAGAAGCTGGCGGACACCCATGAGAAGACCCAGTACGGCAGTGCCATCTTCTCGGACGACTACCTCTGCCTGCTCAACGACGTCCCGGTGGCCTTCTACGGGGATCCCACAGTGGTACCCGGCGGATTTCTCCGCTCCTACGGAGACACCATCTTCGTCTACAGCCTGGATGGGCAGTTTGTCCGGGAGATCTCTCTGAAGGGACTCTACGAGGACCCCAACGCCACCGCGAAGATGGTGCTGGTGTGCTGCTCTGGCAAGGACATCTTCTTTACAACCACTGGATACACGGTATTGGAGAACACCTACGGATACCCTGGCCAGACAGGCAATGAGGGCGTTACCAACCTCTGCCATGCGGACATCGACACCGGGGTGGTGTCTGTGGTGTGCCGGCTGAAATAGGGAACGTTGAGCAGGAAAGGTCTGTAAGATGCGCATGCGGGTGGTCCAAATGCTGCATTTCCTCTTGACAACCAATACTTCTACTCATATAATAAGACTATAATCCAAGCGGTATGAATCTGCCGGATAGAGAGGGCGGTTTCAATGTACTATCCTCTCCTAGCCCCCACTTCCGCACCGGGCGAAAGCCTAACAGCAGATAGGAATTGGCAGCCATCGGACCATTGCAGATAGTCCACTCGCGTTGCGTGATGATGTTACTCACTTCCTGCGTTTCTACGACTGCAATGGTATCACAATATCGAAAGGAGGTACCGATGTGTGCCAGGCCATGCGAGAACTCATAGACGAGGCCTCTGCTAAGGCTCTCGCGAAAGCTGCCTTAAGCAACATGAAGTTCTACGGGGTCTCTGAAGAAACAGCGTTCAAGGGCTTGGGAATCCCGGAAGATCAATGGGACATGTACCGGGAACTGGTGGAGCAAGCGCGGGCAGAACAGGTCCGCGCTGGGTAGGAACTGCAGGCGAATCTCCCGGTTTAATAACGAAAGGAGGTACCGATGTGTGCCAGGCCATTCAAGAAATCAAAGATGAGGGTTTTTATGAGGGTACAGTTCAAACTCTTGCGAAAGCTGCCTTAAGCAACATGAAGTATTATGAGGTCTCAGAAGAAACAGCATTCATGGGCTTGGGAATCCCGGAAGACCAGTGGGACATGTACCGGAAACTGGTGGAGCAAGCGCGGGCAGAACAGGTCCGCGCTGGGTAGGAACTGCAGGCGAATCTCCCAGTTTGCTTACACCTACAGCGTAGGCTTTCTGAAGTCTTCCAAAATCTATTGCCATATCTTGAATATCCTCTTGACAGCCTGCTCTGTATGGTGTATAGTAGCAGGTGAAGAGGTACCACATTTCATAGCCGGAGGTGATGCTTTATGGGCAAGGCTGACAATGAAGCGATAAAGCTTTTTCGAAACAATGTATTCTTTGCAGATGTATTCACCTACATGTTTTGGAAGAACGGCGTCAATGTAGTAGTGGATCCAAATGACCTCTACGATATGGATGGCAAGCAGATCGTTGATGTGGTAAACGGCAGGTCCGTTTTACAAGTCCAGCGCGAGCGGGATGTTGTAAAACTGTGGCGGCTGACAGTGGACAACGAGAGCGTTGAGATTCCTCTGATTTTGGGTCTTGAACTGCAGGATTATATCCATTACGCGCTTCCTGTAAAAGTGATGATGTATGATGCTCTCACATACGCAGAACAGGTGGGAAAAGCATCTTCATCCGACACCCGTGTGGATCTTTCTGATGAGAAAGGCGTTGTAATAGTGGATCCGAATGAGTTCTTGTCTGGTTTTCCGAAAGACAGGGCACTGGTTCCTCCCATTACCGTGACATTGTATCTGGGTGATGAGCAGTGGGATGCACCCCTCTCTATCAATGCAATGTGGAATCCCATCTTTAACAAGATCCCGGATTTACGTGATAAGATGCTGCAGAACTACAATTGCTTTTTCATCAACCCATATGAGATTGATGATTCTGAATTACAGCAATTCAAAACGCAGATCAGCAGCACGCTTCTCATGTTAAAGTATCGCAGGCAAAAGCAAAAGCTACTTGATAGCATCGGAGATGGTCCGCTCATTTTATGCGATGACGTGATGTATTTTCTTCGTGTTCACGGCTATAGTACTATCAAAATAACGAAAGGAGGTACCGATGTGTGCCAGGCCATTCGAGAACTCACGGACGAGGCTTCTGCTATGTCTCTCGCGAAAGCTGCCGTAAGCTGCATGAAGTTTTTCGGGATCTCAGAAGAAATAGCATTCAAGGGCGTGGGAATCCCGGAAGATCAGTGGGACATGTACCGGGAACTGGTGGAGCAAGTGCGGGCAGAACAGGAGGACACTTGAGACCGATACTATCCCCACACTGAGTGGAAGGAGCCCAGA
Source organism: uncultured Oscillospiraceae bacterium (assembly GCA_947623875.1). GTDB lineage: Bacteria > Bacillota > Clostridia > Oscillospirales > Oscillospiraceae > Enterenecus. Next base: position 13,346 of record CANQII010000034.1, read on the forward strand.
TCCTGCTGCCGGCGACCATCCAGTTGATGCGGACCAACCAGCTCACCGGACAGCCGCTGCAGGACTACCACGATACCATGAAGCCTGCCACCGAGGTGTACGGCCTGGGTATGCGGATCCACCTGGAGGGAGAGGACTTCCCCATCGGGGAGTTCTGCTGAGACGGGGCCGCCGGGGCGGATGCCAGACTGCAACCTTTCCGTCTTCTCACTGCAGCATGAGCTGAACTACCTGGCCCATTCCGCCCAGCTGCACTTGGCACTGCTGCAGCGGATCTATGCGGCCGTACAGGGTAAGGACTTTGCCTAATGCCAGCCCGGCGCCGCAAATAGCCATCTCAAAACAGAACGAACTGCCGCCCACCTGGACATTACCTCCAGATGGGCGTTTTTTATTACACCGAACAGGAAGATTATGGAATCTGCTGGTTGAAACCGAGAGAGGAGGCCGGATGCTGGAATCTGGCGTTTTGCAAACAGTTTGTGAATTCGTTGGACGTGTTAGAAAAAGTTTAGAACCCATCGTTAGGATCACGGGCAGGCGGTGAGACCGCCGGCCAGTGGTCCTTTTTTGCTGGCTAGAGACATCTCTCCGCCCATTCTGAAGGAGAGTAGAGGAGGAACTTGCATGAAAACAAGACGATGGATGGCGGCCCTTCTGGCGGCGCTGCTCACACTGTCCCTGGGAGGCTGTGGAAAGGAAGGTGTGGGGAAAGGCAGCGGAGAAGCCAGCGGAGACAATACCATAGCGCTGTTGGCCCCGGACGACTTTGCCGGGAAGCTGCATCAGTACACCAAGCCGGACCAGCACTACAGTCTCGCTGAGACGGATGCCGGGTACTACTTCGTCTCCTACGGGATGCTGTATTTCATTGATAGAGATACCCAGAAGGTGTCTCTGGTCTGCGCCAAGCCCGATTGCGACCACATGCAGGACAATGTTTGCAACGCCCGGCTGAACGGCACCGCCCTTCATGGCGGGGAGGAGATCAGCTATGTCCGCGACATCTTCGAGAACACGGTGGAGCGGAAGACGGTCCGGGCGGTGGAGCCGGACGGAACCGCCCAGCGGGAGATCCAGGAGCTGAAGGCGAAGAACAGCACCGGATATGAGCGGACCATATACCACCGGGGGTATGTGTACTACATCAATGAGGGCGTCCTGTACCGGGTGAAATACGGCGGGGCAAAGGACTCCGCTGAGGTGATCTGGACGCCGGCCAACACGGGCGAGGACCAGGTCCAGGGCAACTACACCATTGTGGGATCATACAACGTGCAGTATGCCCTCTGGGCGGAGGAGGACACACTGTACTTCATGGTGAACATCCCCAGGGAAGACGGCACCACCCGAGATACCCTCTTTGCCTGCGATCTCGGAGACCTGAGCGTGCAGCAGGTCTGGGAGACGCCGAGCGCAGATGAAGTTGGAGAGTGGGAGACCACCGGGGTATCTGCCAACCAGTGGTACATCGCCGATGGAGTTTTGTACTTCTACCTCGCAGGCAACGGCCTTTGGAAGACGGACCTCTCCAGCGGCAAGACGGAGAAGCTGGCGGACACCGGGGACAAGATCTCATACGGCAGTGCGGTGTACTCTGACGACACGGTCTGCATCGTAAACGACATTCCCAAGTTCTGGGAGACCTCCGAGGAGGCCTATCCCGGCAGTCCCTGGCGGTACAACGCAGACACCATCTTCGTATACGGTCTGGACGGCACCTTCCGGAAAGAGATCGCCCTGCAGCCTCTCTTTGACGCCCTGGGACATGTGTCCATCATCGAGCCGGTATTCACAGACGGCCGGAATGTGTATTTCGTGGCCACCGCCATGACCTACTCTACCCAGGACGGTTTCCCCATCGGAAACAAGGGGGACAAGAACCTCTGCCGGGCGGATCTGGGGACCGGCGCGGTAACCCAACTGTATACACTGTTGTGAGGAGACAGAGATATGAATTTTAAGACAAGACTTGCGGCGGGCCTCTCTGCTGTGCTGCTCACTTTATCCCTTACAGGGTGTGAGCAGAGTCCTGGAAACCCAGCGAATACCGGCACGCCCGGAACTGCTAGCCCCAGCACCAGCGGTACTGAGGACAAAGCTGCCAATACCGCCGGGCCGGACGACTTCAAGAAGTACCTCCACCAGGCCATCCGGAAGACCGGCGGCCTGCCCACCTTTGTAGAGACAGAGGACGGGTACTACATGGGCTACGGCTGGCTCTACTACATCGACAAGGCCACCTGGAACGTGACCCGGGTCTGCGGCAAGCCCGAGTGCGACCACACGGACCCGGAGACCTGTAACGCCGCTATAGACGGAGATGAGCTCTTCGGTGCCAATGACAAGATTTACTACATCAGCAACATCGCGGAGCCCAAGCTATTGTGGTCTGTGAACCCAGATGGCACCCAGCGGCAGACGGTGCAGGAGCTGAAGTACAACGAGTTCTCCAGTTCTCAGTCCACCTACTCCCTCACCATCTATCACCGGGGCTATATCTACTACGTCTCAGACGACATCCTGTACCGGGTGAAATTGGGCGGGGAGAAGGACTCCGCCGAGGCCATCTGGAGCCCGGAGAACCCCGGAACAAGTCAGTCTGTAGGGGGCGAGGTGCAGTTCAATCCCAACGCCATGCGCTTTCACCTCTGGGCAGATGGGAACTATATGTACTTCATGGTGAACATCCAGGTGGAAGATGGGACGTATAAGGACGTGCTGTTCCAGTGCGACCTTACCACCATGGAGGTTCGGCAGGTCTGGCAAACCCCGGACCAGGCGGAAGTAGGGGAGTGGGAGAGCACCGGCGTCTCGGTGTCCCAGTGGTATGTGCTGGACGGCTATATCTACTTCTACCTCTCCGGCGGAGACATGTGGCGCACAGACCTCTCCACCGGCAAGCACGAAAAGCTGGCGGACACCCATGAGCAGACCCAGTACGGCAGCGCCATCTTCTCGGACGACTACATGTGCCTTCTGAACGACTACCCTGTCATGTTCTACGGGGATCCCACCGTGACCCCCGGCGGCCAGTTCCGCTCCTATGGAGACACCATCTTCGTCTACGGCCTGGACGGCAAACTGGTGAAGGAGATCTCCCTGAAGAACCTCTATGAGGACCCGGACGAGATGGCGGAGATGAATCTGTTGGCCTGCTGCGGCAACGATATCTTCTTCCGGACCATCGGGAGACATGTGGTGAGTGGCAGCGGTTTGATCGGCCAGCAGGCGAAATCCGGGGCCATGAACCTCTGCCGGGCCAACATCGAGACCGGCGAGGTGCAGGTGCTGTACCAGCTGCGGTGAAGGCGGTATAGACAATACAGGTCAAGAACAGAGAAAATGAGACAACAAAAGAGCAAGGAGGATGCCCAAATGAGTAGAGCGCACAGAGCCCTGGCAGCCCTGTTGGCGGCGCTGCTCACCCTGTCCCTGGCGGGCTGTGCCGGCAGCGGTGAAAGCGGCGGTGCTGCCGGGAATCTGCCAGGCGGAGAGAGCCAGACCAATACCCAGTCCAACTCCGATGATTTCCAGCGCAACCTGCACCAGAACGACCAGCGCAGCGGGATCCCCCGGTTTCTGGAGGCGGACGGCGGGTACTACTTCTCCTTGGGCACCTTGTACTACCTGGACCGGGAGACCATGCAGGTGACGGTGGTGTGCGCCAAGCCCGACTGCGACCACACGGATGACGCCGTCTGCAACGCCAGGCTGGATGTGAAGCACCTGCTCACCTTGAACGACCGGATCTACTACGACACCACCCCCAGAAGTCCGAAGCAGGTGTGGTCCGTCCGGCAGGACGCCACAGAGCGGCAGCTGGTACAGGAACTGAAGAGCAGCGAGGGCTCCAGCGCCCAGTCCAACTACGACATCCCCATCTACCACCGGGGATATCTCTACTACATCTCGGACGACATCCTCTATCGGGTGAAATTGGGCGGGGAGAAGGACTCTGCAGAGGAGATCTGGAGTCCGGAAAACGCCGGCAGCAGCCAATCCCACGGCAATCTGGTGGACTTCAACCCCAATGCCATCCAGTACAAGCTCTGGGCAGACGGAGACAGCCTGTATTTCATGGCCAATGTGCAGACGGCAGACGGGACATACAAGGACGTGCTCTTCCAGTGCGGCCTGGACGGCAGCGATGTGCGGCAAGTCTGGGTTACCCCGGACAAAGATGAGGTGGGGGAGTGGGAGAAGACCGGTGTCTCGGTATCCCAGTGGTACGTCACCGGGGGAACCATCTATTTCTACCTCTCCGGCGGGGACATGTGGAAGACAGAGCTCTCTTCCGGCAAGACGGAGAAACTGGCGGACACCCACGAGAAGACCCAGTACGGCACCGCGGTGTTCTCCGATGCTGCCCTGTGCCTGCTGAACGATGTGCCCAAAACCAGCGCAGACAGCACCGAGGTAAATCTGGACAGCGCCCTGCGGCACTACGGCGGGGACACCATCTTCGTCTACAACCTGGACGGCACCCTCACGAAAGAGATCCCGCTCTATGCGGTGCAGGCGGACCTGGGGGACTTGTACTCCATCGACATGCTCTGCTGCGACGGCACTGATGTGTACTTCGATGCCACTCAGTGGACCTATCGCACCAATGAGTATGGTTGGCACTCCGGGAATACGGGCACCGAAATCCTGTATCGGGCGAACTTCGAGACCGGCGAGGTGTATCCGGTGATCGTAAATCCCATCCCGGGGAAAGTGTGAGACCGGGAGCATAGAAGGAGAGAGCGATATGAAAAAGACGAAACGAGCCCTGGCAGCTCTTCTGGCGGCATGCCTCACCCTGTCCCTTTCGGCCTGCTCAGAGGGAAATCAGAACAGCGCTGCGAGCACTCCGGGCGGAGAAAGCCAGTCTGCCGGATCCGTGAACAGCGAGGACTTTCAGAAGAACTTTCACCAGACGGAGGAGATGAGCTTTCTGGCCACGGACCGGGGGTACTACTTCTCATACAGCGGCCTCTTCTTCATCGATCCCGAGACCCAGCAGGCCACCCGGGTGTGCTCCAAGCCGGACTGCGATCACACGGATGACGCCATATGCAACGCCCGCATCCACGCAGACTACCTGCTCAAGGGCGGAGACAAGATCTACTATGTGGGCTATGACCACGATCCGAAAGAGGTCCGCTCGGTACACCTGGACGCCACCGGCCGGGAGACGGTGCAGGAGCTGAAGTTCGATGAATTCTCCAGTTCCCAGTCCTCCTACGATCAGGCCATCTACCACCGGGGCTACGTGTACTACGTCTCAGACGACATCCTGTACCGGGTGAAATTGGGCGGGAAAAAGGACTCCGCGGAGGAGATCTGGAGCCCCGAGAACGCCGGCAGCACCCAATCTCACGGCAATATGGTGGACATCAACCCCAATGCCATCCGGTACAAGCTCTGGGCAGACGGGGACAACCTCTACTTCATGGCCAATGTGCAGACGGCGGATGGGACGTAAGCGCTAATTGCGTGTTGCTAACTGCGCCCCTGAGGGGCACTAGCACCACCTGAGCCAGGCTTCGGGGATGGCGAGGGGGCCTCAACAAGCCTCCTTGGTTCATTCAGGTCCGGCACAGCATCGGTCTGTGAGTCAGTCCCCGTGAGAGAAACAAAC
>CANQII010000035.1 GCA_947623875.1 uncultured Oscillospiraceae bacterium
GCAGCGAAACGCGGCAAAATCGCAACTTATTTAGAAATAACCCCCGAAGAAACCTCCACTGTGCAAGTGATGATTTTTTGCCGAAAAGTGCCAAATCACAACCTGCTGTATCGGGTGACATGCTGAAAATCAGGATGATTTGAATTAAAGAATGTTACAATCTTGCGGGAAAGAACTCTTGGCTCGATTTGCGAGAAATTGCGAAAAAGTGGCACCTGACAAAAACCTATACTTTTTTGCCAGGTGGCCAGAAACTGCCTATACTGGACATTATAAGAGGATAACCCCTCAAAATCAACGATCTGCGGCATGCAATTTCTTGTGATTTTGTACAAATTTCACGCAGCCCCCACCTGACAAGAATGTATACGTTTTTGTCAGGTAGGAACTTGAAAATCTTGGACTTTGATATGGTACAAATGAAATTAAAGATGATTAGATAAACACAAGATTAGATAATGACACTGATTTGGAACGAAATAATAATATTCGAACAAGAAAAATGATTTGTTGATTAACAAAAAGCGGAAATCTGGAACACGAGATTGCCTATACTTGGAAAACCATGAGGGTGAGATACAAGAGACTGGGGAAGAGCAGACGCAAGTCAAGGAAAACCCACTCTCTTCATGCTTGTGGTCAAAATGACGAAGAGGTCAAAAATGCAAGAAATCTAAGGAGGGTGTACAGAGGTGAGTGAGGAAAACAAGGGCACGAGGAAAATCGTTCTGGTGGCGTTGCTCCTTGTAGTGGTTTTCACGGTTTACTCGGTGGGCAAGTTCACGAAGCAACGGGAAAGCCAGAACACAGCAAGCAGCGGTGGCCAGCCCAGCCAATCCAGTCAGCCCAGCCAACCCAGTCAGTCCAGCCAGTCCCAGGGAGCATCGTCCGGGAAAGACAACGCTGTGACGGTGCCGGAGGCAGACCTGGAGGAGGTCAGAGCGGTTTTGAGGGAGCTCTCCGGGGAATGGAATGTGGAGAAGTACTTCAATGGCGAGGAGTGGAAGATCTACAAGCTCGGGACGCGAATGGCGATTTTTGCGTACAACTTCCTGAACGACTATTCCTACACCACGGGCGGCTATAACAAGTACATCGGTTCTACCGGGTCATCGGTGGGCGGCAAGTGCCCAAGCTGTGGTGAGGGACAGATGAAGCTTGAGACGGGCTTTGATGCACTTCTGAACGGAACCACTACTAAGTACCGGTGCGACTTGTGCGGATACGAGGAAGTGGAGAGAGGCAACCAGGCCATGTATGAATACGTGCCCGAGGAGCGCCATGAGGTTCACGGCCAGGATATTGAGTACAGTACGCCGGCCGTCACCATCTCAGAACAGGGGATTGATATGACGGAAATGGGCGGGCCGGTATTTAGCTATGATCAGTTCCGGGTGCAGATTGTCAACGGGGAGAGCTATCTGGTGAATGATGCGTGTGGCTTTGCCTTCTTTTATGACGGCAGGTTCCTGGAGTACTGCGAACCGGATACTTACGGCCATTTTCAAGGGTATTACGCATACCAGTAACAGCATAGGAGAGGGAAGGTAACAATGAAAGGAAATACAAAAACGCTTCTCATCATAGCGGTCATGATTGCCGTGTTTCTGGTCGCACTGAATCGTGTTCTGGACGAAGGCAGTCCCAGCCCGAGTGCTGGAAACCAGGCGGCGGTAGACCAGGGCGATCAGGCCGGCACGGTGCAGCAGGATGATGAGGACGGCACGGTACAACAGGACGATGAGACCGGCACGGTGCAGCAGGAAGGTATCAGCGGAGAGCTGGAAGTGGGGAATGTGGTCACGTTTGGCTCCTACGAGCAGGACGGCGATTTCTCCAACGGCCAGGAGCCCCTGGAGTGGGACGTCATCGGCAAAGACGGCGACAAGTATCTGCTGATCTCCCACTACGTGATCGATGGCAAGAAGTTTGACGACAGCTCCTCAGACGACACGATCCAGGCAGATGAGGCCAAAACAGAGTCTCAGGTGACTTGGGAAAAGAGCTCAATCCGGTCCTGGCTCAACAGCGAATTCCTGCAGGATACGTTCAGTTCCAATGATCGAATGCTCATCCAGAAGACGAAAAATAGGACAACGGATTTCCTGTCCTTTGACAACGGCCTTCTGGGCTTTCAGGTTGCGGACTCAGACAGAAAAAAGGTGGACGGTGTTGGCGGCAATGACACCGAGGACTATGTGTTCTTGCTGTCCTTTGAAGAGTTCGTCAGGTACTTCAACCCGGTGGATTCCCAGACATTGCCGCTGCGGATGCAGTGCGGCAAGGCCATTGTCTCCCCCACAAAGTACGCCCGGAAGCAGGGCATCAACTACCGCTCGCTGGCCCACGAGGCCTTTACCAATCCGGCAGATTACAATGCGCTATCCTCGGCCTACGTGGAATACCTCCAAAAGGATGTCCATCCGGACTATGAGGCAAACGACTATGTGTGCACATGGATCACGCGGTCTCCGGGATGCTATACCGGCGGAATTGCGGTGCTTGGCATCAAGTCGGACTACACCTGCTTTGATCCCGCTGTATTGAAATCGGATATCGCGGGAATACGGCCCGCTATTTGGGTGCAGGGATAACGGGGGATACCATGTATTGCAGAAAATGTGGAAATGAGCTTTCAGACGGCGCCAAGTTTTGCTCCAAGTGCGGGACTCCTGTAGACGGCGGGCGGCCGGCTGCCGGCACCGCCTCGGAAAATAGGCCGGTCTCTACCGCAAAGCCCGGCTCTGCTGCAAGACCTGCTGCAAAGGGGAAATCGGATCAGATCGACATCAAGCTGATTGCCATCGTGGCGGTTGTCCTGATTGCGCTGCTCTTCCTCGTGATGAAGGTTGTCCAGGGAGACGGCGGCTCCCAGGCCGGTACAGAGCCTCCAGTGTCTGACGAACAGTCCGGCTCCGGCTCCGGTGCGGAAGAGAGTGCACCAGAAACCAATTCGTACTTCGGCAAAAAGCTCTATGTGGGGGCCAAGGTGGAGTTCGGCAGCTATGAGCAGGACGGCGATCCAGGCAACGGACCGGAGCCCATTGAATGGGAAGTGGTGAAGTCCTATGAGGACGGCTATATCCTCATCAGCCGGTACATCCTGGAGGGATTGCCCTGGGACGATGGAACCGGCGGGCAATCCACCATCGACAAGGACCTGAAGGGCGGAATCACCTATGAGACCTGTTCGATGAGAAGATGGATCAGGGATGTGTTCTCCCAGGAGGCATTTACCGATGAGGAGCGGTCCATGATCGTTCCAGTCTCCGTCAAGGGCGATGAAGTGCTGGCTGATAAGAACAACCGCTATGCCACAGACTATGCCTACATCCTGCAGGAAGAAGAGGTACGGAACTACTTTGGGCGGACCGATGTGGATCAGACCAATACAGAGCTCCGCATTGCCCCGACGACCCATGCTATGGAGAGCGGCCTTGAGGTAAACACGATGGACGCTCTGGCGCGTCACCAGTACAACGGCTTTTCTGGCACAGCGGATTGGGCACTGCGGAGAAAGTACACGGACGAGTCGTCCCGGGAGGAGAAGATCGTCACGGTGAGCTCAATTGGGCGGTTTTCCAACGCTGTTGTGTCGAAAGTGATCGGTTTTCGGCCGGTGATTGTGATCCGGTATTGATTGCCGGACTGAAGAATACGAAGGAGGAAATGTGTAATGGTGTACTGCCCGAAGTGCGGAGCGCAGATGGATGAAAACGATGCGTTCTGCGAAAAATGCGGCGCGGCCGTTGAGGGAAAGGTGCCGAAAAAGGTCGGGCCGGTCTCTGCCGGGAAGGCAAAGAGCGGACTGAATCAGAAGCAGATCGGGATCGTGGCGGTTGCCCTTGTTGCGATCCTGCTGGTGGTTCTGGTTGTGAAAGGATTTGGAGGCAAGGAGCAGGGCGGCTCCGGACCTGTGAGTCCAGTGGGCGAAGAGACAGGCGAACCAAACGGAATGGAGGAAGAGGAAGAGGAAGAGGAAGATGATGTGCTGGCCCATCTCAAACCGTGGATGGGAGAGTGGGTGGTCGATTCTTCAATTGAAATGCTCGTGCCCGGTGAGAATGCCCGGTTTGCTGGCATAATAGACTGGTACGATGCCGAGGGCTTCTACTATGGCTATCTTACAGATGTCAAGAACGCGAAAGGCCGAGTCCATGTGACGGAGGATGGCATCGACTTTACAGAAGTCACAAAAGATGAGCGGTTCAACTTCCCAATCGAGGCCCTGACCTATACCAAGAGCGCTGCAGGCGGCGATGCCTTCGAGGTGGAAGACAGAGACCTGCGCATTGTGTTCTTCGATAACTACATCCCGGACAAGTCAGAGTATAATTTTGGCCAGGTTATGCGTGTGCAAGCCTATGTCGGTGTCTTCGACTACGATCCGCAGGAGGTTGGGCATCATCCGGATCCGGATGGCTGGGCAACGGAGGTCTATCATGGCTATGTAAGGCCGGACAACGTTGTGACCCTTGTTGAGTGAGCAATCAGCGGATGAAAACCATTGCGTGAGCAATCTCATTTTGTGCTAGAAGGAGGAACTACATATGGGATTCTTTGATAGCATCGGGAAGAAAGTGGCGGATGCCGGCCAGAGAACCAAGGAGATGACCGATGTCGCCAGACTGGATATGCAGGTAAAACGGGAAGAGGGCAGGCTGAACCAGCTGTACACCCGGATCGGGAAGCAGTATGTGGAACTGCATCCGGAGGACCACGAGGAGGCCTTTGCGGACATGTTCCGGGAGTACCGGGAGATCACCCAGGCCATTCAGGACTACAACCAGCAGATCGAGCAGATCAAGGGCGGCTGGAACGCACCGGCTCCCGTAGAGGAACCTGTAGATCCGAACGCCAGGAAGTGCCCCAACTGCGGCGCTGTCGTATCGGAGACCAGCAGCTTCTGCAGATTCTGCGGCAGCCCGATCCCGCAGAAGGAGGAGGCCCCGGCTGAGGATGAGGGGAAGTTCTGCATAAACTGTGGGGAGAAGCTTGCCAGTGATGCGGTGTTCTGCGTCAAGTGCGGGGCCAAGCAGGCCTAATCACGGAATACGATCCAATGAGAAGACCCGCCGGTGTACTGCCGGCGGGTCTTCTTGTTGGGATAGTAAGAGTGAATGGCTGCTTTAGACGGTGATCTTCAGTGTCCCGGTGTCTCCAGCCCGTACTACGGCCAGAGCACGGCCGTAGTAGGTGGTGCAGGTGCCGGTGTGATACTGCTCCTCGGTGCAGGGGTTGGCGGAGCCGAAGGCCAGCAGCTCGCCGCCCTCTACGTGGATGGTAACGGTCCGATCTGCATTGGACTCCACCACGCCGTTGCTGCCCTCAATGGTAACGGGCACATGGACGATATCCCCGGGCTTCACCTTGTTGGCCTCGGGGCGGGTTACCACACGGAAGGGACCCTTGGCAGAAGACAGTTCGCTGCATCCCGTCTCCAGGCCATGTGTGTCATAGGAGACGGCGGAGAGAGTACCGGGAGAGTACTTCACATGGAAGATCGCCCTGCATTCTTTCACTTTTTTCTTGCCGAGGCTCTGGTTGTTCAGAAACAGCTCTACGCTGGCCTGATCGGAGTACACCTCCACGATGGCCTTGTTCCCGGTGCAGTTGTTCCAGCTCCAGCTGAGAATGGCGTTGGTGCCCCGCCAGACGGATTTGGAGGGCCGCACACCCGGGTGGTTCACAGGACGCACCGCGATCACCGGGTTCTTCTCCAGGCCCCATACGGTAGAGGCGTACTTGCAGGAGCCGTCCGGCACACCGATGATGTCGATGACACCCGCCCCCGCCAGCACCCAGGGGTACGGCCGGTTGAAGGGCATGCCGCCGGTGTAGCTCCAGGCGCCGATGCCCGCCTCGCCGAGATAGTCCCAGGATGTCCACATGAAGTCCCCAATGAGATATGGATACTGCTTCACCATTTGCCAGTTCTTCCAGATGTCCTGGGGGAAGGTCTCGCTGCCAAAGATCACACGGTTGGGGTGTGCCTTGGCCTCTAGGGGGTACCGGCCGGAGCCGTAGTTGTATCCTGCGATGTCCAGGCTGTCCAGGAAGGGTGTTGTGAGGGCGTCCACCTTGGGGGAGTTGCCGCCTTTGTTCATGCCGGGACCCACAAAGCTGGCCATGATGTTGAACATCAGACTGGCATTGCCGCCCTCTTTCTGCTTCATGTCTGCGCCCTTGGTCTGCTGCCCGTCCTGGTAGATGCCCTTGCCCTGGGCGGCCTGGGAGATGATCATCAGGTTGGTGCCGCAGGTGACAGGTCTCGTACTGTCCAGCTTGTGGCAGAGGTCCACCAGTTTGCGCCCGGCGTCTACGCCCTTCTGCTCATAGGGCTCCGCCACCTCGTTGCCGATGGAGTACAAAATCACGGAGGGGTGGTTGTAGTCCCGCTGGATCATAGCAGTGGTGTCCTTCTCCCACCAGTCTGCGAAGTCCAGGCCGTAGTCGAAGGGATTCTTCCGGTTGTACCACATGTCGAAGGTCTCGTCCATGACGTACATGCCGTACTTGTCTGCGGCGTCCAGCAATGCCTTGGAGGCGGGGTTGTGGGAGGAGCGGATGGCGTTGAAGCCGTTCTCCTTCAGGATGCGCACCCGCCGCTCTTCGCTCTCCTTATAGGTAGCTGCACCCAGAATGCCGCTGTCGTGGTGAACGCAGCCGCCCCGGAGGAGGGTCTCTTTTCCGTTGAGGAAGAGGCCCTTGTTAGACCAGGTGATCTGCCGGATGCCGAAGGGGATGTCCATGGTGTCCCCGGCACCGGCGGTGATATGGGCTGTGTAGAGATTGGGCTCCTCGGCGCTCCACAGTTTCGCCTCCGGGATGGTAAGCTCGAAGTCCGTGCCGGAGCCGGTCACCCCGGAGACTTCTGCGGTTACTGATACGGGAGACTGCACCCGGATCACGGCAGGGTGGATGGATTTGGTGCTGATCTTCACGCTCTCTGGTTTCAAACCCTCCGGCTCGCAGATGTGGAGCCACACCGGGCGGTAGATGCCGGAGCCGGAGTACCACCGGGAGTTGGGCAGCTTGGAGTTGTCTGCCACTACGGTGAGGGTGTTCTCCTCCCCCAGCTTCAGGTTAGAGAGTTCCACAAAGAAGCCTGTGTAGCCATAGGGGTGAAATGCAAGCTCCTCGCCGTTCAGGGAGACTGTGGCGTTCTTATAGACGCCCTCGAACTCCGCGAGGACGGTCTTCCCTGCCCACTCGGCAGGGGCGGTGAAGGCATTGACATAGGTGTAGACGCCGCCGGGGAAGTAGCCGTGTCCCCCGTTGGAGGCGTCCGGGCTGCGCTTCTCCCGGATCATGGCGTCGTGAGGAAGGGTGACTGGGGTGCCGTTGCAGGTCCACCCGGTGTTAAAAGCGATGGTTTTCAAGATGATACCTCCTGCAATTCAGTGTTCTGCGGTTTTGAAAAAGGAGCGGTGTTGCCCGCACCGCTCCTTTGGGAGTCCTTGAAAGCTTACTTGGACAGCTTTTCCCGCATCTTGGCCCGGACCTCGTTGTTGATGGGGTACTTGCCCAGGATGAACCAGGCCAGCATGCCCAGGATAAACGGCACCAGGCCCATGACCACGATGAACCAGTTCAGCATCACCGGCATGTTGGCCAGTTCTCCTACGAAGTCTCCGGTCTCGGAGTCTACCACGTAGCCAATGGCCACCAGAATGAAGCCTACCACGCTGGCGCCGATGGCGTTTTGCGCCTTGGAGATGAAGCGGTTTACGGCGTTGCAGAGGCCGGAGCGGTCTTTGCCATTCTTGTAGATCTCATAGTCCATGATCTCGATGTCGATGGTGGAGCCGGGGATATAGCCCATGCCTACTGCTGTGGTGGTTACCGCCACGCAGCCCAGGAACAGCCAGGGCATCTTCTCCAGGATGCCCACCACCTGCAGCAGGAACAGAATGCCGCAGGGAACTGCCTGGAACAGGAGGAGAATCCGGGTGAACTTCATGGGATCGCCGATCTTCTTCAGAATAGGGGCGGCCACCAGAGTGCCCAGGATCAGGGGCAGGAACATCAGCAGGGAGGCCACGCCGGAATAGGTGCCGTATGCCGCGTTGTCCACCACGCCGGTGGTGAGATCGGCGCAGAAACCCCACTTGATATAGTAGAGGAGGGTGGCGAAGAGGAAGGTCCAGATAAAGCCGGAGAAAATCATGGCGTACACGTTGACCCGGATGGCGTCGTTCTCTTTGAGAAGCAGGAAGATGTCTGTGAGCTTGATCTGCTCATCCTTGTCCCGCTCTGCGTGATGGCGCTCCTTCACCATGCTGATACCGATGAGGGAGATGACGGACACGATAAGCAGCAGGGCAAGTACTGTGAGCCCGAAGGAAGTGTGCATGTTGTTAATGACGCCGTTGAGGCCGGTAACCATGGCGATGAGGCCTGCGGTCACCATACCCGTCATCATGGAGACGATGCGGGGCGCGATGAGCAGTTTGCCGCGCTGGTTGGTGTCCAGGGTCAGGGAGCGGTAGATCAGGTTGGGGGCGTAGAACGAGGAGCCGATGTCGTAGAGCAGGTAGAAGAAGATGACCCAGATCACAGCCATGACGTGGTTCATGCCGCTGGGAATGAAGAACAGGGCGCCTACGCCGACCAGTGCCGTGAGAATGGAGATGATGATGAAGGGCTTGTACTTGCCGTACTTGCCCACTTTCGCCTGGTCCATGATCCAGCCCTCGATGGGGTCGTTTACCGCGTCGAAGATCCGGGAGAACAGCAGCACGCTGGAGCCGATCACAGCGCCGAACGCCCCGAGACCGGCGTAGTCTGTGAGGTAGACCAGGAAGAACGAGGTCATCAGCGCTGCGGCGAGACCGTCTGTGAGACCCATGGTGGCGGTGCCGAAGTAGTCTTTGAAGCCCAACTTGTCTTTCATAAGGCAGTGCCTCCTTCTTTGTGATGGCGCCATCTTAGCAGGGGGCTTGAGAAAGAAATATAAGAAATTCGACTGAACTTCTGAAAATTCGCTTGCTTTTTGTACAGATGGCTGATAAACTGAAGAAAATCGAAATTTTGATAGAATCGAGGGCAAAATTCCTATATCATGCGGGAGGAAAGAACCATGGACCTGTACGAAACAGAAAACAAGCTGGCACTGTTTGGAGAGATGGTGGGCTGCTGCCACGACCTCTACCTCTGGCACTGCGACGGCACCCTGCGCCTGCTGAACACCAACTGCCCCAACCCGGGCCTGCTGCAGGAGCTCTTCACCCTGGGCAGACAGGACAGCGCCCTGCGGGAGGAGCTGGCGAAGAAGGCGAGGCCCCTCCTCTATACGGGAGCGGCGGGCATTCTGTGGATCCTGTTTCCGGAACTGGACAACGGAGAGCTGTTCCGCGTCCGGGTGCTGGGACCGCTCCTCATTGACGACCTGTCTCCGGTGGACCTGGAGATCGCCCTGGAGCGGGCTGGTGCCGGGGAGAACCTGCGCAAGAGCGCACCATCCCTGGCCCGTGCGATTCCTGTCATATCCATCAGCCGGGTGCAGGAATATGCCGTGATGGTGCAGTACCTCATCAGCGGGGAGCGGATCCAGTTCTTCGACCTCCGCTACTACCAGGAGGGTGGGCAGCAGAGAACTGCGGCTGCGGGCACGGCGCCCAAGGGAGATGCCCACGGCACCTACCAGGCGGAGCGGGAGATGGTCCGGATGGTGCGTGAGGGAGATCTCTCGCTGCTGGAGCAGATCAACCGCATGGCCGTGACCGGCGCCATGGGACAGCTCACTTCCCAGGACACCCTGCGGACCATGAAGATCGCGGTCTTTGTCTGCCTCACCTTATTCTCCCGGGCTGCCATCGAGGGCGGCCTGAGCCCCGAGAGCAGCCTCTCTCTGGCAGACCGGTACTTCCAGAGCGTGGACGCGGCCAAGAACATCTCGGAGCTGTCCTCTATCGCCTACACCCTCCAGCGGGACTATGTGGAGCGGGTCCACGCAGTGCGCTCCAGCGGGGTGAGCCGGGAGATGGAGGGAGCCTGTGCCTATATTGCCAACCACCTGGAGGAGGAGATCACCCTGCAGGATCTGGCTCGAAGCACAGGCTATGCGGAGTACTACTTCTCCAAGAAGTTCAAACAGGAGACCGGCATGTCCCCGGCAGACTATATCCGGAGCAAGCGGCTGGAAAGGGCGGCATCCCTGCTGAAGACCACAGATATGGGCATCCAGGAGATCGCAGCCCAACTCCAGTTCTGCTCCCACAGCTACTTCACAGACAGCTTCCGAAGAAAATACGGGGTCTCCCCGGCAAAATACAGGAAGGAATGACCGCTATGGATCGCATCCTCATCAATCCTCTCAACCTGCGCTACCAGTATCAGCACTACAACAACCAGGCCTCCCGGGAGGCGGCAGATCCCACGCTGATCCTCTTCAAGGGGCGGTACTACATGTTCGCCTCCATGAGCGGCGGCTTCTACTGGTCTGAAGACCTGCTCCACTGGAACTGGCATGAGAACCGGGACCTCACCCCCTTCCGCTACGCCCCGGATGTGCGGCAGGTGGGGAAGTGGCTGGTGTTCTCCTCCTCGGACCGGGATCCCAGTGCCTTCTACCGCACGGAGGACCCCATGAGCGATGCCTTCGAGAAGGTGTCTGAGCCCTTCCCCTTCTGGGACCCGGACCTCTTCCAGGACGACGATGGACGGGTGTACTTCTACTGGGGCTGCGACAACCAGAAGCCCATCTACGGCCAGGAATTTGACCCCGAAACCCTGCTGCCCATCGGCGAGCGGCGGGAACTGATCTTCGGCAACACCGCGGAACACGGCTGGGAGCGGCCCAACTATCCCGGGAGGCCCAAAGAGCAGGGAAAAGAGGGAATTGCCATGCGCCTCTACCGGCTTCTCATGCGGCTGAACGGCTCAGACAAGAAGCCCTTTGTGGAGGGTCCCTTTATGAGCAAGGTGAACGGCAAGTACTACCTCCAGTACGCAGCTCCCGGCACGGAGCTCGCCACCTACGGGGACGGCGCCTATGTGGGAGACGGACCGCTGGGACCCTTCACCTATCAGGCCCACAATCCCTTTTCCAGCAAGCCCGGCGGCTTTATCACCGGAGCCGGCCACGGCAGCACCATCGAGGACGCGTACGGGAATCTGTGGCACGCCTCCACCATGCGGATCAGCGTAAACGCCAACTTCGAGCGCAGAGTGGGTCTCTTTCCCGCCGGTGTGGACCAGGACGGGATCCTGTTCTGCAACCAGAACTTCGCAGACTACCCGCTGGAGATCCCGGAGGGGAAGTTTGATCCCTGGAGCATACAGCCCCGGTGGATGCTGCTCTCCTACCAGAAGACGGCGCGGGCCTCCTCCAGCCGCACCAACCACGCGCCGGCCCTGGCCCTGGACGAGGACGTCCGCACCTGCTGGTGTGCCGAGGGCAGTGCCGGGGAGTGGTACCGCCTGGACCTGGGCCAGTGCTATGAGATCCACGGGGTGCAGATCAACTTCGCGGATGTGGAGCTCCCCATGCTGCAGGTGGATCCCAAGCTTCGCTCCAACGTGTATACCAACAACCGGTACATCGATCCCGATCCCAACCTCCGCACCCGGTGGCTTCTGGAGGGCAGTTCAGACGGCGCCACCTGGACCATCCTGGCGGACAAACGGGAGGCGGACAGCGATCTCTCCCATGACTACATCCCCTTGGACGGAATCCAGCTCCGCTATCTTCGGGTTACAGCCGCCGAGCTGCCGTACAACGAGCCCTTTGCTCTCTCTGGATTGCGGGTGTTCGGAAGGGGAGACTGCTACGCCCCGAACCCGGTAAAGCAGGTGATGGTGACCCGCCCCGATCCCCTCACAGCCCGTCTGGACTGGAGCGCATCCCAGCGTGCCATCGGATACAATATCCGCTACGGCATCGCCCCGGACAAACTGTACAGCAGCCACATGGTCTACGGGGACAGCCATGTCCTGCTTACCACCCTGAATGCAGGCCAGCCGTATTACGCCACTGTGGACGCCTTCGGAGAGGGCGGCATCACGGCAGGCGAGATCATTCCAATTGAATGCTTGTGAGGAGGAATTGAACATGGCATTTCCTGAGAACTTCCTGTGGGGCGCGGCGGCCTCGGCCACCCAGATCGAAGGGGCCTGGGACGAGGACGGCAAGTGCCCCAGCATCTGGGACGTGGCCGGCAAGCACATTGAGAACGGGCAGGACTGCCACACCGCCTGCGACCACTACCACCGCTACAAGGAGGATGTGGCCCTGATGAAGGAACTGGGCCTCAAGTCCTACCGCTTCTCGGTGAACTGGTGCCGGATCATGCCGGAGAAGGGCAAGGTCAACCCCAAGGGCCTTGCCTTCTACAAGGACCTGGTGGCAGAACTGCGCTCCGCCGGCATCGAGCCCATGGTGACCATCTATCACTGGGATCTGCCGGTTTGGGCAGACAAAGAGGGCGGCTGGAAAAACAAGAAGATCGTGGACTGGTATCTGGAGTATGTCCAGGCGGTGGTGGACGCCCTCTCGGATCAGGTTCACTTCTGGATGACCTTCAACGAGCCCCAGGTGTTCATCATGTCCGCCTATGTGCTGGGGAGCTTTGCCCCGTTCCAGCACGCCGTCTTCTCCTTCAAAAACTGCCTTCGGAACATGCTGCTGGCCCATGGCAGAGCGGTGTCCCTGATCCGGAAGATCGCCAAGACGCCGCCGCAGATCGGCCTTGCCATGGCTTCCACCAACTACATTCCGGACAGCGAGGACGAAGCGGGGCTGCGGGATGCCGCCGAGAAGTCCTTCACCTCTCAGGTGGGCGAGGGCAGCAACGGCATGTACATGGATCCCATCGTGCTGGGGAAGGCCAGCAAGATGCTCCGGCGCAAGCTCAGCCCGGAGGATCTGAAGATCATCTCCGCGCCCATCGACTTCATCGGGGTGAACGTCTATCAGCCAGCCAATCCGCTTTTCAAGGATACAAAATACAGCGCAGAGGGCAAGCCCAAGTCTTCTTTGAGGTGGGTCATCGACGGCAGATGCCTCTACTGGACCATCCGGCAGTACTACGAGCGGTATCATCTGCCCATTCTTGTGACGGAGAACGGCATGGCCACCCCGGATGAGGTGGGGCCGGACGGCAAGGTCCACGATACCATGCGGGAGACATTCCTGAAGGACTTTATCTCCGCCATGAAGCGTGCTGTAGACGAGGGCATCCCGGTTCTGGGCTACCAGCACTGGTCTATCCTGGACAACTTCGAGTGGTGCAGCGGCTACGGCCCCCGGTTTGGGCTCATCCATGTGGACTACAAGACCCAGAAACGCACCATCAAGGAATCCGCCCGGTACTATGCCAGGATTATCGCCTCCAACGGAGAAGACCTGTAGGGCAGGGAGACGGTATACTGCGGCTTTTGAGACGAGAAACAGCCCGCCGGGCACATCCTTTGCAGAGGGTGTGTCCGGCGGGTTGCTGCGCGTACCGGCTGTGTGTAAAGCATGGTTCTATTCCGCAGGCGTCTGCGTTTGCTCTACTGCCCCAGCCGATCCCGCAGGCACTGCATGCGCATCAGCAGCATCTGTACTACGCTGTCCCGGTCTATGTCCTCCTCCGGGAGGACAGATGCGGCAAGGGAGGAGAGCATCTCTCCGTCCAAATCAGGCAGCTTGTATGACAGGTCCCGCTTCTTCAAAAAGTTCACAAAGGGCGGGATGGTCCTGTCCCACTCACTCGGAGGCTTCCGGAAGTAACCGTGGGAGATCAGTGCGTTGTTGTTGTCGAAATTGGGGGCCATACAGAGGATCTTGCCGGTGTCCTGATCCCGCAGGACGCCGTAGTTTTGGGTGTGCCGGTCTGTGTTGTAGCAGAGGGCATCCATGAAGACCATGTCCAGATACTCCTTGCCCAGTTTGGGATCCAGCCTGGTGAACGTGTCGTAGTTGTAGGGAT
This sequence comes from uncultured Oscillospiraceae bacterium, assembly GCA_947623875.1. Lineage (GTDB taxonomy): Bacteria > Bacillota > Clostridia > Oscillospirales > Oscillospiraceae > Enterenecus. The sequence continues at coordinate 13,917 of CANQII010000035.1, forward strand.
AGTAATCGTTGCCGCCTACCAGACCCTCCGCCAGTTCCAGATTCAGCCGCCCATGGGTGAAGTCTGGGGTTTTCACGTACGGGCCGGCCGGCTGATATTCTGCCATGGAAAAACCCAGCTTCGCACCCAATTCCGCGATGAAGATCTCAGAGAAGCGCTCCCATGGGGAGCCCTCCTTGAACATCCACCACGTGCCGTTCAGCAGCTTCCAGCACTTATCGTAGGAACCGATGTTGGTGAGCTCCGGACAGTTCTCCCGAAGCTCTTCCTCGGTGAACGTTCTGGAGCAGATCCCGGTGAGGGCGACATCGGCGAAGGTATCCTTCGTGAAGCGGACATCTGCATAGGTGAGAGACTCGCCTTCCTGACAGATCCAATAGTTGTCCGTGATGGTGGCGCCGTGAACCCGCATCGCGGCGGCAATGTAGCTGGCGTCTGGGATCCCGAGGGTCTCCTTCAGAATCTGGGTATTGCTGCGGTACCCGCATATCGCCCGACTTTTTAACCAGGTGAGCAAGGGATAGTTCTGGAGAAACAGGGGAATCGGGGCACTGATCTGGGCAACCTCGTTGTTTCGGATCTCAGCTACTTTTCGGTCTCCGCTCATGAGGAATCCATTGATCTTCCATGTGTTTTCTTCCATTCGAATTACCTCCTTTCTGTGCTGCGGGGATATCAGGTGCGGTGTTCCCGCACCCAGCGGAGCAGATCCTCGTACTCCATGGAGCCATCTGCCACGCCCAGCCCCGCATGGATCACATCCTCGTTGGTGAGGTTCAGCTGGACCCCGTTCACCTCCAGGAACACCAGCATCGCAAAGATCCCGATCCGCTTGTTCCCGTCCACGAAGGCGTGGTTGGCGATGAGGGTATAGCCCAGGCGGGCCGCTTTCTCCTCAATGGTGGGATAGAACGCCTGGTCCCCGAACCCGCTGAAGGGCAGTTCCAGGGCGGACTCCAGAAGGGAGTCCTCCCGTACGCCGGTGCCGCCGCCGGTTGCCTCTGCCATCTTCCTGTGCAGCTGCAGGACCTTTTCTCTTGTGAGCCGGATCATTTCGCAAGCTCCAGAAAGGCGGGCCGGTACTGCTCCAGAATCCGGGCGGCTGCGGCGTCTATTGCCTCGTCATCTGTCTGCCGGCATGGGGAAACGCTGGGCAGGTTGGCCTCCTCTGCTCCATTGGGTACAGTGTAGGTATCGGTTTGCATGTAGAATTCCTCCTCACACCGCATTATATACAAAATGGAATATAAGTCAAGCGAAAATTAATTAATCAGAACTGAACTTCTTTTCGCGGAAAAAGAAATATTTTATAATACAAAATAATACAGCTTTCAGCATTTTGCTGAAAGCTGTATTACAATTTCACGCCGGGATGGCGGCTATGCGGTTTTCATGGAGGCAGGGGAATTTCGGGAGACCTTGCGGTACCAGAGCACCGCCATGACGCAGGTGATCAGCACGGAGGCGGCATCCGCTGCGGTGTGGGCCAGAGCCAGGCCAGGAAGCTGGAAGAGAGACTCCATCAGGTAGAGCAGGGGAATGAGAAGAAGCCCTTGCCGCAGCGCCGAGGAGATGGAGGCTGCGGTGGCGTTGCCAGCGGCCTGCAGGAAGTTGGAGGCCAGGTAATAGAGGCCAATCATGGGGCCCATCAGGAGCATGAAGCCCATCTGCCGGACGCCCAGGGCTGCGGCGGCCTCCTCCTTGATAAAGAGCCCGATGGCCCAGTCCCGGACGAACCAGATCCCCAAGGTGAGCACGATGCCCAGAGATACGGTGAGCAGGAGAATGCGATAGACGATGCCCTTGAGCTTCTTCCAGTCCTTCCCGCCGTACAGGTAGGAGAGCAGAGGCTGCACTCCCATGCAGATGCCCATCTGGATCATGGTTACCACCATCACTGCTTTGCCGGCGGCGCCCATGGCGGCCACGGCGTCGTTGCCGTATCCCACCAGCAGCCGGTTGGAGAAGGTGCCGGCGAGGCCGCTCAAAGTGCTGCTGATGGCGTTGGGCAGTCCCAGGGCCAGAATGGAACCCAGGGCCCGGAGAGAGTTGGCATAGGCTGGCCGGACTTCAATGGTGCAGGTGCGCTTGTGCCGCTGCCGATAGAGGAAGACATACAGAACTGCCAGTGCGTTGCCCAGCACCGTGGCGGCCGCTGCGCCGCCTATGCCCCAGCGGAACACCACGATAAAGAGGGGATCCAGAATGATATTGGACACGGTGGAGATCATGTTGGCGGCCAGACCCGTGAGAACCAGCCCCTCGCCCCGGAGCATGCCGCCCAGGGCGTGATTCAGGAGGATCAGAGGAGCGCCGGCGGCGAGAATCAGCACATAAGAACGGGTGAACTCGTACGTCTCTGCATCGGTGCCCAGAAAGTGCAGCAGGGGCTGCTGAAAAACAAAACAGAGCACGGCAAAGAGAGCGCCAAAGCCGATGCTGGCCCAGAAGCAGATGGCGGAGAGCTGCTGCACCTTGGCGCTGTCTTTCATACCTAGGGCCTGGGCCACCCGGGTACAGCCGCCATTTCCAACCATAGTGCTCACAGCCATCATGACTGTGAACACCGGCATGGCCAGGGATACCGCTGCCACCTGGTTCAAGTCCTTGCTCCAAGCCACAAAGTACATATCGGCCATGTTGTACAGCATCATCACTACGATGGATACCAGCGCAGGGATACATAGTTTGGCGATGGCCTGCCAGGGCGGCGCTTCAAAGAGATTCTTGTCCGGCTTCATAGAAGTTCACCTCATATTTATCAACATCTGTTTACTTTTTTTCTACTGTCGATTATAGTGAGGTGGCCTGGGGAAAACAACCGTTGATCTTTGCGGATGTGAAAGATAATCGACAGGTTCCCTGGGAAGTGTTGCATAGGAGGAGAATCGCCATGAAGACGGATGCACGGGTGCGGTATACCAGGATGCGGATCCGGGAGGCCTTCCTGCAGTGCCTTAAGGACAAGCCCGTCACCCGCATCACGGTGAAGGAGATCTGCGATAGCGCGGAGATCAACCGGGCCACCTTCTACCTCCACTACAAGGATCCTTTCGATCTGCTGGAGCAGCTGGAAGAGGAGACCCTGGAGAAGTTGCGGCAGATGATCTCTGTGCGGGAGGAACTGGGAGGCGGGAATCTGCTGCCGGCGCTGCTCCGGGGCATGAAGAACACCGCCGGCGGCCTGGATCTGCTGGCCTCTTCCAACGGAGATCCCGCCTTTGCCGGTAAGGTGTCCATTCTCTTCTACGAGAGCTATTTCCCTCGGGTGGCACGGAATATCCCGGACTGCACCCCGGAGGAGCAGGACGCCGTGTTCCGTTTTTTGGCCGGCGGCTGCGGAAACCTCATCGCAGATTGGCTCCGGCGGGGCATGGACACCCCGCCGGAGGAATTGGCGGCGCTGATGGGCAGACTCAGCGCGGCGCTGATCGCGCACCTGGAGGCAAATCCGGCGGGTACGTCCAGGCACTCTGAGAGTTCTATCTGGAAGGCCTGATCTTGCAGACCAGGCGATGTCTCTGCACAAAAGGCGCCCCCAGGGCCATATGGCTCTGGGGGCGCAGAACATGATATGGGGTTGGAAGCGGATTACACGCCGGAGTATGCGGCGAAGCCTGCATCAATGGGGAGCACCACGCCGGTGATGGCGCTGGCGGCCTTGTCGTCGCAGAGGAAGAAGACGCCGCCCAGCAGCTCTTCGGCGTCCACGAAGCGGCCCATGGGGGTGCCGTTCAGGATCTTGGCGGAGCGGGCTGTGGGGCTGCCGTCCGGGTTGAAGAGCAGGGCCCGGTTCTGGTTGGATACCAGGAAGCCCGGGGCGATGGCGTTGCAGCGGATGCCGGACTTGGCGAAGTGGGTGGCCAGCCACTGGGTGAAGTTGCTGATGGCCGCCTTGGCGCCGGAGTAGGCCGGGATCTTGGTGAGGGGGATATAGGCGTTCATGGAGCTGACGTTCAGAATGACGCCGGACTTGCGGTCCACCATGTCCTTGGCGAAGACCTGGGTGGGCAGCAGGGTGCCCTGGAAGTTGAGCTTGAACACGAAGTCCACGCCGGAGGGATCGAGGTCGAAGAAGGTCTTCTGGCCCTCTTTGGCCTCATGCTGGTACTCGTTGTCCGTGGTGGCCCGGGGATTGTTGCCGCCGGCGCCGTTGACCAGGATATCCACCGGGCCCAGGTCCTTCACGATGGCTTCGTGGGCGGCCTGGATGGACTCCGGTTCCAGCACGTTGCACTTGTAGCCCTTCAGCACAAAGCCCTCGGCTTCCACTTCTTCGGACAGCTTCTGCACCGCTGCCTCATTCAGATCCAAAGCGGCCACTTTGGCGCCTGCCTGGGCAAAGGCCTGGGCCATGACGGAGCACAGCACGCCGCCGGCGCCGGTGACGACCACAACTTTGCCGCTGAAATCTACATGGAGGGGAAGATCAATCATTTCTAAGACATCCTTTCTCGATATGATGCTCCAAGCATCGGGGGTTCACCCTGAGACCTGGTATTCTGGCAGCGCAGAAGACGGGTCCTCTGCATAGCCTGGGGGCTCCTGACGGGACAATGGATCCATGGGTTTCCGAAATTCTATGCCTTTTTTGGTCATGCCGCCATTATACACCATGGAGGATTGCGACGCAAGATTGAAAATGGAATTTTTGCGCAAGCCGGTGCAGAGCATGTAAAACCAGTCATTCTGCATTTTCGCTTTGCGTACAATCAGAATAATAGGAATGCACCATCCCGATGGGTATGTGCAAAACTGAGAGAGCGAATAGACCCGTTCGATAGCCTGAAATGTGTCCGCAGAGAGGGAGAATGCAGTACGCGAAAGATGGTAGCTTTGCTGAAACACAGTGCAGAAAGGCAGAAAAGGCGGTCTGTCTGCTGGAGCAGAGTATTTCCAGGGAAGCGTCCTCAAACGCGCATTCCCTTACTTTTCCTATGCCTGCTGAGACTGCACTTTTCTGAAAAATGTCCCTGCGCTGCATGACCGGTGTGCGTATTTACA
>CANQII010000036.1 GCA_947623875.1 uncultured Oscillospiraceae bacterium
CCATCAGGTCGATCTGCTCCCTCTGGCTGAGCCACACCGGGTACTCCGCTGGCGCCTCCAGGGCATCCACCAGCTGGAATTCCACCTCCACGCCGATGGCCTCCCGGCTGATGGCGTTGATGGCCTCTCGCACCTCGTCCAGGCCGGCGGTATTTCCCCCGGACATGGTCTGATACGTCATGACGATCCTTTCCACTTCTTCCACCGGTGGGTTCTCGGACACACAGCCCGCTGTCACCGCCGCCAGCAGAAGGCACACGGCCAGGACAACTGCAACTCTCTTCATCGTTCCGCAGTGTGCACCCGGAAGAAGACCACATCGTTCACCCCCAGCTCCGCCTGGAGGGTGAGCACGCCGTTTTCATACCGGAAGGAGCAGGGTTCGTCAGACACGGCACTGCGCTCTGTCAGGTCCCGGACCTCCGCCCGATTCAGGGAGATTGGGGAACCCATCTCCTCCCATAGGCGCAGGGGGTTGCCGTGGGTCTCATCGATCCGGCGGACGGTAACAGCTGTTGGCGCAACGTCCAGTTCGATCTCCACCGCAGCCGGCTCTTTGGGCAGGTCCAGATTCTTCATCTTCTGGCGGAACAGCAGGACCTGGACCTCACCGGGGGCCTGGAATGCGGCGATGCCGATCTCTCCTTTGGTGGCGTCCGGGCCCAGGTCCAGACGGGTATTCCCGGCGTCCGCCAGCATCTTCATGGCGTGGTACACCGGCTTTGGAATGCCGTTCTGGGTCAGCATGCCAAAGCCCCCGTGGAACTCCTGGGGGAACGGGTGGAGCTCCTCAAAGATGTCCGAGAAGCACCAGATGGAGCTGCCGTCCAGATTGTCTGCAACCTCCAGGGCGGTCTTCACGTCATAGGCCGCCGCCTTGCGGGTGTCGTTGGTGTAGGCGGAGAAGATGGCGTTCTCATTCCACTCGGTGTAGTAGAGGGGCAGCTCCCCGGCCTGCCGGCGGGCAACGGCAGAGTTGCGGAGAAAGGTGTCGTTGGGCAGGTCTGTGGTCTCAGACTTGTCCGGCATCAGCATGCGGAAGCCGTTGAGGAAGGTCTTGTCCTCTACCGCCTCCAGCGCCGCAGTCATCTTCTCCATGATCGCATGGACCGCCTCTGGGCTGCTGGCCTGAGATGCACTGCCATCGCCCTCCGGGCCGCCCTGGTCCTCCACCCCGCCCAGGGGGTCCCCGGCGTACTGATGGGTGCTCACAAAGTCCACAGGAACCTGGTTTTCCTTGCAGAACTGGAGAAAAGCGGCGATCCACTTGCTGTTGGAGGTGGCGGGGCCGCCCACCCGGATGGCGGGATCGATCTCCTTGATGGCCCGAACGGTCTCCGCATAGAGGGTGAAATACTCGTCCTGGGTACCGTTCCAGAACGCTCTCGGCAGATCTGGCTCGTTCCAGACCTCAAAATACCACTGCTCCACCTCGTCTGCCCCGTAGCGGTGCAGGAGGAAGCGGAGAAACGCCTGGATGTAGTCCCGCCAGGCGGCCCAGTCCGCCGGCGGCACGATGAGGGGCTTGTAGAAGAAGCTGCCCTCCCTGGGCCGTCCGTCCTCCACCGCCAGCTTTTTCGGCATGAAAGACAGCTCCACAAAGGGCTTCATCCCCGCGGCCAGGACGTTGTCATAGGCAACACCGCAGGCGTTGAAGTTGTACTCCGGAAATGCCTTAGCCGCAGGAAGCGGCATCTGCATGGAGAGGTCGGTGAAGGTGCGCATGTCATCGCAGAAGATCCCGTGAAAACGGACCCGCTCGATGCCCAGGGTGTCGTGGATGAACTGCAGCTGCCGGGTGTAGTCTGTGCGCAGGGCCAACAGGGCGTGGCCGGAGCCCACGCAGAACTGCCAGTGCTTCTTGTGGGGGATGGTAGGGGTATTCTTGGAAATCGCAAATTGCATGGTCTTGTCTCTCCCATCAGTTTTTGGAATGCTGTTTCTGGTAATCCCGCGGCGTCATGCCGTAGACCTTCTTGAACTGCTCGCTGAAATAGGAGTAGTTGGAGAAGCCCACGCTGCCGGAGACCGCGGCGATGCTCATCTCCTTCTTCTTCAGAAGCTCTCCCGCCAGAGCCATGCGGCGCTCCAGGATCACGTCCGGGATGCTCTTCCCGTACTTCTTCTTGAACACCCGGGTCAGGTGGTCCGGGCTCACATACGCCAGGGCGGAGAGCTGCTTCACGCTGAGCTCCTCATCCAGGTGGGCGGCGATGTAGTCCATGGCCACACCGGCGGCATCGGAGGTGTTGGGCTTGTTCTTCTGGGCCACGGAGTCCACATACTGCTGTCCCAGGTTCTCCATCCGGGTCCGGCGGCTCCGCTCCTCGGCGGCATCGATGGCGTTTTGCAGGATCCCCGTGAGGGCGTCATATCGCACCGGCTTCAGCACATACTCCAGGCAGTTCAGCTTCACCGCCTGCCGGGCGAAGTCAAATTCGTCGTGGCAGGACAGGATCACGCACTGCGTCCCCGGGCTGTGTTTGTTTACGTAGTCCACCAGCTCCAGCCCGCTGCCGTCCGGCATCTCGATGTCGCAGAGGAGCACGTCGATAAAGCTGCTCTGAAACGCCTCCAGCGCCTGGTTGTAGCTGTACGCCTTCAGCACGCTGTCAAAGGAGAGCTTGTCCCAATCCACGCCGTCCAAAATCCCCTGGACAGCAAACATCTCATCGTCTACGATCAACAGTTTCATATGTCCTCCATCTCCCGGTACGGTATTCTCAGGATCATGCTGGTTCCCTCGCTGGGGGCACTGTCTATTTCAAAGCTGGCCTTCTCACCGTAGAACAGCTCTACCCGGCGCATGCTGTTCCAGATGCCGATGTGCTTGTTTCCCGCCGGGTCCACATAGGGCTCGCCGCTGCGGAGCTTTTCCAGGATCTCCGGCGCGATGCCGTTGCCGGTGTCGCTCACGGCGATGAGCACCTTGTCCCCCTCCCGCTTGATGTCCAGGAGGATTTCCACGGTCTTTCCGGGGCTCAGGGCGTGCTTCATAGAGTTCTCCACGAAGTTCTCCACCAGAAGGGGCGGGATCAGCGCCTGTGCACAGGGCTCCTGCACCTTGGAGGTGTAGTGGAAGGCGCCGGGGTGACGGATGGCCTGGATCTCCACATAGTTTTCGATGAAGGCGATCTCTTTGCCCAGGGGCACAAAGTCGTCGTTTTTCCGGAGCACATACCGGAAGTACTGGACCAGAAGCAGGCTGTAGTCCTGGATCCGCTGATAGTCCTTGGACTGGGCCAGGGCGAAGATCAGGTTGTAGGAGTTCAGCAGCATATGGGGGTTCACCTGCAGGCGCAGATTGTCCAGTTCGGTGCGGACCAGCTGCACCTCCCGCTCCCGGGACCGCTTCTGCTGCTCGGCGCTCTGGTCGAAGGAGTCGAAGAGCATGAGAATCTCATCGCTGTAGCGTTGGCTCGTCTCGTGGAATCGGTAGTCCTCATTGCCGTCCCGCAGCTCGTTGAGGGCGTGGGTGAGCCGCTCCGTGGGCTCCAGCACCTCGATCCGCAGCACCTTCCAGAGCAAAGGCAGGAAGAAAAGGCACCCCAGGGACAGGGTCAGAAGGATCCACACAATGGCTGGGATCACCGGAAGGGCATTGAGCCGGTGGTAGCGCACGCACACTGCGAGATCGGTCATCCGGGAGCGCCAGGTGATGGCCTCGTCCCGGATGCTGCCGGCTGTCAACCGCTCAAAGTCCCGGTCCGTGGGTTCCAGAGAGCCATCGCGGCCCAGGATGTCCGTGCCGTGGGTGGTCTGCAGGTATACCGTTCCCCGGTCATCCCAAGTGGCCTCCAGCGCGTTGTACACGCACTCCGCCGCATCGATGAGATAGCCGATCCGGCAGCTGCGATAGGTGTAGGTCCGGCAGAGGTAGTCCCGCCCGCCGATGCCCCGCATCTCAAAGTTCAGCGAACCGGTCTCAGCGGCAAACGTCTCCACCTCCGCCGTGATGCGCTCCCGTGCTGCCGTGTCCAGGGTGCTGCCGTAGTACTTGATGTAGCTCTTCCCGGCGGTGCTGTCATAGAGGTAGACAAAGCCGGGGAGGCCCAGATGGGAGTACCACCGTCCCAGGTCCCCGATCATGTCGTAGGGCACCATGGCGTCCCTGATCCCGGCATCCGCGTTGATCTCCGTGAGATACCGCCGGGTGAACTCGTCTGCGTAGTGTTCCACGCTCACCGCGTCCCGCTCCACCCGCTCCATGCCCAGGGCCAGCTCGTGGAGCGCCCGGTCTCCGGACTGCTCGGCAAAGCGCACCAGCACCGTAATGGACAGGGCGATGAGGGACAGGGCAATGGGCAGGAAAGTCACCAGGATCAGGATCATGATCCTGGGGCGAAGATTGCGCTTCATTTTCTGGGGCATATAGCGGTAGATGTCCAAGGGGGGGCCCTCCCTCCGAAAATCATTTTACGATGCCGGTTTTCTTATTCTAACAGAACAAGAAAAGAATTCCCACAGCAATTGTGAGAATTCTTTTCTTGTTTCAACCGATCAGCCCTTGATACCGCCGGCGATGACGCCCTTCTCCAGTTTATCCTGGAAGAACGGGAAGGCGATGACGATGGGCGCAGTGGCCGCCACGATCACAGCGAACTGAATCAGGTAGCGGGAGTAGTCCGGGTTGGCGGTGTTCAGGAAATTGGCGTTGTCTGCCGTGATCTGCTGGATCCACAGCTGGAGGGGCCAGAGGCTCTTCTTATTGGGGACATAGATGGAGGCAGGCAGCCAGGAGTTCCACTGGCTCACCACGGAGTTCAGGATGATGACGTAGCCGAGGTTCATGGCCTGGGGCAGGGCCACCTGGAACATGGTGCGCCAGTGGCCGGCGCCGTCGATGGTGGCGGCCTCATACATCTCCTTGGGAACGCCGTTGAAGGAGTTCATCATCATGATCATGAACATGGCGTTGGTGCAGCCGGGGACGATCAGCGCCCAGGGGGTACCAACCCAGCCCAGGGCCCGGATCACCATGTAGGTGGGGACCATGCCGCCGGAGAAGAGCATGGTGAACATGATAAGGCCGGTTACAATGGGCTTCATCTTGCTCTTCCGGGAGAGGGCGTAGCCGGTGATGGTGGCCAGGACAAAGCCCAGGCCCGTGGAGGCCACCGTGTAGAAGATGGAGTTCAAAAAGCCCCGGACCACGCTGGCGTTTTTGAAGATCAGCTTGAAGCCGTCCAGGGTGACGCCGCCCACCGGGAGCAGCACCAGCCCCTCATGGGCCAACAGGGTCTTGCCGTCTGAGATGGAGGACATGAGAACGTGCCACATGGGGATGACGGAGCAGAAGGCCACCAAGGCGCAGAGGGTATAGACGATGACATCCACCACATGGTCCGCAGCGGATGGGGTCTCTACCATATGGCTTTCCCAGGAGTCTTCCTCTCTCTTTTTCTTCTTTGCCATATCGGTCTCTCCTTTCTCAGAACAAAGATGTGTCGCTGAGCTTGCGGCTCAGGCTGTTGGAGATGATCAGCAGCGCAGTGCCCACCACGCTCTGGAAGAGGCCGGAGGCCGCAGACAGGGAGTAGTTGGTGGCGCCGGCGGAGAAGGCCATGCGGTAGGTGTAGGTGTACACCGTATCGGCCACGTTGTACGTAGAGGGCATATAGAGCAGCAGGATGGAGTCAAAACCGGTGGAGAAGCTGAGGCCCACGTTCAGCACCAGCATCATGATCACCATGGGCATGATGTTGGGCAGGGTGATCTTCAGCAGTCTCTGCAGACGGTTGGCCCCGTCGATGGCGGCCGCCTCGTGGAGGTCGCCGGAGACCTGGCTGATGGCGGCCACGTACATGATGGAGCCCCAGCCTACACTCTGCCAGATGCCCATCATCAGGTAGATGATCCAGAAGACGGGGATATTGTTGTTGGCCAGCCAGTTCTGGTTCTCCGCGCCGAACAGGGTGAAGAAGAGGGTCAGGGGGCCGTCCTTGGCCAGGAACTGGGTCACCAGGGAGGCCACAACCACCGCCGCCACGAAGTTGGGCAGGTAGGAGAAGGTCTGGACAATGCGCTTAAACCCTTTGTGCCGGAGCATACTCAGGAGAAAAGCAAAAATGATGGGCGGGAAGAAGCCGAGGGTACATTTGATCAGGGCGATGCACACGGTGTTGCGCAGGGCGGTGAGAAATTCCTCGCCGCTGAACAATTCGATGAAGTGCTTCAAGCCCACAAACGGGGATCCGAAGAAGCCGTCAATGACGTTGTAGTCCTCAAAGGCCATGATGATGCCGAACATGGGGATGTAGTGCAGCACGACTTCATAGACCAGGATTGGGACGAACATGATGTACAGGGCCCAGTTCTTTTTGAAATCGAAGGCCCAGCTTTTCTTGTACTTGGGGTCGTTCAGGCGTTCCGCCTGGGATATCGCTTTTGCCACTGGATTCACCGCCTATTTTGATTTTTGTTCCGTCCCGGCCCCGTCAGGGCCGGGACGGCTGATCGCAGAAAGGTTCGTTGCTTCGAATCAGGCGAAGGGATACTGGTCCACGTAGGGCTGGAAGATATCGCTGGCCTTCTGGTAGTTGTATTTCGCGAGAGCCTTGCACCAGACACCCCAGTCATCGTCGCTGGTGATGTCCTTGGCGCCAGTGATGAAGTTCACGGCGTTATTGGTCATGTACTCCAGGGCGTGGGACTGGATCTCGGTAACCGTCTGGGTGTCCTCGGCTGTCATCATGTTGGTAGTAATGGAGCCCTGGAAGAAGGCGGTATTCGGGTACTTCACCCACTGGTCCAGAGATGCCTGGTAGGTGTCCGCAAGGCCCAGATCCACGTTTGCCACCAGCTGCAGGCCGGGGGCCTTGTTAAAGCCGCAAGCCGTGCCCAGACCGCCGCTGTCCTGGGCAAGGATCGGATCTTTCTCATACTTGCCCTCGTCATTTACAAAGTAGCAGCCGTTGGGCATGCCGTAGTCCGAATAGAAGGTGTTGTCGCTGAGCTCTGCCACCTGGTCCGCATTCAGGCCCAGGGTCTTGATCAGGGCGCCCTCTTCGGCATAGAACTGATCCAGGTATGCACAGAGGGTGTCCAGATCCTTCTCTGCGGCCTTGGGGGTGATCAACACGCCGCCGGAGACCAGGTCACCACCCATGACGCAGTTGGGTGCCTTGCCCTGGCAATCCGCATCGCCGTAGATGTCATTGATGGGATAGGGGGCGGCCGCCACAAAGATACCCTCGGTAAAGCCGCCGTCATTCATGTCCATACGGCCGCCGAGCTTGGACTGCTCGCCGTTGAACATGCCCACCTTTCCCTGCCGGACCGCTGTCTCATCGATCTGGTAGAAGGCATCGCTGGTGCGCTGATAGAAGTCCTGGTCCAGCCAGCCCTTCTCATACCAGGCGTGCATGCACTCCAGGTAGGCCCGGAAGTACTTCTGGTCCCCGCCGAACTGGACCTTGCCGTTCTCGTCCTGGTACCACAGGTTCACGCCGCCGCCGAAGCAGGAGAGCAGGCCGCCGGACCAGGTGAAGCCGGGATAGTAAATGCTCATGCAGTAGGAGTCATCGATGCCCAGATCTGCCATGGCCTTTTCAAAGATCTCGAACATCCACTCCCAATCGGAGATGTAGATGGGGTCGGGGCCGCCGGAGGGGAAGACCACATCGTCGGTCCAGGCGTCCGGATCGTTTTCAGCGGTGTAGCCGCCGGTGAAGGGTGCGCCGGTCTGGGGATTGGTGCCGTACTTCACAATCCAGTCCCGCCGGTACTGGAAGCCCTGGAACACGTCCTCGGGGGCATCCAGAATCGTCTTCAGATCGTAGTAGTGCTCCTCGCCGTCTACCATTACCACTGCGTTCCTGAGGTAGGTCTCATTGGAGTGAACCAACGCCACGTAGTTGGGCATGTTCCGCTCCACGTACTCGGTGATGTCCAGGGCGTACCCCTTCTCCACCATCACCGGGGGCGGATCGCTGATGACCTCGTCGATGATGTCGGGCAGATCGCCGGACACCAGCATGGTGGAGTAGTTGTCCGCCTCTTTGCCCGGAGCCGCAGCCCAGAACTCAAAGGCCACTTTCTTGTCCTCGGAGCCATAGCCCTTCGTAAGGGTGTACTGGACTGCGGGGTTTTCTTGGTACTCAGTATAAAAGCTGCTGTTGGCGCCGCTGTAGATCCACCAGCTGAATGTGGTGTCGTCTCCGGCGCTGCCGCCGCCTCCGCCGCAACCGGTCAGAAGGCCGACGAGCATCAGGCAGGCCAAGGTAAGAGCGATCAATTGCTTTTTCATGGTTCTCCTCCTGCTTTCATTTCGTTTTTGGGGTATCGCGTTTGGTTCTGGTTGACGCCTCTAAATCTACACCCTTTCCACTCAAATGTATTTTGCAAATCCGACAACAATTATCAGAAATCCGATGGGGTGGATTTTCCGCATTTATCCAGATTGTCTGGGCCGGACGCCCCGCTCCACCCAGTCTGCCAGGGTGGTAAGGGTCTCCCCGATCTCCCGGGTCTCCACCGTCATGGCGGGGCGGGCGCTGTCAGAGGCATCGTAGAGGATGGTCTGCGGGCCCGGTATCGCCAGGGCCGCGCCGTCCCAGGCAGAGGCGTTCTCAATGCAGGCCAGGGCCCGGTAGGCGCTGCCGTCCCCGCCGTAGACATAGCCGTAGAACCGCTCAGGGCCGTAGATCTCCCGGGCCTTGCGCCGGCTGAGCTCCGCCACAGCGGCGTTGGCCTTCCATGGCATCTCCGCCTGCTCCGTGTTCTCCACATAGCAGGCCCCGTTTTGCAGCGCCAGGGTGGCCTCCCTGCTCACAGTCTCCGCACAGGGGACAGCTGTCAGGCACTGGAGGAACCGCCGGCTGCAGTTGTCTTTCTCGGGGAAGAGCAGGTGGAAGCGCACATCAGTACCGGCAAAGCCTCCCTGCATACATCGGTACAGGACCCTCGATCCGTCTGGCAGGAACCGCTCCCGCCACTCATCCACCTCAAAGATGGGCTTCTGGAATACGGGGTCCTGGCTGGGGTCATAGTGTTTCATCATTGGCATCCTCCTCTCCCTCTCTCGCCTCGCTTTTGGCGAAAGAGCTGGCGCACACCACAGACATATACCGGATCAGCACCGCCGGCAGTGCCAGCACGATCACCGGCAGCAGGGCGATGGCCCAGTCCATCAGCCAGAGTCCCAGGAGGAAAATGGCGATGGCCAGCAGATTCTTCGGGAAGTTCACAATCGCGTACACTGCGGCATTCCGGATGATCTGCCGGTTGGTGAGCCGGTACCGGGCCAACAGCGGAAAAATATACAGAATCATCATGGCCCCCAGAGCCGCCGCGATGAAGATGCCCGCCCGGGCAATGCGCATGACCAGCGTGCTCTCCTGCTGCATCACATACCACCAGTCCATGCCCAAAAGCGCATACAGCGCCACGCAGAGCAGCGTCAATGGCACAGACTGTTTGAAATTCTCCCGGAAGGAGGGCCAGAAGGATCTGGACACCACCGGTGCCTCCCCCCGGACAATCTTCATGCCCACGCACATGGCCGCAGTAATCCCCGCCCCGGCGGTGATCACCGGCAGGCACAGGAGCAGCGCCAGAAGACCAAGTTTGGCGTAGTCAAAGACGGTCCCCATGATCTGCGAAAACTTGCTGTCCGGATCGAAGATGTTCATGTGCAGTCTCCTCCTTCTTTCAGAGAAACGCGTAATGTCTTTTCAGATTACTTGCAGGCTTTACCCTCTGTGCGCCAAGGCAGTTGTATATTCGGCGCAGCGTTGGCAACTTGATCTAGTGCACAGGAACCGTCTCAGTCCCCCAGACCTCCAGTTGAGTCAAGGCGGGGAAGGGACTCTCATCCTCCGCCTTCTGGAATGCTCGGAGTTCCAGCCACTGGATCGACCGGGGTTTCAGTGGAAAGAACTGAATGTCACCCGTTCTGGTCAGTTCCAGGCTCTCCTGGCTGCCATCGCTGAAGGCCGCGGTCACTTGGGTCCACCAACTGTCGTGGGGGAAGTCCGCCCGAAGGGTCAGGCGGAGCTCGTCCACGGTCACCTCCCGGCCCAAATTCAGGCGGAACACCGGGTTAGGATCCTTCTCAATCCCCCAGGCCTGGAAGGGCCAGCCCCCATGGGAGTTGTTTTCATAGACCCCGTCAATGGCATTGCGAGGTGCGAATTCTGCTTTTTTTACTGCCACACTGGAGGAAGCATGGGGGTAGAACCCGCTCTCCCGGGTCTGGTCGTATGGATTCAGAGCCAGGTTTCTTCTCTGGGCGATCTCCGCTTCCGTGGCCGCCCGGGCTCGGATCAGGTGACAGGTCCCAGAAAAGCTCTTGGAGGAATAGCAGGACCGCTCCCCCACTGCGGGGATGTGAAACGCCATTCTGGTCCCCGGCACATAGACCAGGACCTCCGGCATGGCGTCCTCCAGCTGGATCATGTAGTGTTTCCACTTTCCATCGGTCTCAAGGAGGATAAAGTCACCCTCCCCGTATGGCGCATTGTAGACGATGGAACTGTGCTCCCCCGGCAAGCCGGCTGCCAGAAGGCGGAAGTTCTCCCGGTTGTGAAGCTTGAGTTTCATTTCAGCCACTGTCCTCTCCTCCCCTCTCACCACAGAAACGCCGCTTTCCCTTGCAGGCGCAGCAGCGCCTCAATGAGGTAATAGTCGCCGTAGATAATGGGCATATCGCTCATTCTCCCGCCGGGGTCGTGGTAGTAGGTGGTGCCTCCGCCTACGATGCCGTCGGTCTCCGGGTTCCAGTCGCAGAATTGCTCCGCACAGGCCCGCAGGATCCGCATCGCAGCGGTTTGGTAGAGACCTTTCTCATGCGCTCCCACATGCTCGGCAATCTCCAGCAGCCCGCAGGCCGTGATGATTCCGGCGTCGGAGTCGTATTTCACCGGCTCCTCCGGGGCCCTGTAGTCCACCAGGGGCAGCCAGTCGTTGGCCGCCAGACAGGAAATGCAGTAGTGGGCGCATAACTTGGCCGTATTCAGGAAGGACACATCGCCGGTGTGGCGGTAGCTCAGGGCAAAGCCGTACACCGCCCAGGACTGTCCCCTGCTCCAGGATGAGCCCGGTCCATATCCCTGTCCGCCGGGGCTGTCCAGCAGTTCCCCTGTCTCGGGATCCAGGGAGACTAGGTGGTTGCAGCTGCCGTCCGGCCGAACGATCCACCTCTGGGCGGTTTTGGCGTGGTTCTCTGCGATCTGGCGATAACGGGGATCTCCCGTCTCCTCAGACGCCCAGTAGAGCAGCGGCAGGTTCATCATGCAGTCTACGATCATCCAGCCGCAAACCCCGCCGCCGGCGCTCATCCAGGCCGGCATCTCCTGTTCTCCCTTGTGGTCGTCCCATGCCCGGATAAACCGCCCGGCGGGGTTATACCGTCCCGCCAGAAGATTGGCAGCGTGGATTCCTCTGCGTCTGGACTCCAGATCCCCTGTCTCTCGGTAATCTGCCACCGCGGAGAGCAGAAACAGGAAGCCGGCGTCGTGGTCCACCCCATCCAGGCCGGTGAGCACGCTGTCCAGGCGTTGCTCCACTCCCTGGGCGGCCTCTCGGTACTGCTCTTCCCCGGTGGCGTGGTACATCTGCCAAAGCATCCCCGGCCAAAATCCGTTGGTCCAGAACCCCAGACCCAGAGGGGTATTCTCTACATCAAAGTACTTCCCGCCTCTGGGGGCAAAGGGAATGGTAGTTCCCAGGCGGCCGCACTCCGTACTCATCTTGGTCCGGAGTCCCTCCCAGGTTGTATCCAGCCACTGTCTGTCGCTCTCTCGGTTTGTCATCGTCATCCCCCTAATCGCGCAAAATGAAGGGTCCTCAGTTCCCCTGAATTGCTGCGTTGAGTTGGTTGATAAACGCCACCATGCCGTCATGGGTGAGCACATGGAAGCTCACAAGAGACTTCAGTGGCATGGCGTACATCATGTCGTTCCGGGACTTCTGATCCGCCTCGGAGGAAGTGCCCAGGTCTGTGTGTCCCCGGCGGGCCAGCCGCTCTGCCAGGAATCCCCCTACCACCGGTTTCGTTCTGGGGTCTGCCAGCAGCTCCCCGATGGTGGTGGCGGAGGAGACCTCAAAGGGCAGCAGTTTCTTGGTCTGGAACTGCACCTCGGTCTCCAGGCGGATGTCGTCGCTGGCGTGTCCCGCCAGGATGTCATAGGTGCCGGAGGGGGCGTACCAGTCCCCCAGGTCCGCATCATAGTAGCTGAGGCTGCGGTCTGTAAGTTCCAGGGAGACGGTCTTTACCTCCCCCGGCTGGAGGGACACCTTCTGGAATGCCTTGAACTCCTTCACCGGCCGGTTGGGGGTGCCGTTGCGGTCCGCCACATAGATCTGCACCACCTCTTTGCCCGCCATGGCGCCGGTGTTGCGCACGTCTACGGATACCGTCAGCTTCTCTCCATCTGCAAAGGATGTCTTGTCTGTCCGGAGGTTCTCATAGGTGAAGCTGGTATAGCTCAGCCCGTGGCCGAATGCCCAGCGGACAGGCATCTTCTTTTTCTCATAGTAGCGGTAGCCCACATAGATGCCCTCGGCGTAGCGGACCTTCTTGCCGTCCCCGCCGTAGTTCAGGTAGCTGGGGTTGTCCTCCAGGTGCAGGGGGAAGGTCTCCGCCAGCCGGCCAGAGGGGTTGGCCTCGCCCCAGAGGAGGGCATCCGCCGCCTGTCCCACGCCCTGTCCGCCGAGATACATCTCCAGCACTGCGGCCACGCGGTCCGCCCAGGGGCACTCCACGGAGCTGCCGTTGTGGAGCACAACCACGGTGTTGGGCTGCACCGCTGAGACCGCCTCAATGAGCTGGTTCTGGCAGGCCGGCAGCCGCATGTGGGTGCGGTCAAAGCCCTCGGATTCAAAGGAGTCCGGGAGGCCTGCAAAAATCACAGCTACATCGGCGCTCTTGGCGGCCTCGATGGCCCGTTCCAGTTCCGCCTGGTCCAACACATCTCCCTCACCGGGGAATCCCTGGACATAGGTCACGTCCCGGCCCTTGTCCCGGGCGGTTCCCAGGGCGGAGGTGACGCGGCTGGCGTTCACCCGGCTGGAGCCGCTGCCCTGATACCGGGGCGTCTCTGCATAGGCGCCGATGTAGGCCGCCTTATGTCCTGCCTTCAGCGGCAGCACGCCGTTGTTCTCCAGCAGCACCGCGCACTCGGTCTCCATCTCCACCGCCAGGGCGTGATAGGCCTCCAGGTCGTAGGGCTCATCGGGCACCCGGTTCTCGGTGTAATCCAGGACGAACTTCAGGATGTTCTCCACCGCCTGGTCCACCAGGGTCTCGTCCAGCTTTCCCTCCCGGACCGCCCGCACGATGAGGGCGTCGTTCTCGCCGCCGGAGTCCGGCATCTCCAGGTCCTCGCCGGCCTCAATGCCCTTCACCCGGTCTGCCGCCGCGCCCCAGTCCGTCACAACAGCGCCGTCAAAGCCCCACTCGGTGCGGAGGATGTCGGTGAGCAGCCGCTTGTTCTCGGAGCAGAAGGTGCCGTTCACCTTGTTGTATGCGCACATGACGGTGGCCGGTTTGCCCTCCTTCACAGCGATCTCGAAGGGGGTGAGGTAGATCTCCCGCAGGGTCCGCTCGTCCACCTCCGAAGAGCAGCCCATCCGGGAGAACTCCTGGTTGTTGCAGGCAAAGTGCTTCAGGCTGGCCCCCACATGGTGTGCCTGCAGGCCCCGGATCCAGGCCGCCCCCAGTTTGCCCGCCAGATAGGGATCCTCGCTGATGTACTCGAAGTTCCGCCCGCAAAGGGGAGAGCGCTTGATGTTGACCCCGGGTCCCAGCAGCACCGCCAGATCCTTGGCCTGGCACTGCCGTCCCAAAGCATCCCCCAGACGCTCCAGAAGGGACTCGTCAAAGCTGGAGGCGGTGGCACAGGCGGCGGGGAAGCAGGTGGCCTGGATGCTCTCCCCGATGCCCAGGTGATCGCCGCCGGTCTCCTGTTTGCGCAGCCCGTGAGGGCCATCAGACAGCATGACGGACGGGATCCCCAGCCGCTCCACGCCCTTGGTGTGCCAGAAGTCCAGGCCGGAACAGAGGCCTGCCTTCTCCTCCAATGTCATCTGCGAGACCAGCTTTTTGATGTCTGTTTTCAATCAAAGGACCTCCCTGCATTGATTTTGTGTTTTCATTTTGGCACGCCATGGCGCAAAACTATATAAGAAACCCGACACAAACTACCAGATTCCCGACAGACTGTCCAAAAGCCCTTGCACCGAGAAAAATGAAAGCGGTATACTCCGGCCAGATCAACGAAACGGAGGTACCCCCTATGGCAAAAGAGATCTATCACGCCCTGGAAGACCCGGACTACCAGGATGTCTATGTAGATGTGGACGAGACCCGCACCCGGGACAACCCCAACGGCGGCACCCTCACCTACCGCTATGTACACGGCGGCTTCCCCGGCAAGTCCGTAAAGTTCTCCCTGTGCTTCCCGGAGAAGGACAAGTACACCGGCCGCTTCTTCCACTACCTCAGCCCCTTCCCCGGCCCCGATGAGGAGATGGCCTCCCTCACCCGCACCGGCCAGAACGACCACATCGCCTTCGCCCTGGAAAACGGCGCCTACTTTATCGAGAGCAACATGGGCTCCGCCCAGCAGTTCGGCGGCTCCCCGGAGCCCCGGCGGGTCTGGAAGGCCAGCGCAGCCGTAGCCGAATTCTCCCGGAAGCTGGCCAAAGAGATGTACGAGACCGAGCAGCGCCCGGTGGGCATCGTATACGGCGGCTCCGGCGGCGGGTACAAGACCATGGCCTGCATCGAGAACACCGATGCCTGGGAGGGCGCGGTGCCCTTTGTGATCGGGTCTCCCGCCTCCCTGCCCAACACCATCACCATGCGGGTCCAGGGCCAGCGGGCCCTGCGGCACGCCTTCGGCAAGATCATAGACAACATCGACGCCGGCGGCTGCGGGGACATGTATGCAGGCCTCACCGAGGATGAGGCCGCCATGCTCCGGGAGATCACCGCTATGGGCGAGCCGCCTCTGTCCTGGTATGTGGAGGCAGCCGGCCGCATCGATCCGGGCTCCCTTCCCGTGCTCACCCCCGGGGTAAAGGCATCGGATCCCACCTATTTTCAGGAATTCTGGACCGTCCCCGGCTATGAGGGTGCAGACCCCAACTCCGGCGCCGCCCGGGACCGGTTCGTGCTTCGGGCCCATGTGGTGGCCTGCGGCGTCTCGGATGACGCCAAGGAGGACGGCGGACTGCCCTCCGGCGGCAACGGCGTGGACGATGCCTGGAAGAAACAGCTGGCCTCCTCCGGCGGCGCCTGGCTGGAGATCGATGCACAGCCCCAGAACCCGGACCAGTACATGGACGGCACCAACATCACCTTCCCCGGCACAGCGGCAGAGGGCAAGACCCTGCTGCTCTCCACCCTCACCCGGGAGCCGGAGACAGGACGCAGCCTCATCACCTTCGGGGCGGCATACGGCGCGGACCGGGCCTCGGACGTGATGGCCCTTTTGAAGCCCGGCGATGCGGTTCTCCTGGACAACTCGGACTATGTGGCCGTTCAGTCCTACTACCGCCACCAGGTCCCGGAGGAGTTGGACTTCCACGCCTGGGATCAGTTCCGCAACCCGGACGGCACCCCCAAGACCCCTCAGCGCCCCTTCATGGGCAAGGGCTTCACCGGCACCGGCACGGTCCAGGACGGTGAGATCCAGGGCAAAGTACTGCAGATCCAGGCCCTCACAGACGAGTCCACCTGTCCCTGGTGCGCCCACTGGTATCGGGAGCAGGTGCAGAAGGCCGGAAAACTGGACAACATGCGTACCTATTTCTTCCAGCGCTGCATGCACGGGGACAGCACGGCCATGGGCAACTCCATGGTTGTGAACTACTTGGGCGGCCTCTATCAGGCGCTGCTGGACGTGTCCAACTGGGTCATGACGGGCAAGGCGCCTCTGGACACCACGAAATACACCTGCGTGGACAACCAGGTCGCAGTAGAGCCGGACGCCTCTAAGCGCTGCGGCATGCAGGCGGGCATCGTGCTCACCGCCAACGGGGAGAAGTGCCTCCATGTGAAGGCCGGCGAGGCCTTCACCCTTCGCGCTGAAGCAACACTTCCCGAGAACGCCGGCGCCGTGGTGGCTATGGACTACGACTTCCACGACGACCGCAATATTCCCGCCGCCACTCCCGTCTTCGATGTAAAGGGCACCTTCACCCTCACGGACAAGGGCGCCATCAGTGAGCTCACCTGGCACTACGATGTGCCCGGCACCTACTTTGCCGCCGCCCGGGTTGCCACCCAGCGGGAGGGCCGCACCGATGATCTCTTCACCCGGGTGCTCAACCTGGACCGGGTGCGAGTGATTGTAGAATAAGGAGGCAGAGACTATGGAAAAAGGAAGAACCTTCGGTGTCTTTCAGGTGGGCATCATGGTCCACGACATCGATGAGTGTCTGAAACTCTTTGTGGACGCGCTGGGCATGGAAGTGGTCTTTGAGGCCCGCAACCAGATCCAGCCCGCCCAGGGGCTCAGCGGCACCGAGCAGCAAGTGATGAACGTGCTGATGCTCCACGGCGAGGGCGGCGTGGACCTGGAGATCCACCAGTATGTGGACCCGCCTGCCAAACCCTGCCCTCCCATGAACCACAACGATCTCGGCTCCATGCACTTCATGCTCCGGGTGGACGACATCTACGCCGTCTGCGAGAAGGTCCAGGCCCTGGGGTACGAGCTCATGAACCCGGTGGTGGAGTCCAAGAACGTCCCCGGCTTCAAGTTCACCTACTTCCGGGGCCCGGACGGGGTCATGGTAGAGCTCCACGAGGGTGAAGTACCCCGGGTAAGGAGGGTCTGAACATGTCCATCCAGCAAGCATTTGATCTCACCGGCCGGGTGGCTCTCATCACCGGCGGCGGCACCGGCATCGGCAAGGGCTGCGCCATCGCGCTCTCTGCGGCCGGGGCAAAGGTGATGGTGGTAGGCCGTCGCCTTGCCAAACTCCAGGAGGTACAAACTGAGATCGAGTCCAACGGCGGCACCTGCGCCTGCTTCTCCGCAGACCTCACGGAAGAGGACGCCTGCAAGGCCATGGTGGACGCCTGCATGGAGCAATTCGGCCGGCTGGACATCCTCATCAACTCCGCCGGCGGGCGGGGTGCCCATGGGGACCTCTCCGAGGAGTTCTCCACCGAGAACCTCCGCCACACCATGACCCTGGATTTCGACTCCACCTTCAATGCCATCAAGTACGCCTATCCTGCCATGGAGCAGTCCGGCGGCGGCTCCATCATCAACATCGCCTCCCTGGCCGCCCTTCGGGCCAGCGGACCCATCGTGTACTCCGCCGCAAAAGGGGCCATCAAATCCATGGGCAAGACCCTGGCCAAGCGCCTGGGGGATAAGAAGATCCGGGTGAACACCATCTACCCCGGGTTTATTGTGACCGAGATGACCGCCGGCGTGATGGACCACCCGGAAGTCAAGGCAAAGTACGAGGCCGAGTCCCCCTTGGGTCTCCTGGGCCAAGTGGAGGACATCGGGTACTGCGCTTTGTATCTCGCCTCCGATGCCGCCAAGTTCGTCACCGGCCAGGACTTCGTGGTGGACGGCGGCGCCACCTGCTGAACAGACAGATGAAAGGATGCGCATTCATGAGCTTTCCTGCAAACTTTCTCTGGGGCGCCGCCAGCGCTGCCGCTCAGATTGAGGGCGGCTGGGACGAGGACGGCCGCACTCCCTCCATCTGGGATGTGAAAATGGAGGGCAAGATCGCCAACGGGGACACCTGCCACACCGCCTGCGATCACTACCACCGCTACAAGGAAGATGTGGCCTTGATGCGGCAGATCGGCCTGAAGGCATACCGCTTCTCCATCAGCTGGAGCCGGGTTTTGCCTGCCCGCGGCATTGTGAACCCCAAGGGGATCGCCTTCTATCAGAATCTGGTCCGGGAACTCCGGGCCGCCGGCATCGAGCCCATGATCACCCTCTATCACAGCGATCTGCCCCTGTGGTCTTTCGAGGACGGGGGCTGGAACAGCGAGCAGATCATCGGGGACTTTGCAGACTTCGCCGAGCTGATGGTCCGCTCTTTGCCCGATGTGACGTACTGGTTCACCATGAATGAGCCCCAGTGCATGTGCCGGGACTACGTGGAACTGGTGCCCGGCTCCGATGAGAAGCAGATCACCCGCCGGATGCTCCTGGCCCACGGGGATGCGGTGGTCCGGATGCGGGCAGCGGCCTCCCACCCGCTGCAGATCGGCCACGTCATCATGGGCATTGCCGCCCAGCCTGTCCCTGGGGGTATCTCCGAGGAGGCCGCATACAACATGACCTTCTCCGATTCTGTGGGCTGCAACGGCATGAGCTGGTGGCTGGACCCCATGCTCCTGGGCCGAATTCCGGAGCCGCTGAAAGATGTGCTCAGTGACGAGGACATCCATCGCATTCACCAGCCCCTGGATCTGATGTGCGCCAACGAGTACGGCGCCGCCAACTACTGCTCCACACCCGGCCGGAAGAACCCGCTGGTGTGGCCCGGCATGCCCAAATCCCACATCAACATGCCCATCACCCCGGACATCCTCTACTGGTTTGCCAAGATGGCGTACCGCCGCTATGGACTGCCGGTGCTCTTCACAGAGAATGGCTTTTCCAACATCGACTTCGTCATGCGGGACGGCCATGTCCATGACCCCCAGCGCATCGACTACATCTCCACCTATCTCGCCGGTCTCAAGCGGGCCATTGACGAGGGCGTCCCTGTGGCGGGCTATCTGTACTGGTCCATCATGGACAACTTCGAGTGGCTTCTGGGCTACGACATGCGCTTCGGCCTTATCCACATAGACTACCGCACCCAGCAGCGGACTCTGAAGGACTCCGCCCT
>CANQII010000037.1 GCA_947623875.1 uncultured Oscillospiraceae bacterium
AATTACAAAACGCGGGGCCTTACATCCACACCCCGTAAAGGGGTGTGGTTTTACGGCCATCTTTATAAATCCCAATGGGTACTGGCCCAAACTCGCCATGCAGGACTTCCATCCCAATGCATCGGCAGAAGAGAGCCGGCAGATGCGCAAGTCTATGGTTGAGATGCACCGCGACGTGCTCAAGCGGGTGACAGTAGACAATTATACGAAGTGGTATATCAGCAAAAGCGGGACGGCGACATGCCTGAACGATTGTTTGCTGGACACGCTGGGGCATTTTACATACTACTTCTTCACACCAAACCAGCCCCTGGTGGTTTTACGGCTGTACAGCGAGCTTCTCATTGCACTGTGCGAGGCCATCGTGGAAAATGCCTGTGTCAAGGACAGCCTGCCCCAACTGAGCGTGGCTCTCAGCATGTGCCGCAGTATCCTGCAGAGCGCAGATACGGACCCCTGGATGGACCCCATTGCCGCCTGTACTTCTCTCGGCTCCTTCTTTACGCCCCATACCGATGCACTGGACTGGGACAGAATGGCCATGCTGTTCTCCGCGTTATACATTTGCTCCTCGCCGGACTTCAGCAGCAGAATCGTCACCCTCTGCGAGATCCTGCATACGCAGTCCGATGCCAAGATGGCAAAAGTCGCCCAAACTGTGTACAACGTACCGTCTTCTGTCCGGAATGCCATTCGAGACACGCTGCGGCCCTTCTTCCGGCCAGAGTGGATAGACCGAGCCACCGCCTGCACCACAGCCACGCAGCGGATCGCACACACGCTGGAATACCTCATTCAGCGTGCCTACAACCTGAAATGCAACCCGTCCACCCTTGCGATGTTTACAAATGATAATGCGCTGCGGCAGAACATCGGCGATCAGCCCTACACGCTGATGCGCGAGACGGTGCAGGCTTTTGCCTCCGGCAATCAGAAACGGCTGAACCTGTTTTACGACAACACCATCGGCGACACAACAGTCTGTCTCTTCGGCCTCTACCACCTGGCCTGCCGGAATACCGTATGGTTGGATTCCTGGATCGGCTCCTCTGTCCTGGCATCCGCCCTTTACACGGGGCCGCACCGGCTGAGCATCAAGCTGTTCCACACGGAGAAACCGGATCCCAAGAGGATGACCCTGTGGGAACAGTATCGCCCTGTCTTTGACGCCCTCATGCCTCCGGAAAAGAAAACCGAAAACAAGGGCAAGGAGGAGCCACTCTCTGCCGAGGAACAGGCGCAACTGGCGGAGCGCAACAGTGAAAAGGCCAAGATGCAGCAATACCTCAGCTACCTGGGGCTGCGGCTCTTAAACCAGAAGGGCCTTGCCGAGAAGCTTGCCCGGGCGGAGAGTGTGTTTCAGTCCCTTCTCGCAATCAGCGATCCCATGCCGGACAGGATCGCCAGTGCCCTTGCAGGCGTTCTCTTCTCTGTCCAGCTTTCCACCAGCGATGCCAATCAGCGGATCCAGACAGCGTTGGAGCTAAACGCCAGCGAGACCGCCCGGGAGGCCCTCCAGAAGCAGCACGACTCTCTGCAGAGAAAGTCCAGGCACCAGGAGAACTATGCAGACGCAGTAACCCGGGCCAACGCAGTCTACGAGAGCGAGATCAACAAGCTGCGGCAGCAGATCGAAGACCAGGATGCAGAAAAGGAAGACCTCAAACAGCAGATCAATCAGCTGCTGGACCTTCTGGACAAGGGAGACGAGGAGGAGTCTGATACTCCGGCGGAGGCAATGTTCTCCTTCCCGGCGGATATCTCGCCCTGCACCGCCTACGTCTTTGGCGGGCACACGGATTTCCAGACAAGGCTCCGGCAGCTCATCCCTGGCCTCCGCCTGGTGGATACCGAGCAGCGATTCGATAAGAAAGCCCTGGGCTACGCAGACATCGTCTTTCTGCAGACAAGGCATATGAGCCACAGCATGTATTTCGCTGTGATGGACGCCTGTAGTGCCAGCAACGTCCCGGTGTGCTACCTCAAGGATAAGAGTGCCAAAAGCGCTGCCGTACAGATCCTGCAGGAGATCCAGCAGCTCCACGAGAAGACGTAGGTGCACGGACCGTTCAGGACTGTACAGCCCCTGTCCATGCAAGGCATTCCAGACAGCTAGCTTTCCCGTATCACCTCGAAATGCACACATTTTGAAAATCAGGCGGTGATTTCTCTGGCATATCAGAATAGTGGATTTTTTGTAAAGATGGATCCCAATGGATTCTGGCCCAATCAAGCCGTTCAGGAATTTCTCCCCAATGCAACAGAAGCAGAGTCCAAGCATGTTCGGGAATCCATGGTCCGGATGCACGAGGCAGTGCTGAAGCGGGTACCCATAAACAAAGCCACCAAGTGGTATGCGGGCCAGGTCATCGCGCCGGGCAGCGACCAGAATGGCAAAAATGTCCCGGCGCGTGCACAGCGTCCGCTCAACACGTTGAGAGACCCGGTAGGATACTTTACGTACGTCTACTTCTCCCCATCTCCCCAGCCCAATCTCGCAGCGCTGGCCCTCTACGGCGAGCTGCTCACCGGTCTTTCTGAGGCCATCGTGGAGAACGCCTGCTCCAGGGGCAAACTGGAAAACCTGATCATCGCCCTGGGAAAATGCCGGAGCATCCTGCAGAGCGTGGATTCTGATGCAGATCTCGTGGCTGCAGCCACCTCTTTCGGCACGTTTTTCACCGTGGAGACAGACGTGCTGGACTGGGACAGGATGTCCATGCTCTGTGCCGCACTGTATCTCTGCGCTTCGGAAGGATACAGCCGCAGGGTGATCGGCTACTGCGATCTCCTCTGCGAACGCTCCAAATCCAACTCCTCGATCAGGGAAACTGCCCGCATCGCGTATGATGTTCCTCCTGCTGTGCGGGCTGCCATTCGAGACACGCTGAAGCCCTTCCTCCGGCCGGAATGGGGGGATTCCTCTGCCGGCACAGCCACACAGCGTATGGCGCACACCCTGGACTGCCTCATCAAGCGGCTCTACGACCTGGATGCCACAAAGTCCACCCGCTCCATGCAGTCTCATTATGATCTTCTGGCCAATCAGCCGCTCACCATGCTCACCGAGGCCACACGGACCCTTGTAACCGGGGACGTCGCGAAGATGAAGCTCTACTTCAGCGATGCCGTAGGGGACAACATGGTCTGCCTGTTTGGACTCTATCGTCTGGCCTGCCGGGATACCATCTGGCTGGACAGCTGGCTCGGCGCATTTGTCCTGTCTGCAACGCTCTATCAGACGCCGCAGCGTCTGGCCATCAAGCTGATCCACAGGACCAAAGACACACCGGTGGATGCAGCCGCATGGGCGCGTGTTCGCACCGTTTTCGATGCTTTCACCCCGCCAGCCGGTAAGGGCAAAGCCGCATCGGCCAACGCCGAAACGGTCTCGATGCAGCAGTACCTGCACTTTCTCGGCCTGCGCCTTTATGATCCTGAGAAGGTTGCCAGAAAACGGGCTAGCGCAGAGGGCAATTACCTCAATTTCCTCAAGGTCTGTACGCCCCCGTCCGACACCCTGGCCAGCGCATTTGCCGCCGTCTGCTTCCTGCTTCAGCTCAACACCAGCGATGGTGCGTTCCGCGTGGCCACCGCTGCGGAGCTGAACGCCAGCGAGAACGCCAGGACAGCCCTCCAAAAGCAACACGAGTCCCTGCAGCAGAAAGCAGACCGGCAACAGACCTATGCCGATGACCTGACAAGGGCCAATGTGGTTCTGGAGAATGAGACATACAAGCTGCAGGAGCAGATCGATGATCTGGAGGCGGACAACGCAGACCTGAGACTTCAGATCGAACAACTGCTGGACCTTCTGGACAAGGGAGACGACGACGAGACCGAGGCCGAAGCCACAGCTGAGGCAGAGATCTCTTTCCCGGCGGATATCTCGCCCTGCACCGCCTACGTCTTCGGCGGACACCCCAATTTCCAGTCTGAACTGCGCAGGCTGATTCCGGGTCTTCGCCTGATGGATTCAGACCAGCGCTTCGATAAGAAAGCCCTGGGCTATGCGGACATCGTCTTTCTGCAGACAAGGCACATGAGCCACAGCGTGTACTTCACCGTGATGGACGCCTGCGGTGTCAGCGGCGTGCCGGTACACTACCTCAAAGACGGAAGCGCCAAACGTGCTGCCGCCCAGATCGTACAGGAGATCCAGCAGCTGCAGCAGTGAGCCCATTCCTGAACGCCCACGGCAAAACAACACCCGCACTGGTCTCCGATCCCCCGCCGGCACCGGAACGGGAGATTTCCTGCCGTTCTGCAGCCATTCTGCCCACTTTTCCGCCCTATCAGACAGTTTCTCACGCGTCCTTTCCATGGAAATCAGGCTCCCCTGCATATTTCACCCATTTTTGTTGGAAATTTCTTGTGCATAGTCACCAGGAATTTTCACCGACCTGCGAAAATTTTGAAAAATCCTCTTTACATCCATCGGACTTTGCGATAGAATAGGGCCATCCTATCGGAGGGGGTGCGCCCTTTGGACGATCTTGATTACACACGCAAATTCAACCTGAACGAGAATAAGGACGAGGAGATCCGGTTGATTCTCACGTCTGTCTATAACTCCCTGCGGGAGAAGGGCTACAACCCTATCAACCAGATTGTAGGATACATCCTCAGCGAGGATCCCACCTACATCACCAATCACAACAATGCCCGCACCTTGATCCGCAAGCTGGATCGGGATGAGCTCCTGCAGGTACTGCTGAAAAAGTATCTCATCGGTTAATCAAATTGCAGGCGCCGGCAGCTGCCGGCGCCTTTTCTCATGCACTGGAGGTTTCCATGAAACGCATCGTATCTCTGCTTTTGGCCTTTGCCCTGCTGCTGTCCCTGGCGGCCTGCGGCAATTCCGAGCCGGCCGCCACCGATGTCCCTACATACCCCACCGAGACCCTGGCCCTCACCGCGGCGGCAGCCGGCGGTGGGGATGTCTCAGCCCTGCAGCGGCTCCAGGACCAGACGGATGCCGCCGGTCTGGAGGCCTACCTCGCAGACTACTACGGCATCCCCCGGGAGGACTGGGTGGAGGTGGGCTGCTGGCGCCTTGGCGGCGCAGAGGCCTTTGAGACTGCCGTGATTCTCCTGAAAGACGAGGACGCCGCAGAGCGGGCAAAGTCCGGCCTGGAGGCCTTCCAGTTCAGCCGGGAGGGCGACTTCACCGGCTACTTCCCGGACCAGGCGGAGATGGTGTCCAACTCCATTGTCCTCACCTACCAGAACTATGCCGCCCTGCTGATCTGCCCGGACCCCGATGCGGCGGAGACCGCGCTGCTGGACATCCTCCACGGCGATGCAGTCCCCACCGTGACCGCTCCCGCTGCCTTGCCCTCCGCCTCTACACCTGTCCCTGGGACAGCTGTCCCCACAGAGGAACCGGCAATCGATACGCCCCTGCCGGATGTCCCCACCGCAACTTCCACAGTCGAGCCAGCACCCAGCACAGAGCCCTCCGCAGAGCCGGCGGCATCTCCTGCACAGGAGGAAACTGCCGCGCCTACAGCAAAACCCACAGCAGAGCCCACCCCAGCCCCTACTGACATGCCAGTTCCCACAGATACACCTGCTCCAACCGCAGAGCCCATTCCTACCGAAACCCCAGAGCCAACACCGGAAGCCACGACTGCGCCCACCGCAGAGCCTATACCGGAGCAGACGCCGGAAGTCCCTGCCACTCCCACAGCAGAGCCCACACCGGAACCCACGTCCACCCCTGCCCCCACTCCAACGCCAGCCCCCGATCCCACGCCGGAGCCCACACCGGGACGCACCTATCCCGTCTTCTACCCGGGCCGGACCCCATACACGCCGCCCACGGATGAGGATATGACCATCTACGATACCTCCGCCATCCTGGCGGCCTGGCGGGCAAAAGATCCCTCCGGACTCAGCGAGTACGACCGCACCATCTACGACAAGGCCAAGGCGGTTCTGGATACGGAACTCCACGAGGGCATGGACTGCTATGAGATCGAGTGGGCCCTCTATCACTGGGTCATCGTGAGCATGCATTACGACCAGGACCACGAGGACCCGCTGGCCACGGTGAGCCGGGATTCGTACACCCCGTACGGCGGCCTCGTGAATCACAAAGGCGTGTGTCTGGGCTTTGCAAGCCTGTTCCAGCTGCTCATGGACATGGCGGGCCAGAAGTGCATCACCGTGGTGGGCGCGGCGTACAGCGGCAACGAGAGCCACGCCTGGAACATGGTGAATCTGGAGGGCAGATGGTACTGCGTGGACAGCACCTGGGACTGGACCAACTACACCGAAAACCACATTGGCACGTTCTATTTCAATGTCTCCAGCGACCTCATGGCCGTGGATCACCAGTGGGACTACAGCGCCGTCCCAGAGGCCAAGAGAAGCCTTCCCCAGAAGTACTACCCCTCGGTCTAAGACCGGAAATCAGGCCATTTTATCCAATATCTGGATGATGACAGCGAAATTTGACCGAACTTTTCCGATTTTCCCCCTTTACAAACGCTTTCTTTCTGCTATAATGGCTCCTGCAGGTGGGCCTGTAGCTCAGCTGGGAGAGCGTTCGGTTCGCATCCGAGAGGTCGAGAGTTCGAGTCTCTTCAGGTCCATAATTTGTAAATGGGTGAATACATTGTATTCACCCATTTTCTTTTCCAACTGTCCAGGAGATTTTGCCGCTGTTCGTACAAGACGGCTGCAATTCGGTATAGTTTTCTTCAGTGCAAACAGTCTGGAGGGGTTTCGTATGAAGTGTCCTTTTTGCAACGTAGAGATGGTCCACGGCTATCTGAACTGCAGCGCCGTGATCTGGTCGGACCGAAAGCACAAGATCAGCCTGCTTCCCAATGACACCGAGCAGTATGCCCTGAATCTGAGATCCCCCTTGCTGAGTCCGAACACCATCGAGGGAGACTGCTGCCCCCAGTGCAAGCGCATCATCATGGATGTGTCCCAGTACCCCAACCGGCTGTCTCCGGCAGTTCCCCCACTCAAGGAGATCTGAGGCAGCAGGATGAAGAGCGTACTGGTAACCGGCGGCACGGTGTTCGTGAGCCGGTATATTGCAGCGTACTACGCAGCCTGCGGAAACACGGTTTATGTTCTCAACCGGGGCACCAGGCAGCAGTCCCCTGGCGTGACGCTGATCCAGGCAGACCGGTTCCAACTGGGAGACAGACTGCGCCGCTACTCCTTTGACCTCGTGGTGGACACCGCATACACCGCGGATGGCATCCACAGTCTGCTAGACGCATTGGGCCCTTTCGGAGACTATGTCTTCATCAGTTCCAGCGCCGTCTATCCGGAGTATGGGTCCCAGCCCTTCCGGGAGGACACCCCGTTGGCGGAGAACAAGTACTGGAAGAAATACGGGACAGACAAGATCGCCGCAGAGCAGGCGCTTCTCCAACGGGTTCCCAATGCGTACATTCTCCGCCCGCCGTACCTCTATGGCCCCATGAACAACGTGTACCGGGAGGCCTTCGTCTGGGACTGCGCCCTCCAAGGTAGGGTCTTCTACCTCCCCAAAGACGGCAGCATGCCGCTGCAGTTCTTCCACATCCGCGATCTCTGCCGGTTCATAGATGCTCTCCTCACCCAGCGGCCCAAAGACCATATCTTCAACGTGGGGAACCGAGATACAGTGTCCATCCGCCAATGGGTGGAGCTCTGCTACCGGACTGCCGGTAAGCCACCTGCCTTCAAAGAGGTCTATGCGGACGTAGACCAGCGGCAGTACTTCAGCTTTCTGGACTATCCATACCGCCTGGACGTCTCCAAGCAGCACACTCTGATGCCAGACGAGATAGACTTTTCCCATGGGCTGCAGGAGTCCTTTTCCTGGTACCGGGACAACAGCGATCAGGTAAACCGGAAGCCGTACCTCCAGTACATCGACAGCATACTGGCGAAACTCTGAAATCCAGCAAATTTCCTGCGCCGAGGTGCCATCTATGAAGAAATACATCCTGCCGGCAGCCCTGCTGCTGGTCTTTGAGACAGTGGCCATCACCCTCTGGCTCACCAAGAACAACCTCTTCTACCTTCTGAACTTCAGCTACATCGGCATCTCCATCGCCCTTGGCGTGACGCTGTACATCCGGAAATATCCCCACGCCAGGCGGGTCACCCAGCTGCTTGTGGGCTGCTACATGCTGGTCTACCTCGGGCTCATCTGCCGGGAGAACATGCAGATTGAGGGTTTCTGGTACTACCTCTTCACCGGGGTCTTCGAGGCGGCCACCATCCACTACGCCGTGGCCAAAGTCTTCGGCCCGCTGCTCTTCGGCCGGGGCTGGTGCGGATACGCCTGCTGGACCGCCATGGTGCTGGACTTTCTCCCGTACAAGCAGCCCAAACAGCCCCGGAAGCGCTGGGGCTGGATCCGGTACATCACATTCGTCCTCTCCCTGGTGTTCGTCTCCGCCCTCTTCCTGGCCCATGTGGGCAACCTGGAGCGGATCATGTTCTGGGCCTTTCTCATCGGGAATGGGCTCTACTACGCCGTAGGGATTGCCCTCGCCTTCATCTGCCAGGACAACCGGGCCTTTTGCAAGTACATCTGTCCGGTGACGGTTTTCCTGAAGCCCATGAGCTATTTCTCCCTGCTGCGGATCACCTGTGACAGCTCCAAGTGCGTCTCCTGCGGCAAGTGCAAACGGGTGTGTCCCATGGACGTGGACATCACAGACAACAGCAGATCTAGAGCCAATGGCACAGAGTGCATCCTCTGCCTGGAGTGCGTGAGAGCCTGCCCCAAGAAAGCCCTATAAAACCAACCGATCGGAGGTCCTTCCCTTGACCATCGTCCGCTTCTACGAATCCGTCCCAGACGAGAAGCTGAAATTCGCCGTGATCATCGCCCGCAAGGACGGCAAGTGGATCTTCTGCAGGCACAAGGCGCGGGACACCTATGAGATCCCCGGCGGCCACAGAGAGCCCGGGGAGGCCATTGAAGAGACCGCACGGCGGGAGCTCTATGAGGAAACAGGCGCTCTCCAGTACACCCTCAACCCAGTCTGCGTGTACTCCGTCACCGCGCCGGACAACTTCGATGGCCAGGAGACCTTCGGAAAGCTCTTCTTCGCTGCAGTGGAGACCCTGGAGGGAGAACTGCACAGCGAGATCGGCAGCATTCTCCAGACTGAGAACCTCCCAGACCGCTGGACGTACCCGGAAATTCAACCGAAGCTGCTGGCGGAGGCACAGCGGAGAGGGATCTATTCACCAAAGGAACAATTGGAGGTGCAGTCATGATACGAATCCGCCCATATATCGACCCAGATCGGGATACCGTCCTCTCCTGGTGCCGGGATGAGGAGACCTTCCACCGCTGGACTGCCGGCACCATGGGAGACTTTCCCATCACCCCAGAGAAGTTCGAGAAGACAGCGTCCGTCATGCGGTTCACTGCCCTGGATGACGACGAGCCCGCCGGCTTCTTCACCGTCCGCATCCCCGGGGAGAACTCCAACGAACTGCGCTTCGGCTATGTGCTGGTGGACCCAGACCGGCGTGGTAGGGGCATCGGCAGAGGGATGCTCACCCTGGGCCTGCAATTCGCCTTCCAGATCTACGGCGCCGAGCAGGTCACCATCGGGGTGCTGGAGAGCAATCTCCCCGCCCGCGCCTGCTACCAGACCGTGGGCTTCACCGAGACTGGCGTCCATGAGACCTACCACATCGCCGGCACAGATCAGCCGGCATTGGAACTGGAGTACCGCAAGCCGAAGGAGCATCAGTCCGGGACATGGACTGAAGAGAAGGAGCACCCTATCGTGAACTTCACCTTTTCCTTGCTGAATCCAGCCCAGTCCGATGATCTCCTGCCGCAGCTGTTTTCCATCCTGGCCAGAAACATGGGCGAGATCGCCCCCACAGGCAACACCTACGAGGAGGATCAGCAGATCTGGCTGTCCTACATGTACTCAGACCAGGCTAGGGGGAAACAGATCCTTCTGGCCTATGCGGATGACATCCTCGCGGGCTATCTCCAGTACAGCATCACAGGAGACACGGTCCTCATCGAGGAAGTGGAGATCGCACCAGACTATCAGCGAACCTTCCTCTTCTACCGCCTGCTGCAACACTTTCTCGCCATTCTTCCGGATGGCGTGACGCACGCAGAGGCGTACATCAACAAGCACAATTGCAACTCCCAGCGCATCGCGCAAAAGCTGGGATTTCAAATCATCGGAGAGAATAAAAGCGGCAGCAGCTATCATCTTCGAGGTGAGATGACGTCTTTTCAACGTTTTATTCACTGATGCAGTCCATTTCAATTGCGTAAAATCAATTGTATCATAGTTGCCCAATCAGTAGCAAACGGGCCGCAGCGGTGGGATCTCCCACCGCTGCGGCCCGTTTGCTGTTGTTTTCTGCCCCACGAAAGGTCAGTCTAGAGGAACCTGGTTTCCCATGCACTGCACCCCAGCCTCCAGCATAGTGCGCACCGCATCGCTGGCCAGGGTGTACCGCCGCTCTTTGCCCAGCCTCCGCTGCCGCACCAGTCTGGCGTGGCGCAGAATCTGCAGCTGATGGGATACCGAGGAGCCGGTCATGCCAAGCTGCTCCGCCAGCACTCCAACGCTGGTCTCTCCTTCCAAGAGAACCCGCAGGATGTGGACCCGAGAGGCGCAGCTCAGCACCTTGAAGAAGTCCGCCAGTTCGGTCTCCAGCCCATCTGCACCTGCGGCGGGCACTTGCTCCATCCTCACAGGTTCTTCACCGAGAGGCACCGGATGGCGTTGAGAACGGCGATGATCATCACGCCCACATCGGCAAAAATGGCGAGGTACATGTTGGCGATGCCCACAGCGCCAAGGATCAGACAGGCCGCCTTCACGCCAATGGCCATCACGATGTTCTGATACACGATCCGGAGGCACTTCCGGCTGATCTTGATGGCCTTGGCGATCTTCATGGGGTCGTCGTCCATGAGGACGATGTCCGCGGCCTCAATAGCGGCATCGGAGCCCATAGCACCCATGGCGATGCCGATGTCCGCCCGGGAGAGCACCGGGGCATCGTTGATGCCGTCTCCTACGAAGGCCAGCTTTGCCTTACCGGTCTCCTGCTGCAGCAGTTCTTCCACCTTGGACACCTTATCTGCCGGCAGCAGTTCGCTGTACACGGTGTCGATGGCGAGCTCCTCCGCCACCTGGTCTGCCACTTTCTTGGCGTCTCCGGTGAGCATCACGGTCTTCTCCACGCCGGCGGCCTTCAAACTGGCAATGGCCTTCTTGGCATTGGGCTTCACGATATCGGAGATCAGGATGTGTCCGGCGTAGGCGCCCCGGATGGCCATGTGGATGATGGTACCCGCATGGTGGCAGGGGATGTAGGAGATACCCAGCTGTTCCATGAGTTTGTCGTTGCCGGCGGCCACTTCGATGCCGTCCACCTTGGCGATGATGCCTCGGCCGCTGATCTCCTGGATGTCCGAAACCCGGCTGCGGTCCGGCTTCTTGCCATAGGCCCGCTGGAGGCTCTTGCTGATGGGATGAGAGGAGGCGCTCTCCGCCAAAGCGGCGTACTCGATGAGCTTGGCGTCGTCCAGATCGCTGTGGTGGATGCCGTTCACCTCAAAGACGCCCTGGGTGAGGGTGCCGGTCTTGTCAAAGACCAGGGTCTTGGTCTGGGAGAGGATCTCCAGATAGTTGGAGCCCTTCACCAGCACACCCTCCCGGCTGGCCCCGCCGATGCCGGCAAAGAAGCTCAGCGGGATGCTGATCACCAATGCGCACGGGCAGC
The DNA here is from genome assembly GCA_947623875.1 of uncultured Oscillospiraceae bacterium. Taxonomy (GTDB): domain Bacteria; phylum Bacillota; class Clostridia; order Oscillospirales; family Oscillospiraceae; genus Enterenecus. The sequence goes on from CANQII010000037.1 coordinate 11,743, forward strand.
TGATGACGAGGAACGTGAGGGCACGGTACACCCAAGTACCCCAGTCTGCCGACAAGTCCATGGCCAGCATCCGCACCAGCGGCGGCAGGACGGCCAGGGCCAGAGCGCTGTAGCAGACGGCAGGGGTATAGATCCGGGCAAACTTGGAGATGAAGTCCTCAGACTTGGACTTGCGGGAACTGGCGTTCTCCACCAGGTCCAGGATCTTGGACACGGTGGACTCCCCAAACTCCTTGGTGGTGCGGATCTTCAATAGGCCGGTCTGGTTGATGCAGCCGCTGATGATCTCGTCCCCCTCCTGCACCTCCCGGGGCAGGCTCTCCCCGGTGAGGGCGCTGGTGTTCAGGCTGGATCTGCCCTCTACTACGATGCCGTCGATGGGGACTTTCTCGCCGGGCTGCACCACGATCACGGTACCGATCTCCACCTCATCCGGGTCCACCTGTTCCAGTTCGCCGTCTTGCACGATGTTGGCGTAGTCCGGGCGGATGTCCATGAGGTCGCTGATGCTGCGGCGGCTCTTGCCCACGGCGTAGCTCTGGAACCACTCGCCGATCTGGTAGAAGAGCATGACGGCGATGGCCTCCAGGTAGTCCCCGTTCTCATAGATGGCCAGGGCCATGGCGCCCACCGTGGCCACCGCCATGAGAAAGTTCTCATCGAAGACCTGGCGGTTCAGGATGCCCTTCCAGGCCTTTCGGAGGATGTCGTAGCCGATGAGGAAGTAGTCCGCCAGATAGAGGGCAAACCGGAGCCACCGGCCGGCGGACGGGAACAAGGCCTCGTCCAATCGGGCGAACAGCGTCACGGGGATGAGCTGGAGCACCAGCAGCACCGCCGAGGACGCCAGGATTCTCTCCAGCATGACCCGCTGCTTCTTGGTCATGGAACTGTCCGGACGGGTCCCCACGTAGAAACGAAATACCAGCGCCGTGAGCACCACGGCTGCCAGCAGCACATCGATGATGATCTCTTGCATCTCAATTCCCTCCTATACCGATTTTCGTTGGAAAAAGGGCCCCGCTTCCCCGCTGCACGCAGGACACGGAGCCCTCTCATTTCCCGCCTTACAGGTAGATCTCGCAATCCGGCTCCACCTTTTTGCAGGCCTTCAGCACGTCCTGCATCACGGCCTTAGGCTCCTGTCCCTCGTCGAACTCTACGGTCATCTTCTGGGTCATGAAGTTCACGGTGGCATTCTGCACGCCGGTGGTCTTCTGGGCGGCCTGCTCCATCTTGTTGGCGCAGTTGGCGCAGTCCACTTCGATCTTGTATGTCTTCTTCATAGCGAGTCCCTCCGACTTCATTTTTCTTCTTGATTCAACGATTAAGCACTTGATTAATCGTTCTGACCGGAGTATAATGTCGCCCAGAGAGCCCGTCAAGGGGATCGGGAGATTCCCTGCCAAACGGGCGAAAAGAATATCCAATCGGGCGAAAGGCCCAGGAAGGAGACCCCTATGAACGAAATACACCTGCCCCACCAGCACGGCGAGGGAGAGGAGACCGCCATCATTCAGGCGCAGCTTGGCCGGATCGACCAGTTTCAGACCGTAACTGAGGTGTTCCGGCAGCTGGGGGACACCACACGGCTCAGAGTCTTCTGGCTTCTCTGCCACTGTGAGGAGTGCGTGGTGAACATCTCCGCCCTTCTGGAGATGTCCAGCCCGGCGGTGTCCCACCACCTCCGTCCCTTAAAAAGCAGCGGCCTCATCGTAAGCCGCCGCGATGGCAAAGAGGTGTACTACAAGGCCGCCGATACCCCTCAGAGCCGGCTGCTCCACCAGATGATCGAGCAGGTGATGGAGATCACCTGCCCGGAGTGGATGGGGGATCACCATGGATAAGGGCATCTCTGTCATCGCACGGGGAATTGAAAAGCTCTCCCAAGGTCAGCCGCCGGAGCCCATCAGCCTCTGCCCCGGGATAGACCTGTTCCGTGTCTCCCTCGCCGGGGACGCCCTGGAGATGCACCATGCCCCTCTCCCCCACATCCTCCAGATCCACTTCTGTATCTCCGGGCAGGCGGAGTGGACCATGGGCGGCGGCGGCAAACTCTACCTGAACCCAGGGAACTTCTCCATTCACTCCATGGGGCACTGTGCCCACTCCAAGATCGCCTTCTCCACCCAGCCCTACGAGGGACTGCTCCTCTCGGTGGACACAGAGCAGCTGTCTGCACACCCGCCGGAACTCCTCTCTGGCGCCGAGGATCTGGGCACAGCTCTCCGGGAGAAGTACTGCCAAGCAGATGGCCCCGTCTTTCTCACCGGCACCCCGGAGACAGACCGGATCTTCCAGAGCCTGTGCCAGCCGCGAGAGCGATGGGCTCTGCTCTGGCTGCGGCTGAAGGCCATGGAACTGCTGCTGTCCCTGGCCAGCCGCGAGGTACCAGCCCAGAACAAGCTGGAGGCCTTCTCCCCGGAGCAGATCGAGATCGTCCGCAGCATTCACGACAGCCTTCTCCAGCACATGGAGCAGCGGATCACCATCCAGGAACTTTCCCGGCAGTACCTGATAGACCCCACCACCCTGAAGGCGGCCTTCAAGTCTGTGTACGGCACCTCTCTCGCGGCCCACATCCGGGAGCACAAGATGGAACAGGCGGCCAAGCTGCTCCAGACCACCAACCTCTCCATCGCGGAGATCGCCCAGTCCGTCGGCTACGACAGCCAGAGCAAGTTCACCGAGGCCTTCAAGGCGGCGTACCACATGCTGCCCCGGGAGTACCGGAAGAACCCGGGGTGCGGGCCAGACAGTCTTCCCTGTGAATGAGCATAATAATCGGCGGAATTCTCGCGATTCCGCCGATTTTTCATGGGATTGTGTACTTTTCCGGGCAGCGCAAGCAGATACCAGCTGTCTTTCTCACGCCAGCAAAGTCTCCATCTCCTCCACCAGCTCCCCGAAGAGGGCCAGGGCCTCGTCCACCGGCGCCGGGGTGCTGAGATCCACCCCCGCCTCTCTCAGCAGAGTGATGGGATCCTTGGAATTGCCGCTGGAGAGGAACTGCAGGTAGTCCCGGACCGCCGTCTCCCCACCGCTCAAGATCCGCCGGGAGAGGGCCACCGCGGCGGAGAAGCCGGTGGCATACTGATAGACATACAGCTTCATAAAGAAGTGGGGGATCCGGGCCCAGTCCATGGTGCCCTCTTCGTCCAACACCAGGTCTGGCCCATAGTACTGGCGGGTGAGTTCCCCGCTGATAGCGCTGAGCTTCTTGGCGGTGAGGGTCTCCCCCGCCTCTGCCAGGGTGTGGATCTTCAGCTCGAACTCCGCCAACTGCGTCTGCCAGTACAGGATGTGGCGGAACTGGTCCAGGAAGTAGTTGATGTACACGGCACGCTGCCGCTTGTCCTGGGTCTTGCTGAGAAGGTACTGCATCAGCAGGGATTCGCTGCAGGTGGAGGCCACCTCTGCCACAAAGAGGGCGTATTCCGCATAGACCGTGGGCTGATGCTTGTAGCTCAGCCAGGAGTGCATGGCATGTCCCATCTCGTGGGCCAGGGCAAAGGCGCTGTCCAGGTCATCGTTGTGGTTCAGGAGCACGTAAGGGTGTACCCAGCTGCTGCAGCAATAGGCACCGGAGGCCTTGCCTTCGTTCTCATAGATATCCATCCAGCGGCGATCGAAGGCGGCGGCAAGGGCGGTGTGGTACTCCTCCCCCAGGACCTTGGTGGCCTCCAGCAGCCAGGTCTTGGCCTCATCGAAGGGGATCACCTGGTCCGCCTCCGGGAGCAGAGGGACAGAGCAGTCGTAGAGGTGGAGCTCCTCTACCCCCAGGACCTTCTTTCGGAGGGCCATGTAGCGGTGGAGCTTGTCCAGGTTCTGGTGCACGGTGTCGATCAGGCTGAGATACACGCTTTCCGGGATCTCATTGGGGAAGAGGGCGGACTGGAGGGTGCTGTCGTAACGGCGGGCCCGGGCCCGGAAGACGTTCTTCTGCACCTCGGCATTCAGCATGGCGGCGATGCTGGTGCGGAAGGCCTTGTATGCGCCGTTCAAGGAGAAAAAGGCGTTCTTCCGGAGGGTGCGGTCCAGACTGGTGGAGAGCAGATAGTAGGATCCGTGGGTGACGGCGTGTTCCTCCCCCTTGCTGTCCAGGGCAGGCTGGAACTTCAGGTCTGCATTGTTGAAGGCGTTGAAAATGTCCGACGGGCTCTGTGTCACCTTGCCCATGGCGGCCATCAGCTCCTCCTCGGCGGGGGACAGCACATGCTCCCTGCTCCGGCGGACCCGGGTGAGGTGCCGGCGGTATTCCTCCAGGGCGGGCTCCTCCTGGTAGAAGCGCTCCAGGGTGTCCTCCGGAATGGCGATGAGCTCCGGCCGGGCAAAGGCATCGGCGTTGTCCAACTCCACGAGAAAGCTATCGCAGCGGCCGGCCATATCCTGCCGGTCCGGGTCTGCGGTGTCCTCGTCCCGGCGGAGCAGCGCGTAATTGTACACCGGGTCGGTCTGGACACTGATCTGATCCTGCAGCCGCAGATACTCCAGAAGGGTCTGGGCAGACTCCCCCAGCCGGCCCCGGTATGCGGCCAGCTGCTCCGGCAGCTTCCCGTAGGCGGCAAAGGCCTCCTCCCAGGCATCAACACTGGGGAAGAGATCCTCGATGCTCCAGCAGTTGGCCGGGTCCTGTTCACTGCGTGATACAATTTTTCTAATATTTGGCATATTGTGATTCCTCCACGGAATAGATAGCCCCATTGTACCATGTTTTCCCGGCAAAACAAGTAAAATTCTTGCTGGAAATGTTCTTCCATCGTGTAGGGAAATCCTCCGGCAATTGTGCAAAAAGAGAACATTTCATCCAGAACAGCCCAGTCTTTCTGGCCATTTGAGAGAAATTGCAAGTCAATCTTGCACAAGCAAAACCAGGCTGATAAAATCGGGTTACTGGTCACACCCCCCTTCTAAAATCCGTTATGGATTTTGGAAGGGGGTCTTTTTGTGCGTATTGCCCAGTAGTGCCACGTTATTTAAACTAAATTATGGCAATATGGCTATAGACAGCGTGGCTCCCGGGTGATAAAATTTAGAAAATTGAGAGAGGGGGAGGTTGGCACCCATGTCGATCTCAACCTGGACGAACAAGGCGGGCACCCGATATGCCTACGAAATCATCTCCCACTATGACCCTGAGACCAAGCAGTCCCGGCCGAAGAAGGTCTACTTGGGCAGAGTGAACCCAGAGACTGGTGAGATTGAGCCCACCAGCGGCAAGCGAGGACGTCCGAGGAAGATGGACAAGCCTGAGGTCTCGGAAGTACCTGGACCAGCTTCCGGCGAGATGCCGAACTACGCGAAGTTGTACCAGGAGGCCCAGAAGGAACTGAAAGAACTGGAGATCCTGAACGCCCGGCAGCAAGAGACGATCACCCAACTGCGCATGGAACTGGCTACCGAGAAGGACAGAGCCAGGGAACTGGATGGCTGCGTCCGGCGTGTCTATGAGCAGGTCCGAAAGCTCGCAGAGTAAAGTTCGAGGAAAGGAGAGAAAACCGTGCAAAGTTGTTCACCGTATGCCGTTGTACAAGATCCGCAGCTTGCAATGTACTTAAGACTGCAAGACGCGCTGCGCGAACTTGACGGGCTGAAGAGCGGTAAGACTTATACCGACATGCGCAACCAGGTGCTAAATGCAGAGGGGAGAGCGCAAAAGGCAGAGTCCAAGCTGCAAACCGAGCGGAGAAAGCGCGAGGCTGCTGAGAAAAAGGCAGATCGTGCATACGCAAAGGGCCTTAACGAAGGATTGGCCCAAGCCGGGGACGACCGGAAGGAAATGTACAAGGCCATCAACCAAAACCTCGCAGATTGTGCCAATCAGGTGAAGGCCTTGGAGGACAAGCTGGCCCAGAGCGAAGCGAAGCAGCAAAGCTATGCCGATCTGGCAGCGCAATATGCAGCCTTGCAGGAGAAGTACGATAGCCTCTGGACCCTCCACTTTGGCAAAGAGCCTCCAGTTCCCGAAGCCAGCAAGAGCGTTACCGACAGCACTTCCATCGTTGAAACGCTGAAGGAGAGCAACTACCAGCTGCGGCAGGAAATCGCGAAGCAGAACGGCGAGATCGACAAGATGAAGGCTCAGCTGGCGCAGGATTCTACCAACTCCAACTGGTCCTCTGCCAAGAAGCCGCGTTTCGGTCCGGTTAAGCCCAAGAAGAAGCCGTCTGGGAAGAAGCAGGGTGGCCAGCCCGGCCATAAGGGGCATCCCAGGAAGCGGATGGCTCCGGTTGCTCAGGTGTTTGCGGATATCCCTGAGGAGTACCGGAACAATCCGGATTGGCTGGTTGATAGCTTCCGGGTGAAGCAGACAATCGGCCTCCAGCTCCTTGCTATGCCTGTGGATGTATACTTCCCTGTGCTTAGGAATAGGGTTACCGGCGAGGTGCACAACCCGGATTTCCCCGAAGATCTCCAGCTCGAAGTGAATTACGATGAGTCCGTGAGGGCTGTGGCCTTCCTCATGAAGAACTATCTGAACACTTCGGAGAGGAAGATCTGCGCTTTCCTCAAGGCGGTCTCTCATGGACAGCTGGACGTGTCTCACGCCTGGATCAATGGGCTCAACGAGGACTTTGCCAACAAGACCAAGGCGGAAAAGCAGGCGATCTTTGATAAGCTTGCTTCGGGTCCCATTCTCCACACGGACATGACCACCATGTTTGTGAACAGGAAGCTCACCCAGATTGCGATCAATTCCAACGGGAAGGATTACATGTTCCAGGTTCGCAAGAGCAAGGGGATTGAGGCGCAGAAGGGAACTCCCCTGGAGCACTTCCATGGCACCGCAGTCTCTGATGGGGATCCGACCTATACGCACTTTGGGAATGCGCATCAGCGCTGCTGCGCCCACATTTTGCGGCCATTTGGTTTGATTGCTGAGTTCGAGCCCTATCTTACTTGG
>CANQII010000038.1 GCA_947623875.1 uncultured Oscillospiraceae bacterium
TTTTAAATTGCTTGGTATTAAACCGTAGGAGCTTTTTGACCCTGTTATCCATATGACCCTATTATACGGATTTCAGGATATACGGGTCCTCAAAGGACACATAGCGTCTGTCGGGGAAAATGTGCGTCAGCATGGTGGATTTCCCTGTCTGCCTCGCCCCTGTGACGAGAACCGACTTGAAATTCCGGGCTGCCGCCTGTACTTTGTCCTCGATTGCGCGTTGCACATACAGCATGGCTTCAACCTCCGACGATTCAAGGATTGAATTCTAGATTAGTCACATTTTAGCCGAAATGTGACCGTATGTCAATAGGTTTTTTGGGAGTGTGCAAAAATTGTGCGTGGATGATCGCGCTGGTACAGTCGAGAGGGGCCGATAGCCGGATGTGGCAGTGAGTCATGATAGTACTTATAGGAAGTTCAGAGCACTCTTCGGCAGCCTTATCGGGTCTGGACAGAGACTGACGCCTGCGCTTTGACCGCGCATATGCAGTAGGACATCTCTTTCTGACGATTCTGGGATATAATTCCGGATTCGTCGTAACTTGACCGAAATGTTCCCGCATGTCAACCGGCCTTTTCGGTAGTAAAAAAGAATGGCCATGATACCGTATCGGTACAGTTGAAGTGCTGGTGTCCGGATTGATTCTGACAGCGAGCATGGCAGTATATCATGATAGTTCTTACAGGGATTTTTAGAACTCATTCTCGCAATATTCTCGATTCCTGGCAGACTGATAACGGATCACTGGCTACAGCATGGCACGACTTGCGACGATTTCAGAATCGAATTCCTGATTCGTCGTAATGTGGCTGAAGCGTGCCGGCATGTCAACAGGCTTTTGCAAAAGTTTGCATGAATGGTGCGTTAAGACCGCACCTGTTCAGCCGAAGAAGCGCCGGAGACCGGTGTGGTGCAGTGGCAGTATATCATGATAGCAGATCATTCTCCTGCAACATCCTTAGCTCTGGACAGACTGCAGCCTGCCCCACTGTACAGCATGACCCCCGGTTTTCGACGATTCAGGGATTGAATCCTGGATTCGTCGAAATTTGGTCGAGGTGTGCCCGTAAGTGGCCAGACTTTCTCAGAAGTTCGCAAGAATGGTGTGTGGGACCGTTCCGGTACAGACGGGAGATGCGCCGGAGATAAGAGCCGTGCCAGCAGTAGATATGGGCGGTATATCGTGATAGCAGAACATTCTCCCATCCTAGACTCTAGAAAGATTGCTCCCTGGCAACAGTATGACCACGATATTCGACGATTCTAGGATTGAATCCTGGATTGGTCGCAATTTGGCCGAGATGTGCCCATATGAGGAGAGGCTTTCTCAGAAGTGCGCAAGAATGGTGCGTTAGGACTGCACCTATACAGCTGAGAGAAGGCACCAGAGACTGGAGTGATGTCGGCAGCTGATATGGCGGTATATCGTGATAGCGGAACATTCTCCCGAAACATCCTCACTCTGGGGCAGACTGCAGTACAGCAGGACCCTGATCTTCGACGAATCAGGGATTGAATCCTGGATTCGTCGTATTGCGCTCGATATATGCTTGCATGTCCGCTCCGGCACAGCCAAGAACAACGCCGGAGTCCAGCCGAGCCGGCAAGCAAATCTCCTTTCTCCCCTTGACAGCCCCACGCCTTTGCCGGTATGATACGCGCCAGGAGGTGCATCTCTCTATGGGTTGGATCTGGATGCAGCATTGGAGCCGGGAAGAAGAACAGGAACCTCGGCTGGTGTATTTTCGGGGGACGCTGTCCCTGAACCGGGTGCCGGCATCCCTGCCGGTGCGGATCACCGCAGACTCCCGGTATAAGCTTTTTGTGGATGGAACCTTCGTGGAGATGGGCCCGTCCCGGGGCAACCACGCCGTCTGGTACGTGGACACCGTGGACATCGCCCCCTATCTCCATGCGGGAGAGAACATATTGGCCGTGCAGGTGCTCCGGTATCCGGCGGAGCACTGGAGAGGCAACCACGGCATTGTTCGAACGGAGACCCCGGGGCTGTTTGTCTCCCTGGACTACCCGGTGCAGTGGAAGTGCCATGCCGTGGAGCACTATCACATTGTGCCGGAGAGCCCATACTTCTCGCCCCTGATGATTCTGGAGCGGGTTACCGGGGACACTTCTCTCACCGTGTGGATGCTGTCTGGCTTTGAGGACGATGGCTGGGAGGCCCCTGTGGGGATTCCCAACGAGAAGGTACCGGCAATCCGGCGGGCGATGAATCTGGTGCCCCGGACCATCCCCTTCCTCTATCGGAAACCCCGGGCGTTTGCCGGTGTGGTAAAGGGAGACCGGCCCTGGGAGTGGAGAGATCTGCTGCTCTGGGGAAAGGCAAAGGTGATCTCCGCCGGGAGTGTAGAGACGGTGGATCTGGATGCCGGGGAGCTCACCACCGGATATCTCAGCCTGCGGATCGCCGGGGGTGCTGATGCCAAGATCACCCTCCTCCAGGCGGAGTGCTATGCGGGAGACCCAGTGCCCAATCCGGAGAACCCCTATAAAGAATTGCCCAAGAAGGGGGACCGGACAGACAGCACACTGGAACTCCACGGGTTCACGGATGTCTATACCTCGGCAGGATACGGGACGGCAGAACAGCCAGAAGAGTATGCGCCGTTTTGGTTCCGCACCTTCCGGTATCTCCGGGTTACCATCGAGACCGGGGAGCAGCCCCTCACCGTCCTGGGCTTGGACTATCAGGAGACCGGGTATCCCCTGGAGGTGCATGCCAAGATCCAGACCTCTGATCCCACCCTGGCGTCCATCTGGGACATCTCGGAGCGCAGCCTCCGCCGGTGCATGCACGAGACCTACGAGGACTGCCCCTTCTACGAGCAGCTGCAGTACGCCATGGACGGCCGCAGTGAGATCCTGTACACCTACGCCTGCTCCGGCGACGACCGCCTTGCGGTGCAGTGCATGGAGTCCTTCTCCCATGCCCTGCGGCCGGACGGGATGATCAACTGCAGCTATCCCAACTACGAGACCAACGTGATCCCTGGCTTCTGCATCTACTACATCGGCATGCTGTACGATCATATGATGTACTTCGGAGACCGGGAGCAGGCCATGTCCTGTTGGCGTGCAGTGGAGCGGATCCTGGCCTTCTTCCACAGCCATCGGGATGAGCGAGGGCTTGTTGGAAAGATCGGAGACGTGAACACCGGCGGCCAGATCTGGTCTTTCATAGACTGGACAGTGGCCTGGAAAGACACAGACGGAGTGCCGCCGGCCACAAAGCAGGGACCCATCACCATGGAGAGCCTGCTGTATATCCTGGGCCTGGGCTATGCGGCTGATCTCGCAGACTTCCTGGGCCTTACCGAGCGGGCGCAGGTGTTCCGCCAGGAGGCGGAGGAAGTGCGGGCGGCGGTGAACCAGCACTGCATAGGACGGGACGGCCTCTATCAAGATGGCCCCGGCGTGGAGGCATACAGCCAGCACAGCCAGGTGTTCGCCGTCCTCACAGACACCGTATCCCCGGAGAAGGGCAGAGCCCTGCTGCTGGAGACGTTGAAAGATCCAGACCAGTATGCCCCTTGCAGTGTGGCCATGTGCTGGTACCTGTTCCGGGCCCTGGAGAAGACCGGACTCTACGCCGAGACAGATCCCATCTGGAACATCTGGCGGGACATGGTGCGGGACCACCTCACCACCTGCGGGGAGGACCCGGTTACCTACCGCAGTGACTGCCACGGCTGGGGTGCCCTGGTCCTCTATGAGCTGCCCGCCGTTCTCCTGGGCGTCCGCCCCGGAAAGCCGGGTTTCGAGGAGATCCTGGTGTCTCCTCGGACGGAGACGCTGGACTGGGCAGAGGGAACCGTGCCCACCCCCAAGGGAGAGGTGTTCGTCTCCTGGAAGAAGGGAAAGGACGGCCAGGTGTCTGTCCAGGCCAAGGGACCGGAGGGCGTACCGCTTCGGATCGTCTGAACCAGGTTGCTCCGGCACAGGATAGGAAGAGAACAAGACTGCCTGCCCCGCTTCACCGGCAGGGCAAGTGCGAGATAGGAGACACTTATGAGAATACGATGGACCGAGACGGCGCCCCAGGGGACTACCTGGGCCCAGAGACAGGGAACCCTGGCCTTTGCGCCGGACCCTGAGGGCGTGGAGAACCAGGTGGTGAACCTGTATCCCCAGATCACCTACCAGCCCTTTGAGGGATTTGGCGGCGCCGCCACCGATGCGGCGGGCTCTGTGTACGCCCAGCTGAACCCAGAGCAGAAGCAGCAGCTGGCGGAGACCTACTTCTCCCCAGACCAGATGGGGTATATCAAAGTGCGGGTGCCCATGGATTCCTGCGACTTCTCCACCGGCATGTTTGAGGCCATGTCCGATCCCACAGACCGGGACCTCAAGTCTTTCTCCTTTGCCCGGACGGAGCAGTACATCCTGGCGCTGCTGGAGGACGCCCAGAAAGCTGCGGGACAGCCCCTGCAGCTGATGCTCTCTGCCTGGTCTCCGCCGGCCTTTATGAAGACCAACGGACAGCGGACCTACGGCGGCAAGCTGAAGCCGGAATATGCAGACTTCTGGGCGGACTACATCTGCCGGTACATCCAGGAATTCCAGAAGAAAGGCTTCCAGGTGCAGCGGATCTCCATCCAGAACGAGCCCAAGGCGGTGCAGACCTGGGATTCCTGCCTCTACACCGCAGCGGAGGAGGGGAAATTCCTGCTGGAGCACCTACACCCGGCTATGGTGCGCCATGGACTCAGCGATATCGAAGTGTTCGTCTGGGACCACAACAAGGAGCGCCTCTATGAGCGGGTGCGGGATGCCATAGCGGCCTCCTCTCCAGACCTCGTCTCAGGCGGTGCCTTCCACTGGTACAGCGGGGATCACTTTGAGGCCCTGGACCTGGTGCGGCAGCAGTATCCGGACTTGAAGCTCGTCACCTCGGAGAGCTGTATTGAGTACCGCTTCTACGGCGCCGGGGACGAGTGGAACAACTGTGCCCGGCTCACCCATGAGCTCATGGGAGACCTGAACCACGGCATCAACGCCTTTTACGACTGGAATCTCCTTCTGGACGAGCGGGGCGGACCCAACCATGTGGGCAACTGGTGCTATGCCCCCTTCTTCTACCACCGGGACACCAAGGTGCTGCAGGCCAACCTGTGCCAGGCGTTCTATTGGCACTTCAGCCACTTCATTCGGCCTGGGGCTAAGAGAATTGCTGTAACGAAGTACACGGACAGCCTGGAGGCCACCGCATTCCAAAACCCAGACGGCACCATCGGACTGGTGCTCTTCAACCGGGCGCAGGAACCCCAGACGGCACACATCCGCCTGGAGGATCAGCTGACCACCTTCGAGCTGCCCGGCTACGGCATGCTCTCCGGCTTTATCGATCTCTGAGCACATTCTGAAACGGCATAGCAGCATAGGCGGCGCCCCTCGGGGCGCCGCCTATGCATATTGGCACGAATTGTTTGATGGTACTTAGATTGGACGGCCTGCCTATCCCTCGCTGTGGTCCTGTGTGAGGTCCTGGACCCACTTGTACTTCCGGAACCGGTACATCACCCAGGGGATCTTGCCCACCTCGTCCAGGCAGGTGCAGGCGTACACCAGCAATACCGGCCAGTGGAAGACAAAAGCTCCCAGCGCCGCCAGAGGAATGGCGATGCCCCACATGCACACCGCCAGGGAGTACATGTCGAAAAGGGTGTCTCCGCCGCCGTCCAGCACGCCATTGATGCAGACGGTGTTCACGGAGCGGCCGATCATGTACACGCCCATGATGAGCATCATGCCCATGAGGTAGCTGTGTGCGGTCTCGGTGAGGATCACCATGCGGACGATGAGGGGTGTTACTGCAAATACAACCCCCATGCTTACAAACCCTACGACCCAGGAGATCTTCTTCAGCCGGATGCCGCAGGCCTTGCCCTCCTCCAGGCGGCCGGCGCCCAGTTCGTTGCCCACCATGATACCGGCGGCAACGCCGATGCCGTTGCTGGCGCAGCACACCAGATCCCGGACCACGGCGGCCACGGAGTTTGCGGCAGCGGCATCGGAGCTCATGTGGCCGATGATGGCGGTATACGAGGTGAAGCCCACACCCCAGAACAGGGATCCGCCCAGAAGGGGAAGGCACTGCCGGGCAAACTCTCTCGTGAGGGTGCCGGTGGGTTGGAAGAACTGCCTCCAGGCGGGGCGAATGTACGTCTTTCCGCGGCTTACAAGCACACACAGAGCCAGCTCAATTACCCGGGAGAGGGTGGTGGCCAGAGCGGCGCCTTGGGCCTCCATTTGAGCGCCGAAGATGAACACTGCATTGAGCACAATGTTGAGGACCACCGCGCTGGAGCTGATCCAGGCGCCCTGGGCGACGTGGTCTGTAACCTTCATCATGGCGAGGTAGGACTGGGAGATGCCGGTGAGGAGATAGGACCAGCCGGCAATCCGGAGGTATCCGCTGCCGATCTCGATGAGCTCCGGGTCTCCGGTGAAGAGCTTCATCAGGAGCGAGGGGATTCCCTCACAGGCGGCAAAGAAGAGGAAGGAAAGCAGGACGGCAGACCGGAGCATGATGTGGAAGAGCTTCTGCATGGTCTTCCGATCGCCCTTGCCCCAGTACTGGGCGCCCAGTACACCGCCAGCGGCGGTGATGGCCATGAGGAACATGTTCTGCACAAACTGAATCTGGGTGGCCAGGGAGACAGCCGTCATGGAAGACTGCGCGATCTGACCCAGCATCAGGGCATCGCCGGCGGCCACGGAGGCCAGCATCAGGCTCTGGAGGACACTGGGGGCGGCCAGGTGCAGAAGTTTGGAGAGGAAGGGCTGTTCGGTTGTTGTCTTGTCTTGGGGCATGGCTGTCTCAGGCAACCTTTCATGATCTGTTCGCCGGCCAGAATACCACAGATCATGCCGAAATACCACCCCATGGAGGATGTTTCTCTGAGAGGATTTGTGCCTCAAAGTGGGGGAATTACGGCGGAGAGATACTTGAATGGGGAATTTTGCGCCGCTTTTTGCAATTTCCATCTGGACAAAGGCGGACGCTTCCTGTACGATGGGGAAAAGCGAACCTGAGAGGAGACGCACGTCATGCAAAAAGAACTCTTTCACCTGGACCCGGAAGATCGGGAGCAGCTGCAATATGTGGTGCAGGCGTACACCACACCGGAGCACACCCGGCGGAGAGCCCAAATTCTCCTTCTGGCAGATCTGGGCTTGAACTATGCTGAGATTGCCAGGGAAGTGGGCATGGACCGGACCAAGGTGCGTCCCTGGGTAGACCGCTATGAGAACCGAGAGCCGGGTACACCGGTCTCTGAGGTGATCAAGACCCTGCCCAAGAACCACTGCCGGGAGACCCCCCTGGAGGCCCATCAGTGGGTGCGGGACCTGGTGGCAGAGCACGGCTGCAAGACGATCATCGAGGCCACCGAGCTGGTACACCAGGAGGCGGAGGCTGCTGGCTATCCCAGATTGGCAACTGCCAGCTACAGCAAGGTCCGGGTCATGCTGAAGGGCAAGTAAGGTGTCGGAAAGAGAGTATTTATTATAAGGTAGAGGAACCTCCGTTCCGCCAGCGTTCACCCTGGGGCAGGCCCAAGGCGAATGCTGGTGGGCCCGAAATATGGGGTCGAGCTGGGGTATTGGCAGGACCTGACTCGCTGGGGAGTGGACTTGTCTGCCGAAAACCCGCAGGAAGTACAAACCATTCAGAATGACGAACTGAGACAGCGGGTACAGTTCGTCATGAAGACGGACATGAAAGGAAGGGTGAGTCTTTTGACGGAGGAATTGGCCAGCTGGTATGCTCAGGGCAAGGCCGAGAGCAAGCTTGAGGGCATTGCCTTGGGCAGGGTCGAGGGCAAGGCCGAGGGCAAGGCCGAGGGCAAGGAGGAGATCCTGAAGACCATGCTCGGGAACGGTGCTTCGGTTGCATATCTGGCCCGCCTGACCGGCCTGGAAATCGGGTTCATCAAGAAATTGGAGGCCTCCATGAGTGCCTGAGCACGATGACCGCTGGAGCATTCTCGGTACCAAGTCACGATAGGGCACTGAGGGATTGGCCGGTGAGGCAAGGCGCAGACCGTGTCCCACTCTCTGTGGGACAACACAAGCAAGACACAAGATTGCCAGACAGGGGTACAGCCATTGGGCTCCTGCCCGGCAGCGGGAAAGCGGCTGCGGTGTTCTCTCTCAGTGGGACACCGCAGTCGCCTTTATTTGCGTTTTTAGGTACTGTAGGGCTCACGAAGAGATAGGTCTTGGCCTACAGGAACGATCACGGAGGCATAGGTGCCATCGTCATACTGGAACATCTTCGGATCACGGTAGTCGAGACGGCTGAAGCCCTCCGGCAGATCTGGATCGCCCAGCACTGGATAGGGATAGTCCGATTTTTCATAGTCCAACCCGCCGCCGATAGCCAGGCACCGGGCCTAGATGTCCTGGCGAGGGCCTGCTGTTCCCAGCTTTCTCTGTGTGCCGGTGTATATGAAGTTGAGAAACCCCGTTCTGCCAGCGTTCACCCTGGGCCAGGCCCAAGGCGAATGCTGGCGGAGTGGGGGATTTTGGACCTGTTTGGATGATGGGGGCGAGCAGGAGACCCTTCTGGATCCCTCAATGCCGGGCGCTCGATGAATGCGACAGGCAGGGACCCGGAATTCGCCCGGAAAACACCCGTTTTTTTCCGGCAGGGGGATTGACATCTCTTCCCAGAGAGTTTACAATCCAAGAATGGAAGGACTGTCTCTTAGAAATGGCGGGTGCGGCTATCCTGGCTGGATAAAGCTGCGTGCTCCCATGATCGGAGAAACGGTCCAACACACCTCACCGATCCTGCTGGCGCCGGAGGGGAAGACGAGGTGTAGTGCGCCCCTAGACTAACTCAAATCAGAATTTAGAAAAGTTTTGGACTTTGTGAAAATGACTATTGACTTTGAAATCCTGATAATTTATACTGCGAGATAGCAAACAACCATCACTTTTTGGCTATGGCAATCCAAGTTGATTCTCCCTGGCGGGTAAGATCAAACGGAAGCCTGGCCAAAACTTCGTGATTGAGGGAATGCTGTTCAGCACGTCACAAGCAAACCGACCGGAAAATCTGCCATTTTTAAGAATTTAGATATTGACTTTTTCCCTTATGAGATTTAGAATAGTAGAGTCTAAACTAACTCTATGAGGTGAAAGGAAAATGGCAGCCTACTACAACTACACCGTGCCTGTACCTGCTGTGAAGAATATCACGCAGAAGCGTATTGGCAACATCGTCTATGTCTACTATACATACAAGAGGGTAATGACGAAATCCGGCAATCTTGCACCAGTGAGCAGTACAATCGGCAAGTTGGAACAGGGTTCGGAACCTCCGATGATGTACCCCAACCTGAACTACTACACCTACTTTGCGGAAGCAACTCCGTCCGCAGCCCCTGGCATCAAGCATGACCCGAATATTGTTGTTGGACCCTTTATGGCTTTTCAGAAGATCGTATCAGATTGTCATTTGGATCTTGCCTTGAAACAAGTCTTCCGGGATCCCACTACAATAGAGCTGATTCTGGATGCCGCTGCATATGAGGTTGTAAACGAGACCACCGAAATGAAGTTCTTCCCGGAGTATTCTGCAGGGCACATGTCCTTCACTTCAGGGATGAAGATCTTCAACGATTCGACCGTAGCAAAGCTCGTTCGCACGGTGGATGACGGGATCAAGAACAACTTCCTTCTTGCCTGGGCTAAGAACCTTGAGAAATCCAGGAACGCTGTAATCTTTACCGGCGCCACCAGCATGGTTTCGAATCGACTTGAGAGACCCACAAACTATGCGATCGCATACGATGAAGAGCTGGGCCTGCCCGTCTACTACGAAGCCAATTACGGCAACCTGCCTGTTCTATCCGAGGTGATGGAAGAGGTATATGAACGGGGATACGGAAAGATCCTGAATGTTCAGGATGGGAGCAATCTGCCCAAACGAAATGTCCTGAAGCAGCTGAACAGCACGGCAAATCCAGCCGTCATTTTGAAGGGCATCCGTAAGACCACCTCAGATTACAAGCTGCAGGTTCTGGGTCAGTTTGAGGGGAAAGAGCAGTATAGGATTCCGGGGACTGACCTATATGCCTGCTCGCAGTCTGTGAGATTCTATCCGAACGACGAGGATACGTTCTACTTCCATGTGTTCTATGACGAATGTGCTGCCAGCCGGCAGAGGAAGATCATCAATCAGACTGTGGACCGGTACCTGAATGAACTGAATCAGCTCATTGGCACAGCGCGGGCAGAAGAAGTGAATACCAAATACATCAAGTATTTCGATCTTCAGTATTCTGGGCAGTCTGATGGGACAGCAATCCTGTCCGGTGTAGAACGCAATATCCCCGCAATCCAGAAAGCGCTCGACGATGCCGGCTATTTCACCATTGTTACCGCCGATATCAGTTCTGCTGAAGAGGCGTACAAACGGGTCTGTATCCGCGACATGGAGGACGAACTGCTTGTTTGGAGCAAGCCCTTCCTTGGGGCTGTACAGGAGCAGAGCCACACCGAAAAGAATGTATCCAGCATTCGTGGAAGGTTCTTTGTAGGCTTCATAGCATCGATCCTTCGCAGTGCAATCTACCACGAGTTGACGAAGCGGAACCAGGACAAGAACTCCAGGCTATATGGTTGTACTGTCTTTGATGTAGTGAAAGAACTAGAGAGTGTTACCGCATCGCTTAGCCCAGACGCAACGTACCGTTTGCAGTCCGGTGAGAGCCCGATGGTGCTCGAAATCCTGGAGATGCTCTCCCTGACACCAGACGCTATCAGAAGCACCATCGCTAAGCTAAACTACGAACTTGGTCTAGCAGCAGAAACTGTATCCAGCGCTCATGCTGCGGCAACTGCAACGAAGGCGAGCTTGTATTCCAAAGTGGACAGGCTCTGCGGCGCCCTTGACATCCTCAGTGAGTCCTATGAGTCTCTGATCAAAGAAGCCTCGGATGAAAACAAAGATATCTCCGAGATCAGAAAGCGGGTTGGAAAGCACATACATCCGGACTGGGTGCAATAGTCCGGATGCGCTGCCAATAAGCCGTTGCTGGATGGGACTCTTGGACAATTGATGACAGCTTGCAGGGAGATCGGGGAAAGAACCGATATCTCTGTGGGCACAATAAAATAACCAACACCTCACGTTTGAGTTTTTGTACCTGTAAGCCAGTAGGAATTAGCGTATCTGTTTGTATGTTTCAGTGTGTTTGACGAAGGAGGTGTTTGTGTGCAAACCAAGTGTCCCATTTTCCTCATCTATGTCAGCATGGCGGTGCTGTTGGCTCTCTGCACGGTGGCCCTGTTCGCTGTGGGCTATCCCCTGAGCCGCTATGAGTGCCGCAGCTGGAAGGAATCCGTCCGCCCCACCCCTGCTGTGAACGGCATCAAAGGCAAGGCATCGTTCGACTTGGGATGTCCGAGTGTGCGATGCCAGCCCCCCGACGAACTCCTGCGGGGTAGAGGTCCTCCTGAGCAGATTGTTTCAGGCGATCTAGCGCGGCTTGCAAAGTCCCATGTTTGTGAGCATCAGGAAACAACTACACCGTATGCGACGATATGTTCCTGATCATATCACCGTTTTCCAACCACAAGAACGGGAGCAGCTTGATACCGGTATGCAACGGAAAATGGGAAACAACTGACGACAATATCCATGCAGCCGGGATAAGCTGCTCCCCAAAAGAGGAGGAGCTACTTATGAACAACATCGAGACACAGGAAGAGAAGAGCATGGTGGGCGGGCCGGACGAGCCCGTTACGACAGAGAGTGAGCTCAGAGGCAAGCCCTCGAGCGAGGCTGAGGACAAGGCCGGGCCCCAGAACAAGGACGGCGCCAAAGGGAAGCTGCCTACGCCTGATAGGGCAATCGCGGAGGCTATCGGCATGTTGAGAACGGCCGATACCCTGGACTGGGTGTCTTCGCTGCCCGGTCACGCACGCAGCAACTTGGCGGATGGGATTCGCGAGGAGGCCTTTGCGTTCCTGGAGAAGTACGGCGGCGAAGAGTGGAAGAAGGCCCTGGACGTGGCCAAGGAGTAGGCAAAGAAGCCGACGATCTTGCACGACATCCCGTTCAAGGTTATCTTCCGCGGTCAGAAGCAGCTTTTGCCTGGTTGCTGGAGGCCCTCACAGGGAAAGAACACATCGAGATCGCAGAGCTGGTTCTGCAGCTGAATCTGCAGTCGGGGAATGGCGTCAAGAGCCACATCCCGGACAGCTATGCGGTGGACACCGAGGGGAATGTGTACAATCTGGAACCGCAGAGGGTCTCCAGCCAGGCGAACGATAACCGTGGGACCGATCACCTCGTGCGGAGTGACCGTGGCTCACACGTAGGGTGGAAGACTTGGAAGTTTAGGCGATAGATTGAAAAGCACATACATCCAGACTGG
This sequence comes from uncultured Oscillospiraceae bacterium, assembly GCA_947623875.1. Classification (GTDB taxonomy): domain Bacteria; phylum Bacillota; class Clostridia; order Oscillospirales; family Oscillospiraceae; genus Enterenecus. Next base: position 12,415 of record CANQII010000038.1, read on the forward strand.
GTGCAATAGTCTGGATGAGGCACCAGTAAGCCGCTGCCGGGTGGAACTCTTGGACAATTGATGACAGCTTGCAGTGAGATCGGGGAAAAGCCGATGCCTCTGTGAGCACAATAAAGAAACCAACACCTCATATTCGAGTTTTGTACCTGTAAGCCATTCGAAATTAGCGTATCTGTTTGTATGTGTTCAGTATGTTTGATGAAGGAGGTGTTTGTGTGCAAACCAAGTGTCCCATTCTCTCCACACGCACTGGTGCAATCACCGCAGTCGTGATCTGCCTAGCCATCCTCATTGTCAGCTTCTGCCAGTTCACGGTGCTGATTCCCGGAATCTCTGGCCAGCTCTTCGACAACAGCAAGACCACTTCCTTGTTCAACCACTCCCTCATCGTATACCGTTCTCTGCTCTTCAACTTCGCAGAGGTCTGGAAGTCTGGCATCTTCAGGAATGCCATGACTGCATCTCTGCTCAAGGCTGGAGCAGCTATTCTTCCACCCTTTTTCTTTATCGGTTTCTTCCAAGGACCAGACGGACTTCTCGAACAGAAACATATACAGCACAATCGTTCTCTGCTGGGCAGAGGGCCGCCTGCGGCATTGATCTGGGAGCTATGTATCTCCTATTCAGGCACCTACTCAGGCGCCTACTCAGGAGCAAAGGATAATTCAAAGATACCCATTGACGGCTACGAGAAAATCGTATATAATGAGAAAGGTAGGGTTGGGACTGTGGAACCGATAAGACGATCCTTCACTTATCTCCAATGGTTCGATGAATCCTGGGAATTGATGGGTCTTACGGATGATGACCTGATAATACTGGAGAACATCTTGCTTGCTAATCCGGAGAAGGGCGATATAGTCAAGGGCACAGGTGGCGCACGAAAAATAAGGATCCAAGTAGACAAGAACCGGGGAAAAAGCAAAGGCGGACGCGTAATATATGTTGATTTCTATTTGAGAGAGAAATTGTACCTCATCTATGCATACCCGAAAAGCCGCCAGTCTGACCTTACACCAGAGCAGAAAAACTTGATCCGAACGATAGTTGAAGAAATCGAAAAGGAGTAATTATATGGAGACGGTCGTATACAGTTCACTCTCTGATGAGGAAATCGAGGAAAACTTCAAAAAGATTGATGATGCAGCATGTGTTAAGGCCAGCTTAGAACAGATTAGAGCATTCAAGAACGGTGATAAGTCTGCTTTGAGAGTGCGGGAAAGAAGCCTCCCAAGCATTGATGTCGCTTTTGAAAGAAAGAAGATGAACCTGACGCAAAAGGCGTTTGCAAGAATTCTGGGAGTATCAAAGCGAACCGTTGAAGCTTGGGAAACTGGCAGATCTAATCCTTCCCCGACAGCGATAAACTTAATGTTTCTCCTAAGCAAGGACCCGTCCCTTGTTACAGAATTGGAGGCGCATGGAGTTCCCATTCCAATGTAATTCACTTACTGTGCGGTAACAAGAACGCTCAATATGCCATCTGATATTTCGCTGGAAAGTGAACACGATAATTCAGCAGACTGCAAGCATGCCGTTGCAGTCTGCTTTTTCTATGCACCTTGTATACGGTATACGCTCCTTGCCAGACTAAGAACAATACCGGCTACAATACTCCTTGCTGAGCCCACCTATTCCGCTGTGATTTACACACAGACTGCCGAGTCTAACACAGTGAGCAAACAGACAGCCAGAACATCGGAATGGCTCCGGATGCTGGCTGTCTGTGTTTTCGTCGTTAATGAATTGCTCAGCCGAGAATGTCGTACTTCTCTACGCTGATGAGTGCCTTGCCCAGACACTGGAAGCTGATGCCATCTGCAGAGAGTGGCGTGTAGAAGGTGAGGGACATGGCCTGCTCACCATCGTTCACAAAGATCTCAGCGCTGTACCGGTCCAGGATAACCCGCAGTTTCAGCACGCCTTGTTTCTCCCGAACGAAGCACTCCCGTACATGGACGAAGTCCCGGTTGGAACCGGAGTGATCGCGGCTCACTCGCAGGGTGGAAGTCTGGGGAGTGTAGGTAATAGAGGTGTAGTGCTGGCTGCCGGAGGCCACTTTCATGCGGAACTGGTTATATCCGGCTTCGGTCATAGGCTTCACTGTTACGGTCATGTCCACGGTACGGCCGAAGATGCCCCGGAGGGTGGTCTCCTCGCAGACAGGGATGTCCTGGTAGTATACTCGGCGTCCGTGCATCTGCTCCAGCTCCCGGATGGGATTCTGGATCACCCGGCCGTCCCGGAAGGAGAGCTCTCTGGGAACCGTCATCTGGCCGAACCAGCTGCTGCCTCTGGGCTGTCCGCCTACGCAGGTGTCCCAGTTCTGCATCCACCCGATCACTACACGTCTCCCATCGGGGGTAACGATGGTCTGGGGGGCATAGAAGTCCAGTCCGTAGTCCACTGCCTGGACATTCTCCCGCGTGAAGGTGCGGGTGGCGTGGTCATAAGTGCCGATGAGGAAGATGGTTCCATTGCCGTTGTGGAACTCCAGGCCCACAGCGCTCATGTCCTGGGGGCTGGTCATAAGGATCTGCTTGCCGTCCAGGGGGAAAAAGTCCGGGCACTCCCACATCCGGCCGAACTCGTTGTAGCAGCGGTCCAGCACCGTGACGTAGTGCCAGTGGAGGCCGTCTTCACTCTCGAAGAGAAGAATGGAGCCGCTGTCATCATCGGTGCGGCAGCCGATCACGCAGGCGTAGGTGCCATCGTCATACTGGAACATCTTCGGATCACGGAAGTCCAGACGGCTGAAGCCCTCCGGCAGATCCGGATCGCCCAGCACTGGATTGAGATCGTCCAGCTTCTCGTAGTTTAACCCATCGCCGATGGCCAGACACTGGGCCTGGATGTCCTGGCGGGAGCCGTCTACCCCCAGCTTTCTCTGTACGCCGGTGTACATGATGAGCTGTCTGCCGTCCGGCATCTCCACAGCGGAACCGGAGAAGCAGCCTGCCTCATCGTAGTCCTGATCCGGTGCCAGTGCGGCCGGAAGGTACTCCCAGTGGAGCAGGTCCTTGCTCACCGCGTGTCCCCAGTGCATGGGGCCCCACTGGATGCTGTACGGGTGATACTGATAGAAGAGATGATATTGGCCTTTGTAAAAAGAGAAACCATTGGGATCGTTCATCCAGCCCACGTAAGGGGAGAGATGGAAGAGCGGTCTATTTTTAATGTGGGCGCCGAATTGCGCCTCATAGTCCCGCGCTTTCTGCAGTATTTCGCTGGTCATGTGATGTTCCTCCTAGGAGAGATAGTGACTTGAATGGTTTGCCAACAAATGGCCCGCAGTGCGCGGGGAGCCTGAAAATGGATTTCTGCTTTATTCTGCAGCAGCCACATCCTGTACGGGATGTGGCTGCTGCATTTTAGGACTTAGAAAAGGGAAAGGAGGGATTGTAAATTATTGAGCTGCCATGTAGCGGTCATAAGCTGCCTGATAGACTTCCAGGAGCTTCTCCATGCCGCAGTCGGTCAGAGTCTGCAGGTAGGCGTTCCACTCGTCATCTGTCGGGCCACCCTTCTGCAGCCAGTTGCCTTCATACTCGGAGACCTGAGAGGTGAAGTCGGGCTTATAGCGGTCGATGGTGTCCAGCTCGTCCTCAGTGAAGGTGCAGTCATTGGGGAAGGAATTGAAGTTGGTGACGTAGGGGATCCAGCTCTCCATCAGGTCCTTCATACGGGTAGCAGCGCGGTCTTCCAGCTGGAACACGGAGCCGTAGTACTCAGGAAGCACGAGACGAGGACCATAGACTTCCCACTGAGCTTTGAGCTCGCCGGAGCTCTTGCCGTACTTCTCCTGAGCCTCTTCCTCAGTGATGACGCCCCAGACGCCGTTCTCATCCTTCTCGGTGAAATAGGTGCCGATCGGGCCATACATCAGCTGCATAACGGTCTCTGCATCGAACCACTGATCCATGTATTTACAAAGAAGGGTAGGATTGGTGCACTCTTTGGTGATGCTGAACTGACCGGAAGTGACGCCCGGGCCGGAACGGAGGTTTACGTTGCAGGTGTTCTCATACTGAGTGCCAACAGGACCCTTCAGCGGGGGCAGGAACACGAAGTCGGAGGCATAGGGGCCGGCGATCTCGTCGATGTACCACCAAGTGGTGACGCCGACACGGCCCTGGGACACCTTAGCGATCAGGGTGGAGGTATCCTGAGAGAACATCTCGAGGTCCAGCAAGCCCTCTTTGTACCAATCGGAGAAGTAGGAAACAGCATCGCGATAGGCATCGGTGTTGCTCACGAACGAAACTTTGCCGTCGGGATCTACAGTCAGGTCGAAGCACACATCAGAGGTGAAGTTGGTGAATCCGAAACCTGCATAGAAGATCTCCTGGCCCCAACACCACTGATCATAACCAGTAGACATAGGAATAGTGCCCTGAGTGTTGCCATAGACCTTGCTGGCCATGTCGTTGTCCTTGAAGGCCTTCAGAGCGTCGTGGAGTTCGGTGAGGTTGGTGGGGACGGCCAGTCCAAGTTCGTCCAGCCACTTCTTGTTGATCATGGAGAACTCGGGGATGGCGTAAATGCTCAGGTCCTTGTCGGCGCCGATGGCGCTGGTGTTCATGAGCTCGCCGTTGGGAAGGCCATAGATCTTGCCTTCGGCGTTGGTGATAGCGGACTTGATCTCGGGGTGATCCTCCAGGATCTTGCTCAGGTTGGGCATGATCTCGGGGGTGATGTACGGGGTGAGGTCGATGAAGGTGCCATTGGAGCCGTGACGGTTCAGGTCATACTGAGAGAAACCGACAGCGATGAAGGCATCGGGGAGCTGGTCGCCGCCGATCATGACGCCGACTTTCTCGCCCAGAGAGTCGGAGAAGAGGTCCCACTCGATGTCGACACCGACGTTGCTGGCCAGTTCAGCCAGAACGGGGTTGTTGTCGTAGCCGCCGCTCAGAGCGCCTACACCGCCGGAGATCAGGAACTCGGTCTGGTCGCTGGTAGCAGGAGTGCCGCTGCCCTCGTTGCCGCCATCGTTGTTGGCAGGGGCGTCGTTGTTGCCGCTGCCGCTGCCGGAGCCTTCGCCGCCGCCACCGCAGCCGGCCATCAGGCCGATCATCAGGCAGGCGGCCAGGAGCAAGCTGATGAGTCTTGCAAAGCCATTCTTTTTCATAGAAATTCTCCTTCAATTAGAATTGATAATGCACAATGGTGAATTGAAACGGATATTAGCCTTTGACAGCGCCGGTCATAAAGCCCTGCTCAAAGTACTTCTGAACAAACGGGTAGATGACCAGCATGGGAACTGCCGCCACCACCATGGAGGCGTACTTGACCAGCTGTTTCGTACGGTCTGCGGCCATGTAGTCCTGGCCGGAGGTGAACTGAGAAGTCGCTTCGGTGTTGATGACGATGCCGCGGAGCACCAGGGGGAACGGACGCTGAGCTTTATTCAGATAAATCATAGCTGTGAACCAGTCGTTCCAGTACGCAACAAGACTGAACACAACCATAACTGCCATGATTGATCTACTGAGGGGAACAACTACTTTATAGAATATTTTCCAGTTTGAAGCACCATCAATTTGTGCTGCTTCAATCATATCGCGTGGAATATTATTCTCAAAGAAGTTCCGGACGATAACCACGTTGCCCATGGCCACGCCGCCGGGGAGGAACAGAGCCCACATGTTATTAATGAGGCCGGTGTCCTTAACCACCAGGTAGGTGGGGATCAGGCCGCCGCCAAAGTACATGGTGATGATGAAGAAGATGCTGATGATCTTGCGGCCGGGGAGCTCAGGACGGCTCAGGGGGAAGGCTACGAGATACACCATAGTGACTTGTCAGTGATGAGTTCCTATTTGGGGCCTATTTGGGGCCTTCTTGAAAATGGGCGCACTTTCCCAGACCCACTAGGTTACAGAATTTTCTGGTGGGCTAAAAATGTAACAGATATTCGGGTTTTTGGCACCAGCTGGCGTTTATGTGCCCTGAATGGTGGAAGAGCGCCAAAGCATCATGGGTGTGCTGAGCGCACT
>CANQII010000039.1 GCA_947623875.1 uncultured Oscillospiraceae bacterium
GATGCTGCAAAAGTCGGGTACCTCCGCGTGCAAAAACACAAACCCATCTATCAGACAATGGATCGGATTCTTCCGGGTGCCAAATTCGTTGTGGATGGAAAAGTAAAAGTAATGGTCGCATCACATGGCCGGTACAAGATCAAAGGCGGGTCGAAACCACAGTATTATAACTTTTCAGATGGGACATGGGCAACACCTAAGCAATGTAGGCTGCTTGGCCATAATACGGGCCTTGTCTTCACATGAGGTTCAAGTGCAAGGCTATTCAGATCGATCGGGAATATGCCAACCCACCTGCAAAGCTTTTGCTTGAGCGAAAATGTACTGGACAACCGCTTCTGTATGCCTATCTGTCGGAATTGCTTGCGCATTTTCCGTGAGCTCGGCTTTTCTCAGATACGGCCTCAAATGTACCCTAGCAAGGGGCACGAGGACGAGGAGGCCCGCAGAGAATTCTCAAAAAAACGCGAGCTCCAGCAAGATCCAACCGTAGATGATATCGTTGACGAAGATGAGGTGCACTTCCAGCAACAGACAACAGTGACACGGGGTTGGTACAAGGAAGGCAGCAACCCGCGGATTGCCTCATATCCCGGCAAGGCAAGCTTGCCATGCGTTGGCTTCGTGTCAGAACGCACCGGAGTCCTGCATGTGACTCATCCGGCACGCTTTACCGGAGAAACTATGATTGATGCGCTCAGAGGGTTTCTGAAGGCTCACCCACCAGCAGCCAGATGGCGGAGGGCCTTCTGCCCATGCTGCAGGAGAGCCTGGGGAAGGATGCGGTGATCACCGCCTGCGACATCCCCGGCGAGAACGAGGAGACCATGCATCTCCGGGTGGAGAATCCGGAGACGGGGCAGGTTCTGGCGCTGAAGCTCCGCTACCTGCCGGATCAGGGCATTCTGGAGCTGGGCATGGGCTGAGTCTGGGGAAGAAACGCAGTTGCCCGCCATCCTGGAAGGCCCGGCAGGCTTTGGAGGTTAAGCTGTGGAAGATCTGCTGCCCCAGCTGCCTCCAGGGCTGCGTTTCAGGGCAGACCGGGTTTCTACGCCTTCAACAAAATCGGGAAAAATGTCCACAGTCTCGTTTATAGGACATAGCTTGTGTTAATATTGGAACATACAGAGGCCCGCTGCACTGGGGCGGGCCGATTCAAAAGACGGGAGGCAAGAGGGCTCTGCATGACGGGGCCCGCAAAGATGATGGGTATGAGAACTTTAGAGGAACTGCGGAAGACGGCGCAGCAGGTGTTGCCGTTGCTGCAGATGATGTTCGGGAGTGAGATCCCGCTGGTGATCCGGGAGGACTACCGCACCAACGGGGAGACGGTGTCCATCTGCGTCCAGCTGCCGAATGAGATCCAGCTGCCGGCGGTGGATGTCCGGGACCTGCCTGAGTATGCGCCGCTGGACGAGATGGCAAACTACGCCGCTGCCCTGCTCCAGGCACGGCTTCAGAAGATCCAGAATGCCGCCCCTGGGGAGGGTCCGCTGTATACCCGGGAGCGGGTACTGGAGCGGGTGGTGCTGCAGGTGCTGAACCGGGAGACCAACGCCCGCATGATGGAGCACTGCCCTCATGTGGAGCACCTGGATCTGGGCGGTGTGTTCCGGGTGCCCCTGGAGCCGGTGAAGCGGGGCACCCTGCTCACCACCCTTCTCCGGTGGCGGGAGGTGAAGATGCTGGGGCTCACGGTGCCGGAGCTCTACGAGGCGGCCCGGAAGAACACGGTGCGGAGCTTCGGGGTGGAGGTGATCCGGACGGACAAGATGTGTGCGCAGCTGCGAAAGTACGGGGCCTGGTACGGCAAGCCCCTGGAACAGAGCTGTATGGCGGACCCCGGGGCATACAACGTCACCAACGCTATCCGGATCAACGGGTCTGCGCTGCTCCTGATCCCGGAGGTGCTGAAGACCCTGGGGGAGAAACTGGGAGGGGACTACTTCGTGGTGCCCACCAGCATCCACGAGTTCCTGGTCCGCCGGGACAGCGGGGAGACGGACCTGCCGGTGATGCTGCAGGCGTCCGTTGTGGCGGGAAACTGCACGCCCACGGTGGTGTCCCCCAGTGCGGTGCTCTCAGACAGCCTGTACCGGTACTGCTGCAGCAGCGGCACGCTGGAGATGGCAGACGTCTGAGAGAAGTCTGTTTAGGGAAGAGGGCCGGTGTCTGGACCTGATTGGTCCAGACACCGGCCCTTTGGCATGCCCGAAAAAAAGATGAAATTTTGGCGGGAGACGTGTAAGATCAGGGGGAGAACTGCCGTTAACATGGGTGAACACGCGTGTGGAAGGAGAGAAGACAGCTATGGAGGACGAAGCCATCGTGTCGCTGCTGTTTTCGAAGAATGCGGAGGGCCTGGATGCCCTCTCTGCCAAATACGGAGGCCTTTTGCTCTTGATCGCCGGGCATATCCTGCCCCAACGGGATGCAGAAGAGGCCGTGAACGACTGCTATTTCAAAGTGTGGAAGTCCATTCCGCCCTATCGGCCTGTCTATCTGCGCTCCTTTCTCTGCAAGGTTGTCCGCCAGATCTCTCTGGACCGCTGGCGGGCAGCCCACCGAAAGAAACGGGATGAGACGGCGCTGGCGGATCTGGAAGACCTGGAGCTGCTTGCCGCGCCGGTACAGGACGATGCCTATGAGGGCGTGGGTGCTGCCATAGACGCCTTTCTGGACGGGCTGGACGTGGAGAGCCGGACTCTCTTTGTCCGCCGGTACTTCCTCTGGGAGACCCCGGCGTCCCTGGCCCAGCGGTTCGGCCTCACGGAAAACCACGTCTCGGTGAAGCTCCACCGGCTGCGGGAGAAGCTCCGCAAATATCTCAGAAAAGAGGGATACGCCATATGAAAGACACATCATTCAGCGATGCCATGGGACAGATCTCAGACAAACACATCCAGGAAGCGATCGCGATAGACGGCAAAGAGGCGCTGGAGAAGGCCAAACAGAGGGAAAGACGGCGCAGGGGAAACAGGATCCGCCGCTTCGCCCTCCCGGCGGCGGCCTGCCTCTGCGTGGTGTTGGCGGGAGTCCTGGCGATTCGGATGGGGAACACTGCGCCAGTGAACCCTGCCCCTGCGGCCACCCAGCCGGAGATGGAGCAGACGGAACCGGTGCTGGGGATGGACCCGGCAGAGAATCCCAACAGCGAGGTGCAGATCCCCAACCCCATGCAGGACCTGGGCTCCCCGGAGGCGGTGGGGCAGGCCATGGGACATGCGTTCCCGGTACTGCTGGATCGGACCCCGGAGACCTGCACGGTAATCCAGTACGGCCCGGTGCCGGCCATGGGACGGGTGCTCTACACAGACGGCACGGAGCTGGCCATGGGTCCCGCGGGGGAGGACATCAGCGGCATCTACGGCGGGGAGCTGGTGAAAGAACTCACTGTGGATGATATCTCTGTCTCCGTTCTCACCTATGGAGAGCAGATGTATGCCCTCTGGGATCAGGACGGGTTTGCCTGGTGCTGGTATGCCGCCCAAGGGGACAGTGATCAGGCGGCTCTGGAAGCTGCGGTACGGGAGGCGGTGGCTGCCATCCAAGGGTGAGCCGCAGGCCGAGACGAAAGAAGCCGCCCGGACATCTGTATGAGCAGATGTCCGGGCGGCACTTTCATATGAGTTGTCTGGTTTACTTCGCAGCTTTATTCCAACTCAAAGGCGCCGGTGTACAACTGATAGTACTTGCCCTTCTGGGCGATGAGCTGATCGTGGGTGCCCCGCTCGATGATCCTGCCGTTCTCCAGCACCATGATGACGTTGGAGTTCTGGACGGTGGAGAGGCGGTGGGCGATGACGAACACCGTACGTCCTGTCATGAGGGCGTCCATGCCGGCCTGGACGATGGCCTCGGTGCGGGTGTCGATGGAGGAGGTGGCCTCGTCCAGGATCATCACCGGGGGATCTGCCACAGCGGCCCGGGCGATGGCCAGCAGCTGCCGCTGTCCCTGAGACAGGTTGGCGCCGTTGCCGGTGAGCATGGTGTTGTACCCGTCCGGCAGGCGGGTGATGAAGTCGTGGGCACCGGCGAGGCGGGCCGCAGCGATGCACTCCTCATCGCAGGCGTCCAGGTTTCCGTACCGGATGTTCTCCATCACGGTGCCGGTGAAGAGGTTGGTGTCCTGCAGCACGATGCCCAGCGAGTGACGGAGGTCGGCCTTTTTGATGTGCATGATGTCGATGCCGTCATAGGTGATGGTGCCGTTGGAGATGTCGTAGAAGCGGTTGATGAGGTTGGTGATGGTGGTCTTGCCGGCGCCGGTGGCCCCTACAAAGGCCACCTTCTGGCCGGGCTCTGCGTAGAGGGTGATGTCGTGGAGCACCGTCTTCTCCGGCACATAGCCGAAGTCCACGTTCTTGAAGCGGACATCGCCCCGGAGGCGGACATACTGGAAGCTGCCGTCTGCCTGGGGCACTTTCCAGCACCAGACGTTGGTGCGCTCCTCGCACTCCTTGTAGCTGCCGTCCGCCTGTTCCTTGGCGTTCACGAGAGTCACGGTGCCCTCATCGGTCTCGGGCAGCTGGTCCATGAGGTCGAAGACGCGCTGGGCGCCGGCCATGCCCATGACGATCGGGTTCACCTGCTGAGACACCTGGCTGATGGAGCCGGAGAACTGGCGGGTCATGTTCAGGAAGGGCACCACGATGGAGATGCTGATGGCCATGCCGGAGAGGCAGGGGTTGGGGGCCTGGAGGATCAGCAGCAGGCCGCCCACCATGGCGCAGGCCGCGTAAATCAGGTGGCCCATGTTGTTCAGAATGGGCATCAGGGTGTTGGCGTAGCGGTTGGCCTTGCAGGTGTCGTCGAAGAGCTGGTCGTTGTGGCGGTCGAAGTCCTTCTTGGACTCCTCCTCGTGGTTGAAGACCTTTACCACTTTCTGGCCCTCCATCATCTCCTCCACAAAGCCCTCCAGGCGGCCCACAGACCGCTGGGTGCGCTGGAAGTACTTGGCCGAGCCGCCGCCCACTTTCCGGGTGATCACTACCATGATGGCCACGCCTACCAGCACCACCAGGGTGAGGGGGATGCTGAACCACAGCATGATGGCAAAGTTGGTGATCAACGTGATGCCGGAGTTCAGAAGGTTGGGCAGGGACTGGGAGATCAGCTGGCGGAGGGTATCGGTGTCGTTGGTGTAGAAGGACATGATGTCGCCGTGGTGATTGGTGTCGAAATAGCGGATGGGAAGGTCCTGCATGCCGTCAAACATGCGGCAGCGGAGCTTCTTCAGGGTTCCCTGGGTCATGACAGCCATCATCCGGTTCCAGGCGAACACGCTGATGAGGGACAGCACGTAGAGCACTGCCAGTACGGCCACCAGCGGGATGATGGTCCTGGCGGCGGTGGCCCAGTCCCGGGAGTCCACAAAGTCCAGGATGGTGGCCATGATCTTCTGCATGAAGAGGGAGGGAATGGCGCCCACCGCTGCACTGAAGAGAATGCACACGATGATGGCGGGCAGCAGGACAGGGTAGAAGCCGTAGAGCATCTTCAGCATTCTGCCGATGGTGCTGCCGATCTTCACGGGAGGACGTTTCTCTGGCTTCATTCCTTGTCCCCTCCCTTCGTCTGAGAGCGGTAGATCTCCTGGTAGATGGCATTGGTCTTCATGAGCTCGTCATGGTTGCCCACTGCCACCACGGTGCCTTTGTCCATGATCAGGATGCGGTCTGCATCCTCCACGGAGGCCACCCGCTGGGCCACGATGATCTTGGTGGTCTCCGGCAGGAACTCCCGGAAAGCCTTGCGGATCAGTGCGTCTGTCTTGGTGTCTACGGCGGAGGTGGAGTCGTCCAGGATCAGCACTTTGGGCTTTTTCAGCAGGGCTCTCGCGATGCAGAGCCGCTGCTTCTGGCCGCCGGACACGTTGGTGCCGCCCTGTTCGATGTGGGTGTCGTAGCCGTCCGGGAACTGGCGGATGAACTCGTCCGCCTGGGCCAGCTCGCAGGCGTGGATCAATTCCTCGTCTGTGGCATTGATGTCGCCCCAGCGGAGGTTCTCCTTGATGGTGCCGGCGAAGAGCACATTCTTCTGCAGCACCACAGACACGGCGTCCCGGAGGGCGACGAGATCGTAATCCCGGACATCCACGCCGCCCACCTTGACGCTGCCCTCTGTGGCGTCATAGAGGCGGGAGATCAGCTGGATCAAGGTGGACTTGGAGGAGCCGGTGCCGCCCAGAATGCCGATGGTCTCGCCGGAGCGGATGTGCAGGTCCACGTTGGACAGGGCCATGCGCTCCGCTCGCTCAGAGTACCGGAAGGAGACGTGGTTGAAGTCGATGGAGCCGTCCTTCACGGTCTTCACGGCGTTTTCCGGGCTGGTGATGGTGGACTGCTCCTCCAGCACCTCCACGATCCGGTTGCCGGACTCGATGGACATAGTGATCATCACGAACACCATGGAAAGCATCATGAGGCTCATGAGGATCTGGAAGCTGTATGTCATGAGGGAGGAGAGACGGGCCACATCCAGGGCCTCGCCGCCGGTGGAGATGATCACATAGGAGCCGATGGAGGACAGGGCCACCATGCCGGTGTACACGCAGAACTGCATGATGGGGCTGTTCAGGGCCAGGATCTTCTCAGCGCGGGTGAAGTCGATACAGACGTCCTCGGCTGCGGCGTTGAACTTCTTCTTCTCATAGTCCTCCCGGACGAAGGACTTCACCACCCGCATGGCCTGGACGTTCTCCTGAATGGACTCGTTCAGGGCATCGTACTTTTTGAAGACCCGGCGGAAGAGGGGCATGGTGAACTTGATCACCAGGGCCAGGCCGGTGAACAGCACCGGAATGGTGAAGAGAAAGACGAAGGCCATGGGTCCGCCGATGTAATACGCCATGAAGAAGCTGAACACCAGCATCAGAGGAGAGCGGATGGCGCCGCGGATCAGCATCATAAAGGCCATCTGCACGTTCATCACATCGGTGGTGAGACGGGTCACCAGGGAAGAGGTGGAGAACTTGTCTATGTTGCCGAAGGAAAATCCCTGGACCGCATAGAAAAGGTCCTTCCGCAGGTTTCTTGCAAAGCCGGTGGAAGCGGTGGCGCAGGTCATGCCGGCTGCCCAGCCCATCACCAGCGAGAAGCCTGCCAGGAGGATCAGCAGTCCGCCGTATTTCATAATCACATCTTGGCCGCAGCCGTTCTGGATCTCCTGGATCAGCTTGGTCATCACCAGGGGGATGACGCACTCGCCGATCACTTCGAAGGTCACGAAAACCGGTGTTGCAGCAGCGGGAGCGAGAAACTCCCGGACGGAGCGGAAGAGTTTGCGTAACATTACACTTGGGCATCTCCTTTCCTGCCCCTGACGCTCCAAATCAGAGGCATACACAGGTCCGCCTATTCTATACGGATTAAATTTATAAGGAAAGTGGCAAAACAGCCAAAAAATCAGAGAAAATCAGAACATTTTCCTAAGACGGGTGCGAAAGAGAAAAGACGGTTTTGAAAGCTTGCAGAAGATGGATCAAGCGGTGAAAAAAGGGGAAAAGAAAGCAAAGAATAAACTGTGGGATATGTTATGGCTCTGCCGGAGAGCATCATCGGTTTGGCTGTCTGTTCCATTGCTTGTCGGGAAAGTGCAATTTAACACCGAGGTGGGTCCGCGGCAGTTCCGGAGACAGCCCACAACCTTATCCTGGAGGACGATGAGAGGTACATTCCCTGGAGCGAATACTTGCGGATTGTAGACGGTTGGGCAGTCGTTTGACGCCTATTGGCCTTTTCTAGTACCGAAACGCTGCGATTTGCCAAGAACAGCCCGGAAACCGGCTTTGAAATCGGCCCTTTTGCCCTTGACACCTTTTCCCGCCGGTGCTAATATACTGGCTCAGAACGAAGAAATCGCGAGGATCGTTCCAAAGTAGTTGGCACGAACATCCGGCAGAGAGGGGCCGTCACCGGCTGAAAGCGGCCCTCGGAGGCGTACCGATGAAGTGCAGGACGGGAGCGAGGAGGGCAGCCTCCCGCATGGCAGCGTTATCGCCTAGAGTGACAAACGAGAGTGGAACCGCGGAGAAATTCGCCTCTCATGCTGTATGGCATGAGGGGGATTTTTGTTTTTAAGGAGTGATTGTCCCAATGTCCCGCCTCGGGGAACTGTTGGGGGCCTATCAGGCTCGAGACCCTGCCGCCAGAAGCAAGCTGGAGATTCTACTGCTGTATCCCGGCGTGCATGCCGTCTTTTACCACAGAATCGCCCATTTCCTATTTGAGCACAATCTGCGCTTTCTGGCCCGATGTGTGTCCCAGTGGAGCCGGCACTGGACCGGGATTGAGATTCACCCCGGGGCCAAGGTCGGCAAACGGCTGGTGATGGACCACGGCATGGGCATTGTGATCGGCGAGACCGCAGAGATCGGGGACGACTGCCTCATCTACCACGGGGTCACCCTGGGCGGCACCGGCAAAGATCACGGCAAGCGGCATCCCACCCTGGGCAACAACGTGATGGTGTCCACCGGGGCCAAAGTGCTGGGCCCCTTCCGGGTGGGAGACGGCGCCCGCATCGCCGCCAATGCGGTAGTGCTTCGGGAGGTGCCGGACTACGCCACCGCCGTGGGCATCCCGGCCCAGATTGTCCGGGTCCGGGGCCAGAAGGTGAACTACGCATCGGAAGTGGACCAGACCAGCGTGCAGGACCCCACCCAGGAGAAGCTGGAAGCCCTCACCAAACGGGTGGAGCAGCTGGAGCAGATCCTGGCCCAGCAACCATCTACCACATAATAAGATCGGAGGAATCCCACTATGTATCTATACAATTCAGCAACCCATAAGAGAGAGCAGTTCGTAACCCACACGCCGGGCAAGGTAGAGATGTACACCTGCGGCCCCACGGTGTACCACTACGCCCACATCGGCAACCTGCGCACCTATATCATGGAGGACGCCCTGGAGAAGTTCCTCCGCTATGAGGGCAACGAGGTCAACCGGGTGATGAACATCACCGATGTGGGGCACCTCTCCAGCGATGCGGACACCGGCGAGGACAAGATGCTGAAGGGCGCCCGCCGGGAGCACAAGACCGTGATGGAGATCGCCCAGTTCTATACGGACGCCTTCTTTGAGGACTGCCGCAAGCTGAACATCAAGACCCCGGAAGTGGTGCAGCCTGCCACTGGCCTCATCCCGGACTTCATCCAGGTGATCTCCAGCCTGCTGGACAAGGGCTACGCCTACGTGGCCGGCGGCAACGTCTATTTCGACACCTCCAAGCTGAACCGGTACTATATCTTCAACGACCACGACGAGGAGAACCTGGCGGTGGGCGTCCGGGAGGGCGTGGAAGAGGACACCAACAAGCGGAACAAGAACGACTTCGTGCTCTGGTTCACCAAGTCCAAGTTTGAAGACCAGGCCCTGAAGTGGGACTCCCCCTGGGGCGTGGGCTATCCCGGCTGGCACATCGAGTGCTCCGTGATCTCCATGAAGTACAACGGGGAGTACCTGGACCTCCACTGCGGCGGCGTGGACAACGCCTTCCCCCACCACACCAACGAGATCGCCCAATCCGAGTCCTACCTGGGCCACCCCTGGTGCAAACAGTGGTTCCACGTCCACCATCTCAACAGCGACAACGGCAAGATGTCCAAGTCCAGCGGGGAGTTCCTCACCGTCTCCCTTCTGGAGGAGAAGGGCTACGATCCGCTGGCATACCGCTTTTTCTGTCTCCAGAGCCACTACCGCAAGACCCTGGTGTTCTCCTGGGAGAATCTCAGCAACGCCGCCAAGGCCTATGAGAAGCTCATCAAGCGCATCGCCGGGCTGAAGCCGGAGGACGGCGCCGTGGACGAGGCCGCCGTGGCCCAGTGGAAGGAGAAGTTCCTCCAGCAGGTGGGCGGCGACCTGAACACCGCTCTCGGCATCACCTGCCTCTACGATGTGCTGAAGGCGCCGCTCAACGATGCCACGAAGCTGGCTGCCATCCAATCCATGGACTCCGTGCTGAGCCTGTCCCTTGCAGAGAAGGCGGCAGACCTCCGGGCCAAGGAGGCCGCCCGCCCCGCTGCCCAGACCGGCGCTGCCGGCGTCACCATCCAGGGCGAGGGCGATCCCTCCATCGACGCGCTGGTGCTCCAGCGGGCCGAGGCCAAGAAGGCCAAGGACTTTGCCAAGGCGGACGCCATCCGCACGCAGCTGAAGGACATGGGCATCGAGCTCACCGATGTCCCCGGCGGCGCGGTGTGGAAACGGGTGTAATCCAAAAAAATCACGGCCCCGGGAGCCATCCCGGGGCCGCTTGCAGCTTAGAGAAACTGCTTCATCTGTTCGATGTTGTTCTGCTCGGTCTTCACCAGCTTGTTGGCCAGGTTTCGGACCTCCTCGTCCTCCACCGTGCAGTCCCGGATGTTCCGCAGGCTTTTTGTGACACCCATGGTGGAGCCCTGGATCATCATCTCGGCGATCTTGGTGGGGGAACTGTCTGCGAGGGCCTTCATGGAGCTCATGGCCTCGGAGGACAGCTTGGCCACCGGGCTGATGCCCTTGGCCTCCTCGCCCCGAGCGTGGAGCATGGCGCCGGCAGAGGTCTGCAGCTGTTCGTACTCTGAGAGCTGCTGACTCAGTGCGTTTACCAGCCGCGGCTCGTTGGTGTACCGGAGGACGGAGTGGATGCCCTCCCGGCCCATCTCCGCCGTCTGGTAGATGTGGTTTAGAAGTTGGGTTTCTGTGAGCATAGCGATTCACCTCCGGGATAGTATCGCCGGAAATTGGCCGTTGAATTCTGGAAGTATTTCTGTTATCATAACGGAGAAAAAAGCGAGCTTGTCTGGAAGGTGTGAGTGCATGGCGAGAGCTGGCGAAAACCACAATACAGATATCCACCTGGAGGGGACGGTGAGCCACGTCGTCTTCCACAACGAGGAGAATGGGTATACCGTGCTGTCCATGGAGATCCCCCTGGAAGGGGAGACCACCGTGGTGGGCATCCTCCCCAATGTGGCGGTGGGAGAGAGACTGGAGATGGACGGGCACTGGGAGACCCACCCCAAACACGGCAGCCAGTTCAAGGCGGAACTGGCGGTGCGCCACCTGCCCACCGGGAGACGGGACATCCAGACCTATCTCGGTAGCGGCGTGATCCGGGGCATCAAGGAGAAGCTGGCCAAACAGCTGGTGGATGCCTTCGGGGAGCAGACCCTGGACGTGATAGACCGGGAGCCGGAGCGGCTGGCAGACCTGAAGGGCATCTCCCTGAACAAGGCCATGTCCATCAGCAAATCCTATCACAAGGTGATGGGCATGCGGCTGCTGGCGTCCTTTGTGAATGAGAATCAGCTGCCCATGTCCATCGTGGTGCCGCTGTACCAGGAGTACGGGGACGAGGCGGTGGAGGCCATCCAGGACAACCCCTACCTGCTCACCTCCCGGGTGTACGGCGTGCCCTTCCGCACAGTGGACGAGATGGCGGTGAAAAACGGGGTGGACGCCAACTCCCCTGTGCGGGTGGAGGCGGCGATCCTGCATGAGCTGGACCACAACGGGGACAACGGCCATGTGTTTGTCCCCTATGAGGACCTGCTGAAGGCCTCCGGACAGCTGATCCATGTGGAAAAAGAGGTCACGGTGGAGAACCTGGACAATCTCATCCGGCAGGGCAAGATCGTCCGGGAGTACATCGCCGAGCGGGATGCCTGCTATGCGGTGGAGCTCTACAACGATGAGTCCTACGTGGCCATGCGCATCGCCGAGATGTGTGCCAACGAGCAGCAGCCCCCCAAGAATCTGTCCCAGCTGCTGGAGCGGATTCAGAAACAGCAGGGGATCATCTACGCAGACATGCAGCGCCAGGCGGTGGAACTGGCGGCCACCCGGCAGATCATGCTCCTCACCGGCGGACCCGGTACCGGCAAGACCACCTCTCTCCGGGGCATTCTGGCCATCTTTGAGAGCATGGGACTGAAGACCTCACTGGCCGCCCCCACCGGGCGGGCTGCCAAGCGGATGGCGGAGACCTGCGGCAAGGAGGCCTCTACCATACACCGGCTTCTGCAGATGGCCCCCAATATCGCCACCGGCAACCTGGAGTTCACCAAGAACCAGGACGACCCCCTGGAGGCGGATGCGGTGATCGTGGACGAGACCTCCATGGTGGACATCAGCCTGATGGCGTCTCTCCTGCGGGCGCTGCGCTCAGACTGCAAACTGGTGCTGGTGGGAGACCCGGACCAGCTGCCCTCTGTGGGTCCCGGCCGGGTGCTGGACCATCTCATCCGCAGCGAAGTGGTGCCCTCGGTGCACCTTACGGAGATCTTCCGCCAGGCCCAGAAAAGCGACATCGTCATGAACGCCCACGGGGTGAACGAGGGACGGATGCCGGTGTCCCACTATGTGGACCGGAAGACGGACTTTTTCATCATGCGGCGCAACGATGCCAAGGCCGCCATCCAGACGGTGGTGGAGCTCTGCAAGGAGCGGCTTCCCAAGAAGATGGGCATCCCCGCAGATCAGATCCAGGTGATCACCCCGGCGAAGAACAAGGGCGCCTGCACCAAGGAACTGAACATCGCCCTCCAGGCTGCGCTGAATCCCCCGGCCAAGGGCAAAGGAGAGATAAAGTGGGGCGATGTGATCTTCCGTCAGGGAGACCGGGTGATGCAGATCCGGAATAACTACGACCTCTACTGGGAGGACCCCGTCACAGGGGCCACAGACACCGGCGTCTTCAACGGGGATATCGGCATCATCACCGAGGCCAATCCCGCCGGCATCACGGTTTCCTTCGATGGACGCACCGTGAACTACACCCAGGACATGCTGGGAGAGCTGGAGCCCGCCTATGCCGTGACCGTACACAAGTCTCAGGGCTCGGAGTTCCGGGCGGTGATCTTTGTGGTCTGCGATGTGCCCTACACCCTTCTCGTGCGGGGCGTGCTGTACACCGGCATCACCCGGGCCAGAGACAATCTGATCCTGGTGGGGGATCTGGAGCAGATCAATACCATGGTGAACAACAACCACCCGTCCCGGCGCTACTCCGCCCTGCGGATCCGCATCCGCCGGGAGCTGGGTGTCCTGGACAGCTGAACCGTACAGGACTCTGTGCCGCCGTGGCCCCGAGATGGGGGCCATGGCGGCTGGATTTTTGTGGAACTTTCGGAAGAAATCCCGGTGTTGGAAAAATTCTTTGTAGAATTTGCAAAAAGTTCTTGACAGACCGGCCCTCTTTGGTGTAGGATACAGCCAGAAAAGGCAAGCGGGTGCATCACCAAGCAGCCCGGCGCCCTTCGATGGTCCAGAGGCAGGTTGAAGTGAACCTCAGCCGTTCCAAACACGCTTAGGAAAGCACTGAAAGCCAGGTTCAGCCTGAAGCAACTCCGTGGTTTGTGGAAATGGGAGAACGTCATTTCAGAGTCTCTACAGCAGGGCCGTACATAAAGGGAAAGCAGGTGCCAGCCTATGCACGATCTCAGCACAAGTGTGATCCCCAGCGAGAAGTAGCCCCCCGGTCGCGATGTTGGACGGCCGGGGGGCACGGTTTTTCCTGGGGGATTTTCCTACAGAGGAGAAAAGGGGCAGGGCAGGGAAGAAACGGCAATTCCTTGTGCAATGTGGTGCAGTACCTGAAAATTCCATCGAAAAAAGTTGAACAAATTTGCGAAAAACCCCTTGACAGATGGCTCCCGATCGTGTAGTATACAGCCAGCAAGAGAAACAGGGGATTTCCCAGTGACCCTGCTCTCTCAACGGCCGCAAGGCGCAGTGAGATGACCGCCCCGTTCCAAACACGCATTGAAAGCAATGGAAGCCAAGACGCTGTCCAAAAGTTGTTTGCAGCAATGGGAAACCGCATTTCAAAGCCCCGGCACAGTTGGCGCAAGTCCTGAAGAAAGCCTGGTACACGCCTATGCACTATCTGAACAAGAGCACCAACCCCAGCGAGAAGTAGCCCCCGGTCGCGATATAGGACGGCCGGGGGCTAGGTGTTTTTTCGGGGCTTGTGCCGGGAACCCTTGTGTTTCCTAGGTTTTTGGCGGGAAGGTGCCTTTTTGCCCAAAATACGGGCAAAAATCGCGAAAAATCTGTTGCAGGTTTGGTGAAAAGTCCGTGGGAAAGGGTCTTGCAAATTGGGCGGTTGTCCAGTATTATAGGGGGTGCGGTTCTATCGGCCGCCGGAATAAGAATACTATTCAGCAGTTTGGGGGAAGATACCCAGAGGGCTGTTTCATATAGGAGTGGATACAAATGTCTCTATTTGTGAAGGACATCGGCATCGATCTGGGCACTGCCACCGTGCTCGTCTACATCAAAGATAAGGGCATCGTACTGCGGGAGCCCTCTGTGGTGGCGTTGGACAAGAATACCGGCAAACTGCTGAAAGTGGGCACCGATGCACAGCAGATGCTGGGCCGTACCCCTGGCAATATCGTGGCCATCCGTCCTCTCCGCGAGGGCGTCATCTCGGACTATGACATGACCGAGCGCATGCTCCGGGAGTTCATCCGCAAGGTGGCTCCGGTGCGCCTGTTCAAGCCCCGCATCGTGATCTGCGTGCCCTCCGGCATCACTGAAGTAGAGGAGCGTGCCGTCATCGACGCCGGCATCCAGGCCGGCGCCCGCAAGGTGTACCTCATTGAGGAGCCTCTGGCTGCCGCCATCGGCGCCGGCGTGGACATCACCCAGCCGGACGGCCACATGGTGGTGGACATCGGCGGCGGCACCGCGGACATCGCCGTCATCTCCCTCTCCGGTATCGTGGAGTCCGCCTCCATCAAGGTGGCCGGCGATGCCTTCAGCGAGGCTGTGGTGAAGTATATCCGCAAGCGCCACAACGTGCTCATCGGCGACCGCACCGCCGAAGAGCTGAAGATGACCGTAGGCTGCGTCTTCCCCCGCCCGGAGGAGATCTCCATGGAGGTCAAGGGCCGCTGCCTCATGACCGGCCTGCCCCGTACCTTCTCCGTCTCCTCCAGCGAGATGATCGAGGCCTTCGAGGAGCCCTGCTCCCGCATTCTGGAGGCCGTCCACGGCGTTCTGGAGCGCACCCCGCCGGAACTGGTGGCGGACATCTCCAGCAACGGCATCATCATGACCGGCGGCGGCTCCCTGGTCTGGGGCTTCGACAAGCTCATCGAGTCCCACACCGGCATCGAGACCCATGTGGCGGACGACGCCATCTCCTGCGTGGCCCTGGGCACCGGCAAGAGCCTGGACTGGGTGAACGACATGCAGGACGGCACCATGAACATCTCCCGGAGCAAGCAGATGCTCTGAGAGCGGATCGGAACAATCACACGGCGCACCTTCTGCTGGGAAGGTGCGCCGTTTTGCCGCCATGGGAAGAAGGGCAGGCGGGGAACGAGCCGTAGCAACCTCAGCAACCTCTTGGCAGTGAGGCTGTAAAGCGTTATACTCTTGGAGAGGGGGCGATATCATGAACGATGCAGCCAGAATACGGGAACTGGAGCGGGAGATCGCGGCTCTGCCGCCCGGCTATATCTCCCGAAAGAACATCCGCGGGAAGGTGTGCTGCTACTATCAGTGGAGAGAGGACGGAAAGCTGAAAAGCCGCTACCTGAAGGAGGGAGAACTGGAGCCGCTGGAGGAGCAGATCGCCCGGCGCCGTAGCCTGCAGAAAGAGCTGAAACAGGCGAGTAAAGCAGACGGGGCTGGCAGGCATCCCCAGAGTAGGTTTGCATGCTATGTTCTCACCGGGCCGGCACTGGCCGCGTTTGCCGATGGGGTGCGGGACTGGAAGCTCCGGGACGGTTTTCCCGCTTTGGAGCAGTACCTGTATGGACCATACCGGGATCGGGTGTTTCTGTTCTCAGGGCTTCAGCGGACTGGAAAGACTACGATGATGCGCCAGGCGATTGCGCGGATGTCCCCGGAGAATGTGCGGGACTGCGCCTATCTCAAAGCCGCCCCCTCCGACCAGATGGACATGCTGAACCACGACCTGGAGATTTTGAGCAGCCTTGGCTATCGCTACGTCTTCCTGGATGAGGTGACGCTGGCGGAGAACTTCATCGACTCTGCGGCCCTCTTCTCTGACGTCTATGCAGCCCAGGGCATGAAACTGGTGCTGTCTGGCAAGGACTCTCTGGGGTTCTGGCTGGCGCTCCACGAAGAACTCTATGACCGGGCCTACACTGTCCACACCACGTACATCCCCTTCCGAGAGCACAGCAGACTGCTGGGTTCCCGCGATCTCGATGACTATATCCGCTATGGGGGCACGCTGCGGCCGAAAGAGAGCGGCTCCGAGGATCGGGTTAGCAACGCTGCGGAGGTGCCCTTCCAGGATGAGAAATCTACGCGCCGATACATCGATACGGCCATCAGCCGCAATATCCAGCACTCCCTGGCCTGCTACCAAGGGGGAACCCATTTCCGCCATCTGCGGGACTTGTACTATGCCGATGCGTTGGTCGATGCCATCAGCTGGGTTGTGGGGCGCATGAACCAGGCCTTTCTCTTAAATGTCCTGACCCGCCAGGAATCTGGCGAGTGCAACTTGTGCGGTGCGATCGACATCGAGACCGTAACGGCCCACTTGAGAGAGCATCTGGCGGTGCGCGAACAGGAGATGAGGCGGCTTGGTGTATCTCCGACCCAGGAGAAAGAGATCCAGGAGTACCTGAAGGCATTGGACCTCTATGTGGACTGCCCGATGGAAACTACAGATCCCAACACGGAACCGGTGGAGTACAGCCTCTTCACGCAGCCGGGGATGCGGTACTGCCAGACAGAGGTGTTGGTCCAGGAACTGCTTCAGGACAAGTGCTTTGCCTCAGTGCCGGAGCGGGAGAAGAAGATGGCATCGGACCGGATTCTGGAAGAGGTCCGGGGCCGTATGATGGAGGACATCGTCCTGCTGGAGACGGTGAAAGCGGCAAAAGCCCATCAGAAGGTGTTCAGGCTGCAGCTTGCCCGGGGAGACTACGATATGGTTGTGTACGATGGGCAAAGGAACTGCTGCGCTGTCTACGAGATCCAGCACAGCACCCAGATTGTGCCGGAGCAGAGGAGACACCTCACCGATGCAGAGATGCTGGCCCAGACGGAGCACCGGTTTGGACCTGTGGTGGGACGGTGGGTGCTGTACCGAGGTCCGTCTCTGTCCACCCTGGAGGACGGCGTTTCCTACCGCAACGTGGAGGAGTACCTTGAGACGCTCCCGGAGATCGCCTTTGAGATGCCGGGGAGGACACAAGACCAGAGTAATGAGACATCTCCTCGGCAAGCTTGAGAGATGATCAGCACAATCACACGGCGCACCTTCTGCTGGGAAGGTGCGCCGTGGTGTTGCCTGCGGGGTAATTAGGGCTTTCTCGGGGGCGATTTGTAGAGATGACCAAATGTTGTTCTCAATATGCGTTTTATTGTTGTTGTACCCAAAATGTATGAAAATCACGGCTAATACCAATACATAAGAATCTGCGCAGATTTGCAATTGACAGCAAATTTCCGGTCTTCTGGGAAACGATTTTTATATATAATGATGTAAAAATGCAGTTTCTTCCACGGAAGGTAGAAAAAGAGCAAGATGCAAGTGAAAAAAGAACGTGGAAATTTCGATTTTTTCTAAGAAATGGGTTGAGAATGGAAAAACAATGTGGTATTCTAGCATGCGTGATAGACGTGACTCGGGCAGAAGCCCATATTCGGAGGTACTCATGAAAGACAAGGATTTTGAGGAATTGCGTTTGAGCCGTCTGTTTTGCTTCCCGCTCTATTCCTGCTCCAGAATGGTGATCAAGATGTTCAGCGATCTGCTGGAGCCCCTGGACCTGACATACACCCAGTTCCTGGCGATGGCAGCGCTGTGGGAGAGCGGATCTATGAGCGTGCGTGCCCTGGGGGATAAGATGACCCTAGACTCCGGTACCCTGACGCCGCTGCTGAAGAAGCTGGAGAAGAAGCACCTGATTTCCCGCTGCCGCTCCGCTGTGGATGAGCGCATGCTGATCATTACGGCGACAGAGGAGAGCATGGCCCTGCGGAAGGCCGCCAGGGGAATCCCGGAGCAGGTGGCAGATTCTCTCGGCCTTGATGAGTGGGAGTTGCAGCAGCTCACCATGCTTCTGAGAAAAATGATGCTTGCCCACGGTGCAGGCTGATCCCGATGCGGATAGAAGAGCAGAAACCCACGGCAAACCCCACAGAACCACCGGCAGGGTCCGTTGCCCAGCGCAGAGAAGAGAGCCTCTTCTGCTGTCCGCTTTGCGGCGGGATCCTGCAGGTGTCTCAGCATACGCTTCAGTGCCCCAAGGGGCACTCTTTTGACCGCGCCCGGGAGGGCTATGTCCATCTG
>CANQII010000040.1 GCA_947623875.1 uncultured Oscillospiraceae bacterium
CGATCTTGAGCTGGTCCAGGGCCCGCTTCAGGGGGGTGTTTTTGAAGTACAGCAGGGACACCGTCTCCACATGGAACCCCGGCTTGTCCATGGCCCTGATCTTCATCAGGTCCACCGAGGTCAAAATCGGGTTGTGGATCTGCAAGACCCGGCAGTTGTCAGCGGTCTCCTCCAGCAGGTTGCCGTCGTCCCCCACATAGACGGTGGTGTCGGTGACGATCTCCTCCCGGATGGCGTCGATGGGCGGGTTTGTCACCTGGGCGAACAACTGCTTAAAGTAGTTGAACAGGGGCTGGTCGTGGTCGGACAGCACGGCCAGGGGGATATCGACACCCATGGCGGCGGTGTCCTCCGCCCCGTTTTTGGCCATGGGGAGGATGGTGTTCTTCAGATCCTCATAGGTGTAGCCAAAGGCCTTCTGCACCTGGGTGCGGCGCTCCGGGGTGTAGTGCTCTACCCGCTTGTTGGGGATGGGCAGGTCCTTCAGGCGCACCAGGTTGCGGTCCAGCCACTCGCCGTAGGGGTAGCGGGCGGCATAGGTCTCTTTGATCTCATCGTCATCGATGATCCGGCCCTGGACGGTGTCCACCAGCAGCATCTTGCCGGGCTCCAGCCGGGACTTCTTCACGATGTCCGCCGGATCGAACTCCAGCACGCCCACCTCAGAGGACAGGATCAGCTGGCCGTCTGCGGTGATATAGTACCGGGAAGGACGCAGACCGTTGCGGTCCAGAACAGCGCCCACCTGGTCGCCATCGGAGAAGAGGATGGAGGCCGGGCCGTCCCAGGGCTCCATCATGGTGGCGAAATACTGATACAGATCCCGCTTGGACCGGGACATGTTCTCGTTGTTGGTCCAGGGCTCCGGGATGCAGATCATCACCGCCAGAGGCAGTTCCATGCCGCTCATCACCAGGAACTCCAGGGTGTTGTCCAACATGGCGGAATCTGAGCCGCCCTCGTTGATCACCGGGAAGACCTTGTCGATGTCGTCCTCCCACACCGGGCTGTACATGGTCTCCTCCCGGGCCAGCATACGGTCTGCGTTACCGCGGATCGTGTTGATCTCGCCGTTGTGGAGAATGAACCGGTTGGGGTGTGCCCGCTCCCAGGAGGGATTGGTGTTGGTGGAGAAACGGCTGTGCACCAATGCGATGGCAGACTCGTAGTCCGGGTCCTGAAGATCGCAGTAGAACTGGCGGAGCTGTCCCACCAGGAACATGCCCTTGTATACGATGGTACGGCTGGACAGGGACGGCACGTAAGTGTTGTCGTTGGACTGCTCAAACTCCCGGCGGACGATGTAGAGCTTGCGGTCAAAGTCCAGGCCCCGGGCCAGTTTGGCGGGTCTCCGGACAAAGGCCTGCATGATACAGGGCATCTTGGCCAGAGCCTTGCTGCCCAGCACATCGGGATTCACCGGCACGGTACGCCAGCCGATGAACTCCAGGCCCTCTTTTTCCGAGATCAGCTCGAACATCTTCATGGCCTGCATCCGGCGCAAAGTCTCCTGGGGGAAGAAGAACATGCCGATGCCGTAGTCCCGTTCGCCCCCCAACTGGAAGCCACACTCGGCAGCCGCCTTGGTGAAGAACTTGTGGGAGATCTGCAGCAGGATGCCCACACCGTCTCCTGTCTTGCCCTCGGCGTCTTTGCCCGCCCGGTGCTCCAGCTTTTCCACAATCTTCAGTGCGTTGTCTACGGTCTTGTGGCTCTTGCGCCCGGCGATATCCACCACGGCGCCGATGCCGCAGTTGTCGTGCTCAAATCGGGGATCATACAGCGGCGCCTGCGGCCGCTCTGCGGATTCCATCATGGGATCACCTTCACTCTCTCAATTCAGAAATCAAAGAAAATCGCGGCCCCCTGGGAAGGCACAGACGATGGCGCACCAGCACCGCCGTATTCTGCCCCCCATTGGGCCGCGAAAGTCGGTTATTAGAGGATGCTGCGAATGCGTGCCACGGCTTCCTCCGTGGCGGCCGCATCACCGAAGGCGGTGACGCGGATGTATCCCTCGCCGCTGGGGCCGAAGCCGGCGCCGGGGGTGGTTACCACACAGGCCTCGTGGAGGAGCCTGTCGAAGAAGGGCCAGGACCCTACCCCGTTTGGGGTGCGGATCCAGATATACGGGGCGTTCACGCCGCCGTACACCGTGAGACCGGCGTCCTGCAGGCCCTCCCGGATCACCTTGGCGTTGTGCAGGTAGTAGTCGATGTTGGCCTTGATCTGCTGCTGTCCCTCTGGGGTGAATGTGGCCTCGGCAGCCCGCTGAATCACATAGGGCACGCCGTTGAACTTAGTGCCCTGGCGGCGGTTCCAGAGGGCGTTCAGGGAGGCGCCCTGGCGGACCAGCGCCTTGGGGATCACGGTGTAGGCGCAGCGGTTGCCGGTGAAGCCTGCGGTCTTGGAGAAAGACCGGAACTCGATGGCGCAGGTCTTGGCCCCTTCCACCTCAAAGATGGAGTGGGGAACGCCCTCTTCCCGGATAAAGGCCTCGTAGGCGGAGTCATAGAGGATGACGCTGTCATGGGCATTGGCGTAGTCCACCCAGACCTTCAGCTGTTCCTTAGTGGCAGCGGCGCCGGTGGGGTTGTTGGGGGAGCAGATGTAGATGATGTCCGGCACTCTGTCTGTGGGCAGCTGGGGGAAGAAGCCGTTTTCCGCGGTGCAGGGCAGATATACCAGGTTGGACCAGTGGTCTCCCTCGTAGTCCCCTGCCCGGCCGGCCATGGCGTTGGTGTCCACATATACCGGATAGACGGGGTCGCAGACAGCTACCACATTGTCCACAGAGAAGATGTCGCCGATGTTGCCGCAGTCGCTCTTGGCGCCATCGGACACGAAGATCTCATCGTCTGCGATGTCCACGCCCTTGGAGACGTAGTCGTCCCGGATGGCAAAGCGGAGAAAATCGTAGGCGCCGCAGGTCTCCTCGCAGTAGCCCCGGAAGGTCTCCTTGTGGCCCATCTCCTCGGTGGCCTTGTGCATGGCCTCGATCACCGCCGGTGCCAGCGGCAATGTGACATCGCCGATGCCCAGACGGATCAGCGGTTTCGGCGTGCCAGCTGCGGAAAAGGCCTTTACTCTCCGGCCGATCTCCGGAAACAGATAGCCTCCTGGGAGCTTCTGAAAGTTGGTGTTGATTTTTGCCATATCGCGTTCCTCCGCCTGCAAAAATAAGGTTCGCCATATGATACAACGCGGTTTAGGCGCCGTCAATCGGCAAGTTTTACCTATTTTTCTTGCAAATATGCACGTTCACTGGCTTATTTCGACGGTTCAGGCAGTTCTCCATCGTATACGGTGGCACAGGGACCGTTGAGAAGCACTTCTCCGTCCGGTTTCAGCCGCACCCGCACCGCCCCGCCGGGCAGCTGTACCGTCACCATATTGCCGCATTTCCCCTGGGCAGAGAGGGCCGCAACTGATGCGCAGGCGCCGGTGCCGCAGGCCAGGGTGATGCCGCTGCCCCGCTCCCAGACCCGGACCGTGAGACCGACTTCACTGTCTATCCGGACAAACTCGATGTTCTGGCCGCCATCGAAGAGCGGCCAGTGCTCCAGGATGGGTCCCAAGGTTGTCAGGGGAACGGATGCGGGATCCGCCGTCTCGATCACCAGATGGGGATTGCCCACCAATACTGGAATCGCTGTATAGCTCTCCCCTTCCAGCGTGATCTCAATGGGATCCTGTACCGTTGCATGGCCCATATGTACCGTGGCGGCCACAATCTCATTGTGCTGGGGGCACAGTTCTACCCTGCGGATACCAGCCTTTGTCTCGATGAGCATCTCCGTCTTTCGGACAATCTGGTGGTCCCAGACGTACTTGCCGAGACAGCGGATCCCATTGCCGCACATGGCCCCTTCGGACCCGTCTGCGTTGAACATCACCATCCGCACATCAGCGATCTTAGAGGGAAACACGCAGATCAGCCCGTCTCCCCCGGGGCCAAAGTGCCTGTCTGAGAGTTGGACTGCCAACTCAGGCAGATCCGGCGGGACCTTGCGGGTGCAGTCTAGGAACAGGTAGTCGTTGCCGCAGCCCTGCATCTTGGTGAATTTCAAAATGGCATACCCCCTGGCATATTACTGCCAGAGCATATGCAGGGGATCGTTGGAAGTTGCATGCAGACCCATTCTGATTTACAATGGGAAAGCGGAATTGCCAATCATGCTTGTGCCTGTATCGCTGGATCAACAAGAGGAGCATGGAACTGGACTGCATGGCAAGGGACAAACCGCCAATCCGCAAGCCTTTTCTTCCCGCCGGGCAGGCCTTACGGACCTGATCATTCAGTTTACGGCGATAGCCCTCGGAGCCATTGGGCCAATGTTGGAGCGCATTCATGTGACGTGCGCCAACTTCAATAGGAGCCGCCAGCAACTGTTGTGAGCTTCAAAAGTTCAAATGCCTCGGCTTCAATTGCCGGATTGGGCTTGCGCTCTGAAGACATTTCTTCGCTGGCCAGAACACTGAACCTGGCGCACTCGGCATTGACACGATGCAAGCTGGCAGGCTCTTCAAGGATCAACATTTGTTCTTTTTCAGCAGTTCTGCACTCACTTTGGCCAGGAAGTCTTCAGAGGAAATGCCAAGCAAATTCGCAAACGCATGGATCATGCCCTGCTCAAACAAGCTGTAGTCACTGCGGAACCCTGCAACAGAGGACATGTTGAAACTGTACTGGTCTGGAATCATGCCTGCATCGGCTTCCTTCACTTGGACAATATTACCATTTTCGTCCCGCAGCACATGATAAAGTGTTGAAGTCAGTTTAGAGGATTTTGCTTCTGCTTTGTTCTCCTCTGCAGGGGACGTGGGTTTATTGCACTCCGATAACGGCAGAGAATCATCCGCCGTACTCCCCCTGGCGGTGGGATGAGCCTCGGTCTCATCGCAATCGTTCTCCGCGTTATCGCAGCTCTGAGGCTCTTTGTGGAATGCATCCGCTTCAAGGGAAATCCCGGCCTTCTTCAGATACCGCCGGATGCCATACTCAGGCACATCAAGGTGCTTTGCAAGAAGCGCAATGGTCCACACCTGCTCACCATCGGGCGGGGCGCTGTGGACTGCGGCCGCCAATTGCTCCGTGAAATCCGGCCCGTATCCATCCTTAGACTTGCCACGGGGCAGATTCTCCAGGCCCTTGATTCCACTCTCTGCATAGCGGCGCTTCCACAATACAACGGTATTCGGCCGCTCCTCATACTTTTCCGCTACATCTGAGACTTTCATTCCGGCTGCACAGTCGAGGACCATGGAGGCTCGTTTCCCAAGTCTCTCATTTGGGGCCTTCTGGACGAAGTCTATGAGTTCCTGCTTTTGATCCTCACTGAGCTGCAGGGTAATCCGTTGCTGAGGCATAGCGCACACTCCTTTTTCGTTTAGCTGTTTTGGAGTATAGCATCAGGAACCGAAAAAGGCAAGTGAAAACTGCAAAATCTCCATTCGCACTGCTGAACGCATATTAGGTTAGATGTATAAATGAATCCCTAGCGCTTTGAAAAATCTTGTCCGGCCAGTGAACCTTTTGGCCCATTTCGAGGTATATCAGAGTGTAAGGCGCAGGAGGTGATGCAAATGCTGGACGAAGCCATTCAACGCTATGGCAGGCGCCTCTACGGTCTCTGCCGCAGTCTGTGTCCCAATCCCGCAGATGCAGAAGACCTCTATCAGGACACCTGGCTGCGGGTACTCCGCTCCCTGGACCACTACCAGCCGGAGCGGGACTTCATGCCGTGGCTCACACAGATCTGCGTCAATACGTACCGAAGTACGCTGAGGCGGCTTGCCAGGCTGCCCCTGTTGGACTTCTCCTCGGCCGAGGAACAGGACCGCACCCTGAACGCCATCCCTGCACCGGAGCAGCCGGACTACTCTCCCCTCTACGACGCCGTCTCAAAACTCCCGGAAAAGCTCCGGATCACCGTGATCCTCTTCTACTTTCAGGACCTGGATCTCACCGCCACCGCAAACGCGCTGCAGATCCCCGTGGGGACCGTAAAGTCCCGGCTGAACAAAGCCCGCAAATTACTCAAGGAGGTGCTTACCGATGGAACCGCTCTTCCCTTTTAACAGTTTTCCCCCGCCGCCCCTCAACGAGCAGATGCTCCGCCACAAGGCAGCAGAGCGGAAACAGCGGCTGCAGATCCTTCTTCTGCTCCTTGCCGCTGTTCTCTGGGAACTGGCGCTGCTGTCCATCACCGCACTTCTCTGGGAAGACATCCCGCTGCTGTCCCAGGCAACGCTGTTTTTCTCGATCTGCGGTCCCGCCGGCAGCATTCTCCTGGCCGTCTTCTACACCCAAAAAGGGGGTTCCCAGCGATGGAAACAGCTGCAACCCTTCTGATCCCCTGCCACATAGGCTTTGTGCCCTATCTGGCTGTCTCTAACACCAGCCCCATTCCGAAAGGAGGTTCTTTGCCGTGTCAATCAATGCCCCATTCATGGTAGCAGGCCTGCTGATCCTCATCGTCCTATTCATCGTCTTTCTCCTGATCGTCCGCTATGTATATAAGGATGCGAAACGGCGGCACATGAATGCCCCGCTCTGGATTCTGGTCGTCCTGTTGGCCCCATTTTGCATTGGCTTTGTGCTCTATCTGCTGGCCCGCAGCAACCACCCGGATCTTACCTGTCCCAAGTGCGGTGCGTCCGTGTCCGATCAGTACTCCGTATGTCCCCAGTGCGGCACCCCGCTGCAGCCCGCCTGTCCCCAGTGCAATAAACCGGTGGATCCCAGTTGGAAGTTCTGCCCTTGGTGCACCGCACCTTTGGACGGCGTCCAGCAGCCTACACCGCCTCAGCCCCGTCCGGACAAATTTCTGCTCCGTCTCCTGGTGGCGATTCTCATTGTGCCGATTCTCATCATGACCTTTGCATCCTTCGCCTTTGTGAACATCCGCAGGAGCGGCGTGTCCACCCTGAGCAGGCGCTACCTGGATACCGCCTCTTACTATACAGAGGTCCCTGATGATGTGGCGGACTCTGTCCGCCAGTGGTTTGAAGGGCTGGATCTCAATCTGAACCGCGCCTATGTCCTGGAATTTGATGAACACAGTTCCCTGGACAACCTGTACCATCAGTATTTCCTGGTGTATGCGCCGAAAGCCTCATCAGACGGCATGTTTGGTATCCACAATGGGCTCTTCCGCTCTGCTGTGGAGTTGAAATTCAAGGAAGGCAGCCAGCCAGACTATTTCGCCCTTTTAGAAGTACAGGCTTCTAAACACCTGGATCTGGATATCTACGTAGGGGGCAAAAAGCGCACCACAGAGGTCCAGACCGTGGACTTCAATCCCACAACGCTGTTCCGGATGCCCAATTTCGCAGATGGCCCATCTGCTGCTGCTCTGCCCCAGCGGTTCAAACTGACCCGCTTTGTGGGCGGGGAGAACGCCGGCATTTTGGAAATCGGCGATGCGGAGACCATGGAAAAGATCCTGAGCGCTATCGACGGCGCACCAAGAGTCCCCATGGAGTCTGCCCCAACCCTGGACTCCGATAAGACACCGCTTCTCTTCCACATCACCGTGCAGTACCGCATTGGGGATCCGGAGTCTGAGGCCACCTTCCTGCTATATCAGGACGGAGATGCCTACTATCTGCAGGACGACCGGGTGACAAACACCGCAGACGGCTCCTCCATTCGCCAGATGAGCTCTGATTTCTGCAACTATCTGGCGCATCTGTTCCCCGAAAGCGCATGAAACTCTGAGAGGACATTAGATTGTACGGCTGAATCCATGTTGAGCAAAATAAGAAGAGCGGAACTGGACGTCCAGATCCGCTCATTGAAAAGCCACCGAGTGTGCATGCTATTCGCAGAGGCCAGGTGGAGATGTTGCTATCATGATACTCCATCGGCGAGAAATAGTCAATACTAATTTCAAAGAAATTTTCAAATGCCGTATCATGACAGTTAAGTATAATTATTGGTCTTTTATTGCTTGCAATATACAGTTTAAGAGGCAGGCCGTCACGGCCTGCCTCTTCTATTCTGTGCGTCAAGGTATGAACTCTCCGCTGTGCAAGGGACTGTAAAGGGATAATCCTATACAGAAAATTTGGGTTCTAGCGTGCTGCCACAGTTCCTACATCTCGTCTGCATGATCCGCCAGCACATCATCGAACGCAGTGCGGTACCGCACAAACCCGCAGCAGCCAAACCGGGAGACCTCCTTGAGTCCCAGCGAGCGGTAGAAGGAGATGGTCTGCGGTGAGTCGTCTGTGAAGAGCTCCAGCTGATAGACCTCCTCATATTTCTCCAGTACCGCCTGCATCAGCTTAGTGCCAATACCCTGCCGCTGGAATTCCGGCTGCACCAACAGATCCTGCACCAGCACCACAGAGTACCCATCCCCCACGCAGCGCACCAGCCCGATGAGCCTGCCGTCTGCATAGGCGCCCAGGGTCCAGAGGGAGTGCTGGAAAGCATTTTGCAGCATGGCAGGACGCAAGGTATAGTTGGTCCAGCCTACGCTGTGGTATAGGGGCAGTACCGCATCCCAGTCTGGGGCCGTGATCTCCTGGAGAGACACCTGCTGCATATCATTCATGCCGCTTTTCCTCCTGATCAGGCCCGTAAATGCGTTCCCATAACGCAGGATAGAGATTTATTTGGTTCGCTTTGTTGGATGTCATGATGTTCACAATCAGTTCATCCCATCGTTCGACTTTCCCCAGAAGCATCGGCGCATTGGGATCATGCATTCTGAGGTTGTCCTTTGCCGTGCTTGGCTTGGTGTTGGCATAACAGTACCGGCACCCATGCCCGCAACAGTCGTACGCCCCAATGTCGATACTGGAAACACAGCCGCACTCCGGGCGCTGGTACAGGTCTTTTGACAGGTTCAACTCACACTTCCCAATGCGCTCCAGACGGCTCTTATCGATGCAGCTGGCAGGAGGAATTCCTATATCCTGCCAATTGACCTTCTCAGCGCATGTATCGATGTAGAGGCCATACTCTTTTGCGATCTCTGCGAGCTTCTGCATCAGCACGCACTGCTTCTCTAAGGTCTCCTTTTGGGCGTTAAGCGGCTCCATATTCTCCTCTATCTTCTCGTACCAGTTCAGAAAACTCACCGTGCACTTCTCGGTACAGCCGGAGAGCTTTGCCGCCAGAATGCGGAAATACTTGCAATGGTATTCCATGGTGTACCGATCGTTGAAGAAGATGGGATCGTACCGCCATACCACACGCTCTCGGCCAATTGCCTTCGCCAAGTCTCGGATCGCTGGGAGGATCACATTGTTCTTGGAGGGAAGGTTCGGCTCCACATCCCGATCATAGGCGGTAAGGGTGATCTGGAAATAGTAGTTGTACTTCTCCAGTGCAGACAGATGCTTCAGCATGGGTGCCGGATTCTTGGTCCAGAAGACGATGCCGTCCACCACATCGGGAGACAGGTCGATTCTTCGGACCTGACTCTTCTTTACTAGGCTGCGCACCAGAACGTACTTTTCTTTGATCCGATTCACAAGCCACTCCGAATAGAAAGCCGGAATGTCTGTCCTGCGGCTTGCGCTAATGATCACTGCTCGTTCACCTACTTATTACTCAAAACCAGCATGCGGGTCTTTCCTGTCCCTGCACACAGTCTATCGGAATCGGCACCGGTTCACAAGGCCAAATGAAAGAAAACCGTTGGATCCGTCCCAAAATCGGCACATTGCGAAAGGATCCTACCCATATCTTTCTTAGTTTGTCACATCAATAGTGCTTCAGGAGCCTCGTCACATCACAGATATCTCGCACTTCTACGGCCGATAGCCCCGCCGCTTCGCCTCTGCATACCACTGGGCCGCCTTGTCTGCATCCTGAGGGATGCCAATTCCCTTCTCATAGAGCTCTGCCAAGAGATACGCCCCCTGGGCATCCTCGTGTTTCGCGGCCCGCTTGGACCAGTATACCACCTTGCCAATGTCCTTCTCGGTGCCAATGCCGTCCATGTAACAGCGAGCAATCTGGGACTCAGCCGGTGGGAAGTCATCCAGGGCCATAGACATGCAGCGCTTGAAGGCGTCTTTCTCCGTCTCCGGCTGGTACAGGTCCAGCAGAATCTGGGAGAATAGGTTCAGCAGCTCCACGGGGATATCATCCAGATACGACTCATCGATTAAGACCCCAAACTGATTCAGCTCTTTCCACAAATCATCTTCTTCCATATGCGGTATCCTCCATTTTCTCTGAGATTCGGGTAGAACCCTGTTGTATCATAGCAAATAACTGTATAGGTCATTCCCTTTACAGATATTTCCCTACTTGCTCTTCTGCTCTTTCTCCAGCCGCTCAATGGACGCGATCCGGTCGCTGAGGGGCGGATGGGTCCAGTTCAGCACCACTTCCAGTTTGGACGGAGAGAGATTGCTGAGATTCTCCCGGGCCAGCTTCTTAAGGCCCGAGATCAGCTCCGGACCGCAGCCTTCCGCCACCGCCTGGGCGTCTGCCCGATACTCCGCCCGCCGGGACATCCAGGACATCACGGCGGAAAAGAGCGGCTCTATGAGAGGCAGTTCTGCCATAGACACCAGCAGCAGGGCCAGCCCGTAGTTCCGGGTGGCAAAACCGAAGTCCGGATAGATGGCCTCGGTGCGCACTGTGAGCCAGGCCAGCAGCACCAACACCACCATCTGAAGAATGCTGAGGGCGCCGTTTTTCACCGTATCCTTGTGGAGTCCATGGCCCATCTCGTGGGCAAAGACGGCCACGATCTCATCGTCTGTCATGGTGGTGCGGATGGTATCGTAGAGGACGATGGTCTTGGTCTTGCCTGCCCCGGTGAAATAGGCGTTGGACCGGGTGGTTCTCCGGGAGGCGTCCATCACCTGGATCTCCCGCACGGTGTAGCCGTTTCGCTCCAATAAAGCCATCAACCTCTGCCGCAGCTCCCCATCCTCCAGGGGTGTGAACTTGTTGAAGAGCTTGGAGAGCCAGGGATAGAGGAGCAGCACCAGAAAGAGCACACAGATCAGGATGGCGGTGAAGAGAACCAGGATCCAGTCTCCCAGGTTCTCATAGATCAGGATGAAGAGACTCATCAAGGCGGACATCACCGCGATGGTGACAAGCCACTCCTTGATCTGATCCACTGCGAAGGTGGCTTTCGTGCTGCGGTTGAAGCCGTACTTCTCCTCAATGGTAAAGGTGCTGTAGTAGGCGAAGATGGCGCCAACTACTGCATCCAGCGTGAATACCGGAATCAGCACCTGCAGCATGGCAATCCAGGGGTTCTCTGAGGTACCGAGATGGGGCAGAATCCCGGAGCATATCAGCACCATGTAGATCACGGTGGAGACCAAGGTGCTGATGCCGCTGAGGTTCTGGTTCTCCCGCTGATAGGAGCGCCACTTCTGGTAGGTGGCCTCATCATACACGTCCTGCACATTGGCGGGGATGGGGTTGCCTGCACTGCGGCGCTTGGCGATCCAGAGCACCAGGCTGTACCCAAAGGAGACTGCCATCAGGATGAGGCACAGGATTCGGTAGTTCAAGTGATATTCCCCCTCTCTGGTTCAAGACAGCACCCAGAACCCGCTGTCCGTCTTGCACTTTCCAGAGGATACCACATTGCTGCACATTTTTCCACCCTTTTTCCCGCTTCGAGACACTTTTTTGCCACAAAACCGCTTCCAGATTCTCTATCTGCAGACAAGAACAGGCGCCGTCTATCTGCATCCGCAGACAGACGGCGCCCCATGCGCTGGTATTCAGTTTCCGGACAGGATGTCCCGTGCGGTGTCCACCAGTTTGGCCCCATTGTCCATGCTCCGCTTCTGGAGGAACCGATGGGCCTCCTCTTCGGTCATGTGACTTTGCTCCATGAGCAGGGCTTTGGCGGCATCGATGAGATGCTGCTCCTCCTCGCTCCGGCGGGCGGGACGCTTCCCCTTCCCGTTTTGCTCCTGGAACTGGGTGAGCATCCGCACCGAGGCGATGAATTCCCCTTTGTGTACCGGTGTGGGGAGCTGGAAGATCCCCGGCGTCTCGCACATGTCCAGGTTGGACTGTTTGGACACCATCAACATGGCACAGTAGTCCGGCAGATCGTGATACAGGCCCTCACAAGACTGATCCACCAGTTTGAACCCGCAGACAATGCTGCTGATTCGCAGTTTCAGCACCGTTCGCTTTACCTCGGCTGCCGAATGGCAGACCAGGCAGTGAAAGGCACCGTCACTCTCCAGAACTTCTTTTAATCTGGCAGAGACAGACGCACTCTCAAAGGCCAGTATCACTTTCCGCATAATAACTCACCCCGTTGCTAGGATATGTGGGAGAGCACCTGCGGCTCAGTAGACGACGATATACTTGTCGCGCTCCCAGCTGGAGACGCGGGTGCGGTACTCATCCCACTCGGCCTCTTTGCCGGCGATATATTGTCCGGTGACGTGCTCACCGAGGGTATCCATGATCAGCTTATCCCGCTTCATGCAGCCGATGGCCTCCTCCAGGGATCCGGGGAGAGCATCGATACCGCGGCGGCGGCGGGTAGCCGGGGTCATGGCAAAGATGTTGTCCGTGATCTCCACCGGCGGGGTCATGCCCTTCTCGATGCCATCGAGACCGGCGGCCAGGCACACAGCCAGGGACAGGTACGGGTTGCAGGAGGGATCCGGGCAGCGGAGCTCCACACGGGTGGACTGACCCCGGGCAGCGGGGATCCGGATCAGCGCGGAGCGGTTGGAGGCGGACCATGCCATGTAGCAGGGAGCCTCATAGCCGGGCACCAGGCGCTTGTAGCTGTTCACCAGAGGATTGGTGATGGCGGTCATGCCCTTCATGTGGTAGAGGATGCCGGCGATGAAGCTCATGCACTCCTTGGACAGCTGCTTCTCCCCGTTGGGATCAAAGAACACGTTCTTGCCATCCCGGAAGAGGGACATGTTGGTGTGCATGCCGGAACCGTTGATCCCGAAGATGGGCTTCGGCATGAAGGTGGCGTGGAGGCCGTTCTTCTGGGCGATGACCTTGACGGCCAGCTTGAAGGTCATGATCTTGTCTGCGCACTCCAGAGCGGGGGCATACTTGAAGTCGATCTCGTGCTGGCCCTGGGCCACCTCGTGGTGGGAGGCCTCGATCTCGAAGCCCATGGACTCCAGATCCAAGCAGATCTCCCGCCGGGTGGACTCGCCGTGATCCAGAGGGCCGAGGTCGAAGTAGCCGGCCTCATCGTTGGTCTTGGTGGTGGGCTTGCCCTCCTCATCGGTCTGGAAGAGGAAGAACTCCAGCTCGGGACCTACGTTGAAGGACTCATAGCCCATGTCCTTGGCCTTCTGCAGCACCCGCTTGAGAACGCCGCGGGGGTCGCCGACAAAGGGCGTGCCGTCCGGATTGTAGACATCGCAGATGAGACGGGCGACCTTGCCGTGCTGCGGACGCCAGGGGAAGATCACGAAGCTGTCCAGGTCCGGATACAGGTACTGATCCGACTCATTGATACGGACGAAGCCCTCGATGGAGGAGCCGTCCAGCATGATCTCGTTGTTGACAGCCTTTTCGATCTGGGAGGCGGTGATGGCCACGTTCTTCAGCTGACCGAAGATGTCGGTGAACTGCATGCGGATGAACTTGACATCCTCTTCCTTCACGATGCGAATGATGTCTTCCTTGGAGTAACCCATAGTTGATATCCCCTTTCTTGTGCCGGCTACGCCGGCCTATGGACAATGGTTTTTTCGTCACAGGTAACAAAAAGGGACGTCCCGACCCATTCGGATCAGAACGCCCTTGTTCTCCCGTTCGCCGCTAGTATATGCACGAAGCCCCGGTTTGTCAACGATTTTTTGCACGGATGTCGAATTTCAGAGCAAAATACAGGTTTCACCATGGTCCAAACCGGGAATTTGTGAAATTGCTACAGATTCCTGCGCAGATTTACAGCGGATCCTCCGCTCCATCCTCCACCGGGATGGGGTACTGCTCGGTGAAGCAGCCGTCACAAAAACCGCAGGCGCAATCCGGTGCGATCTTGCGAAGGCTCTCCACAGAGAGGAAGCCCAGACTGTCTGCCCCGATGAGATCCCGCATCTCCTCCAGGCTGTGATTGCAGGCGAAAAGTTCCGCTTTGGATGGGATATCGGTGCCGAAATAGCAGGGCGCCACAAACATGGGGGCGGAGGACAGCATGTGCACTTCCGTGGCCCCGGCGTCCCGAATGAGCTTCACCAGTTGGCTGGAGGTGGTGCCCCGGACGATGGAGTCGTCTATGACAATCACCCGCTTCCCTGCCACGGTGGACCGGAGGGCATTCAGCTTCAGCCGCACGGCGTTCTCCCGGTTCTCCTGTCCAGGCTGGATGAAGGTCCGGCCGATATAGCGGTTTTTCACAAGGCCGTCGTTGTACGGAATGCCGGATTCCAGTGCGTAACCTTTCGCGGCATGGAGGCCGGAGTCCGGCACGCCGATCACCACATCCGCATCGATGGGGTGCTCTTTCGCGAGATACCGCCCTGCCAGGATCCGGGCCGCGTGAACCGCCTGGCCGTCTATCACGCTGTCCGGCCGTGCAAAGTAGAGAAACTCAAAGACGCAGAGGCCGGTGTTCTCCTTCCCCACTGCCTCTTTGATGGACTTCAGCTCGCCGTTGAGGTCCACGTACACCACCTCGCCGGGCTCCACATCCCGCACAAAGGTGGCCCCTACGCTGTCCAGGGCACAGGTCTCACTGGCAAAGATCCAGGCGTCTCCCCGCTTTCCGATGCAGAGAGGCCGGAATCCCCAGGGATCTCTTGCTGCAATCAGCTTCCGGGTGGACATCACAACCAGGGAGTACGCACCCCTGAGCTGCCGCACCGCGTTGGCCACAGCCCGCTCGATGGACGGGGCCAGCAGCCGCTCCTGGGCGATGATGTAGGCGATGATCTCGGAGTCTGTGGTGGTGTGGAAGATGGCGCCCCGATACTCGTAGTGCCGCCGCAAGAGATCCACATTCACCAGATTGCCGTTGTGGGCCACGGCGAAGGAGCCCTTGACGTAGTTCAGCGTGAGAGGCTGGGCATTTTCCCGGAGAGAGCCGCCGGTGGTACTGTACCGGACGTGTCCCACCGCCATGGTGCCGTTCAGTTCCTCCAGGTCCTGCCGGGAGAACACCTCTCCCACCAGACCCACGTCTTTGCGGCAGCGCATGTCCAGTCCGTTCACCGATGCGATGCCGCAGGCCTCCTGTCCTCTGTGCTGCAGGGCGTAGAGCCCATAATAGGTGCTTTGGGCACAGCCGCCCTGGCGGTCGTAAATGCCGAATACGCCGCACTCCTCGTGGATTGCCAATGCGATCTCCCCTTTGATTTCTGCTTGCATTGGTCTCCACCCCATTGCAGAGGCCCAGCGCTCCAACATTAGCACGATTCCCGGAGGCTTGCAAGCGTCAAAAGAACCCAGGTTTTGGCCCTCAAACCGGCATTTTTCTGCTGGTATGCCAGTTTTTCCATATCAGAATCCCAGCGGTAAACCCCCAGGATTTTCCTTACTTCCAGGAATGCTGGGAAAGGTCCACAAATTCTGCTCAAGAAAACACAATTCACCTTGACATTCCGTCCGTATCTGATAAAATAGCGGTGCTGTGTCCGAGCAGTTTTTCCCTATCACAAGTCAGTATTTGGAGGTAGATTAAAATGTCTCACAAGTATGTCTACCTTTTCTCTGAGGGCAACGCCAACATGCGTGAGCTCCTCGGCGGAAAGGGCGCAAACCTGGCCGAGATGACCAACATCGGTCTTCCGGTCCCCCAGGGCTTTACCATCACCACAGAGGCCTGCACCCGCTACTATGAGGATGGCCGTAACATCGCCCCTGAGATCCAGGAGGAGATTCTGGACAAGCTCACCCGTATGGAGCACCTCACCGGCAAGAAGTTTGGCGATCTGGAGAATCCCCTGCTGGTCTCCGTCCGTTCCGGCGCCCGGGCCTCCATGCCCGGCATGATGGACACCATCCTGAACCTGGGCCTCAACGAGGACGTGGTTGAGGTTCTGGCCCAGAAGTCCGGCAATCCCCGCTGGGCTTGGGACTGCTATCGCCGCTTCATCCAGATGTACTCCGATGTGGTCATGGAAGTGGGCAAGAAGTACTTCGAGCAGCTCATCGACAAGATGAAGGAAGAGCGGGGCGTCACCCAGGACGTGGAGCTCACCGCTGAGGACCTGAAGGAGCTGGCTGGCCAGTTCAAGGCCGAGTACCGCGCCAAGATCGGCAAGGACTTCCCCTCCAACCCCAGAGAGCAGCTCATGGGCGCCATCAAGGCCGTGTTCCGCTCTTGGGACAACCCCCGCGCCAACGTGTACCGCCGGGACAACGACATCCCCTACTCCTGGGGCACCGCCGTCAACGTGCAGTCCATGGCCTTCGGCAATATGGGCGATGACTGCGGCACCGGCGTGGCATTCACCCGCGACCCCGCCACCGGCAACAAAGGCCTGTACGGCGAGTTCCTGACCAACGCCCAGGGCGAAGACGTGGTGGCAGGCGTGCGCACCCCGATGCCCATCACCCAGATGGCCGAGAAGTTCCCCGAGGCATTCGAGCAGTTCGAGTATGTCTGCAAGGTTCTCGAGGGCCACTATCACGACATGCAGGACATGGAGTTCACCGTGGAGCACGGCAAACTCTATATGCTGCAGACCCGTAACGGCAAGCGCACTCCCGCTGCCGCTCTGAAGATCGCCTGCGACCTGGTGGACGAAGGCATGATCGATGAGAAGACCGCTGTGTCCATGATCGAGCCCCGCTCTCTGGACGCTCTGCTCCATCCCCAGTTCGACCAGAAGGCTCTGAAGGAAGCTCCCGTTCTCGCCACCGCTCTGGGTGCCTCTCCGGGCGCCGGCTGCGGCCGCATCGTCTTCTCCGCTGAGGACGCCAAGGAATGGGCATCTCGCGGCGAGAAGGTGGTCCTGGTCCGTCTGGAGACCTCTCCGGAGGATATCGAGGGCATGAAGGCCGCCCAGGGCATCCTCACCGTCCGCGGCGGCAGAACCTCTCACGCCGCCGTTGTGGCCCGCGGCATGGGCAAGTGCTGCGTCTCCGGCTGCGGCGAGATCAAGATGGACGAAGAGAACAAGATGTTCGAGCTGGCCGGCAAGACCTTCCACGAGGGCGATGTGATCAGCCTGGACGGCTCCACCGGCAAGATCTATGACGGCCGTGTTCCCACCGTAGACGCCTCCATCGGCGGCGAGTTCGCCCGGGTCATGGGCTGGGCAGACAAGTATCGCCGGCTCCATGTCCGCACCAACGCAGACAACCCCCACGACACCGCCCAGGCCGTGAAGTTCGGCGCGGAGGGCATCGGCCTCTGCCGCACCGAGCACATGTTCTTCAACGACGACCGCATCCCCGCCATCCGCGAGATGATCTGCTCCGACACCGTTGAGCAGCGTGAGAAGGCCCTGGCCAAGCTGGAGCCCATGCAGCAGAGCGACTTCGAGAAGATGTACGAGGCTCTGGAAGGCCGTTCCATGACCGTCCGCTTCCTGGATCCCCCGCTCCACGAGTTCGTCCCCACCGAAGAGGAAGACATCGAGATGATGGCCAAGGATATGGGCAAGAGCGTTGCCGACATCAAGGCCATTATCGCCGGCCTCCACGAGTTCAACCCGATGATGGGTCACCGGGGCTGCCGTCTGGCTGTTACCTATCCTGAGATCGCCGCCATGCAGACCAGAGCCGTCATCAAGGCCGCTCTGAACGTCCAGGCCCGTCACCCCAACTGGACCGTGACCCCCGAGATCATGATCCCGCTGGTGGGCGAGGTCAAGGAGCACAAGTACGTGAAGGACATCGTCACCTCCACCGCAGACCGCCTGATCCAGGCCGCCGGCTCCTCCATGCGCTATCAGGTGGGCACCATGATCGAGATTCCTCGCGCTGCCCTCACCGCCGATGAGATCGCCAAGCAGGCAGACTTCTTCTCCTTCGGCACCAACGACCTGACCCAGATGACCTTCGGCTTCTCCCGCGATGACGCCGGCAAGTTCCTGGGCGCCTACTACGACAAGAAGATCTACGAGAACGACCCGTTCGCCAAGCTGGACCAGAACGGCGTGGGCAAGCTCATCAAGATGGCCGCTGAGCTGGGCCGCTCCACCAACCCCAACCTGCACCT
>CANQII010000041.1 GCA_947623875.1 uncultured Oscillospiraceae bacterium
CTGCCGGGGCTGCTGCAGAGCATGAGCGTGCTGGGCCGCACCGAGCCCATCACCATCACCGGGCCCGCAGGCTTGCATCAGGAACTGCAGCCACTGCTTCGGCTCACCGGCAGGACCACCTATGAGATCCGGGTGATTCCCATGCCGGAGGGCGGACTGCCGCTGCGAGAGCTGCACAGCAACTGGCCATCGGGGGCGTCCCTCACCGCCTTTGCCACCAACCACCGGGTCCCCAGCCAGGGATACTGCTTCACCCTGGACCGGGCGGGCAAGTTTCAGCCGGACAAGGCCAAAGCACTGGGCATCCCGGTACAGTTCTGGAGCAAGCTCCAAAAGGGCGAGACCGTCACGATTGACGGTAGGACATATCAGCCGGAGGATGTGCTGGGGCCCCCCAGAAAGGGCATCAAGTTTGTCTTCTCCGGGGACACCTCTCCCTGCCACAGCCTGATTCAGGCCTCCGCCGGGGCCGATCTTCTGATCTGCGAGGGCACCTACGGAGACCCGGAGCAGACCGCCACCGCCCTGGAGCGGGGCCACATGACCTTTGCCCAGGCCGCGTCCATCGCCGCAGCCGCTGTGGTAAAGGAACTCTGGCTGGTCCACTACTCCCAGATGATGCAGGACCCCGAGGAGTATCTCCCCTATGCCGCGTCTGTCTTCCCCGCCGCCGTCTGTGGGAAGGACGGTATGGCCAAAACCCTCACCTTCCCGGACTAGCTTTATCCCATCTCATTGCCCCGGTTCCAACTGGGCCGGGGCTTTTTTCACGCTTTCCATGCAGACATTTTTTGACCGTTTTCGCGCCAATGATTGTCCGTTTCCCGCGCCTCAGGGGGATTTCAGCACCGCTGCAAACACCCTGTCCCCGCACGCTCCCCCGCAAACCTGGTAAAATGCCGCATACCCGTTTTTCCTGTTGCCCAACGGGGAAAAACCGCTATAATGGCACTGATACAACGCCCTCAACCAGGGGCAGAACACATTACGGAGGTACACTATGGCACAGCTCTTTTTCAAGTACGGAGCGATGGGCTCCAGCAAAACCGCCAATGCCCTGATGGCGCGGTTCAACTACGAAGAACGGGGCCAGAATGCGCTGCTGGTAAAGCCGCAGCTGGACACCCGGGACGGAGACCACATGGTCCACTCCCGCATCGGCCTGGAGTACCCCTGCATCTACTTCCACGAGATGCAGCAGAAGACGGACGAGGAACTCCGCGCCTACGACTGCATCATCGTGGACGAGGCCCAGTTTCTCTCCAAGGAAGAGGTCATGTACCTGGTGCACCTGGTGGACGACTGCGACATCCCCGTCATCTGCTACGGCCTGCGGGCAGACTTCCGGGGCGAGCTCTTCCCGGGAAGCTATCAGCTGCTGGTGATGGCAGACAAGCTGGAAGAGGTAAAGACCATCTGCTGGTGCGGCAAGAAGGCGGCCTTCAACGCCCGCTTTGACGCCAACGGCGTGGTGCTGAAAGAGGGCGCCCAGGTGGTGATCGGCGCCAACGACCAGTATATCGGCCTCTGCCGCAAGCACTGGATGAAGGGGGACCTGGGTCCGGACGTGCAGCGGCTCCGGGAAGAGGGCACCCTCTCTGGAGATGTCCAGGCATGATCCACGGGGATTCCCACGAGAAGGGGAACGAGCAGCAGGACCCCCTGGCCTCCACCAGCCCCTACGAGATTCTCTTCTCCCAGGAGGAAGTCTCGCTGGAAAGTGTGCTGGAGGAGCTCCGCAGCTACTACGTTTCCCCCGAGGAGATGGCACTGGAGGTCCGCAACCTGCTCTGCGATGAGATCTGCTCCTTCCGAGCGCTCCGCTATCTGGACAGGCGTTTCTCGTTCCGCTGCAACGTGGATGAGGACATGGTGAACCGGGGGAAATCCGAACTCCTGGTGCACTTTCTCACACCGGAAGCACAGCAGTATGCAGCAGAAGACAGCTGGCTCTGCGAAACCTCCCGGCAGGAACACAGCGCCATGCTGCTTCTGGGGGACATCTCCTTCAAAGACCCGCTGGTGGAGCATCTCCAGTTCCGAAAGTGCAGCCACATCTACCGCTTCCATCCCCCGCTGCCAGAATCGGAGATGGAGGCCCTCCGCCGGCATGAGGCGGAAAACCATCAAATGCTGGTCCAGCGGATGGAACACGCCGTGCTCACCGGAAAGGCGGTGATCTGCGGGGAAATCCGGGCACTGCCCGGCACCACCGCCCGGGAAAGGCTGGAGGCGTTCTTTCTCGGACTGGTAGAGGCGGCATACCCAAAGATGGCCCTGATCCAGAGGCCGGCA
Source organism: uncultured Oscillospiraceae bacterium (assembly GCA_947623875.1). GTDB lineage: Bacteria > Bacillota > Clostridia > Oscillospirales > Oscillospiraceae > Enterenecus. The sequence continues at coordinate 2,296 of CANQII010000041.1, forward strand.
AAGGATGAGGCCGCCGTCTGGAACAGCCTGCAGGGTCTGGAGGCATACAATCTCTTCGAGGGAGACACCGACGTCGGCAACCCGGATGCCCTGGCAGACCTGCGCCAGTGGCTGGAGGAGCAATTTGCCGCAGGATCCCGTCCCTCTCTGGGCAATGTGTACCGCCGCTACACCAGGATTCCCTATGGCTGGCTGCCGCTGGACATCGGCGCACTGCTGATTCAGCTCCTGGCAGACCAGGAGATCAGCGTCTGGGACGCTGGTATTGCAGTCTCTCAAACCGAGCCCAAACTCCCCGCCATGCTGTGCCGCAAGCCCTCGGAGGCCATCACCTTCGCCCCAAGCAAACCATAACCCGGCGGTCCGGGACCGCAAAAGCGCAAAAGGAGTTGTCCCGCAGCATGTCCAAAAAGAAGAAGAAAATAGACCGCTCGAAGCGGAAGCACAAAGACATGCGGCGCAGCAGCCCCAAGGAGCCCAAAGCAGAGAAGCAACCGCGCCAGGAGCCGCCAGCGCATCGGGAGCCGCCGGCGCATCAGGGGCCCTTGGACTTTTTCCTCTCCCACGAGGAGCGCCCCCTGAAAGAGGTGCTGGAGGAAGTCCATCAGTGCCCGGTATCCCCCCGGGAAAGGGCAGCAGAACTCCGCCGTGCGCTCTGCGAAACCATCTGTCCGGTCCACGATCTCCGCTACCGGGGCCGGTCCTTCTCATGCCGCTGTATCATAGACGGGATGGGCTTTGGCCCCAGCAAGGCAGAACTCCAGGTGCACTTTCTCACCCCGGAGGCAGCGCAATACCGCGCAAAGAACCAGGTGCTCTGCAATGCCACCCGGGAGGCCCACAGCGCCATTCTGGTCCTGGGGAACACCCACTTTTTAGAACCGCTGGTGGAGCACCTCCAATTCTACAAGTTCTATATGGATCACTTCCTGCGCCTCCCGCTGTCTGAGACAGACCGTCCGGTGTTCCACCAGCAATATTCAGGTCTATACCACAAGACGCTCGATCTCACCGAAGAGGCGGTGCTCTCTGGAAAAGCGGTGATCTGCGGGGAGGTCCGGGCGCTTGCCGGCACCACCGCCCGGGAGAAGCTGGAGGCGCTCTTTCTCAGTCTCGCTGAGGCGGCATACCAGAAGCAGTCTCTGATCCAGAAGCCCCTAAAAGACGAGGCGGATGTCTGGAACATCCTCCTGGGCATGGAGTCCTTCACCCTTTTCGACGTCAAGAGCCCAGAGGAGGACAACCCGGCAGCCCAGGCAGATCTGCTCCAGTGGCTGGAGGAGCGGTTTGCCGCCGGGAGCCGCCCTTCTCTGGACGACGTCTTTCACCGCTATACAACGATGCCCTACGGCTGGCTGCCGCTGGACGTGAGCGGAGTGCTGGCCCATCTCGCCGCAGACCAGAAGATCACCGTCCTGGCAGACGGCAGCGAGGTTTCCAATCGCGATCCCAATCTCCCCGATCTGCTCTGCCGGAAGCGCACGGAGGCCATCGCCTTCGCCCCAGCCCAGCAGTGATAAAATAGCGCATCCCCCACCCCTGCCGGAAAGGAGTTGTCCCACAGCATGTCCATTGATACCCCGGCCCCGGGCAAAGGGCGCCGCGGCCGGAAGCCCAAAGTCCTGGTGCCCCCGGAACCCACGCTGGAAGCCCCTTCCCAGGCCTCCACCCTGGAAGAGGCGCTCCAGGAGGCGAACAACTATGTGATTCCGCCCCGGGAGGCCGCCGAGGCGGTGTATCGCCTGCTCTTTCAGCACATCCTCCCCTCCTTCCGGGTACAGGATCGGGGCCGGAGCTTTTCCTACCGCTGCACCGTGGATGCGTTCTCCTTCGGCCCGGACAATGCAGAGCTCACGGTGCACTTCGTCACCCCGTACGGAGACCAGTACAACGCGGACGACCTCTGGCTCTGCGCCGCCACCCAGCAGGAGAGCAGCGCCATTCTGGTCCTGGGAGACGGGTACACGGCGGCACTGGAGGACTATATCCGGTACACCCGCTTCACCCTGCTCCGCCGTGCTCCCCTGGATTCCTCCGGGGCAGACGGCGTCCGGCTGGGCGTGCAGATGATCCCCATGGAACAGGACGCCGTCCGCCTTCTGGACCAGGCGGTCTGCGCCGGCAAGGCGGTGATCTGCGGGGCGGTCCGGGACCTGCCTGGCACATCCGGCAAAGCGAAGCTCCAGGCTCTGTTCGCAGCCTTGCTGGAGACGGCCTACTCCAAGCTGCCCATGATCCTCACCCCCGCCAGGAGTGAGGAGGCCATTGAGGACATCCTCCAGGGCACGGAGCCTCTCTCCCTCTTTGCCATGGGCGGCGAGGAGGACAACCCGGAGGCCAAAGCGGAACTGCAGAATTGGCTGGAAGGGCAGTTTGCCGCGGGGGTACACCCCTCCCTGCAGGAGCTCCACGGCAAGTTCTGCCATATCCCGTACGGCTGGCAGCCCATGGACATCGGGGCGCTGCTGGCCCGGCTGCTCACAGACCAGAAAATCACCGTTCTCTCCAACGGAGGGGAGGTCTCCCTCTCGGAGCCCAATCTCCCCGCCATGCTCTGCGGCAAGGGGACTGAGATCCTCTCTTTTGCACCAAGGCAGGAGTTGGACCCGGAACTGCTGGCGGAGTGCGGCTCGTTTCTCCGCCGCTGGCTGGACACCCGGGACATCCCGGAGGACGCGGACGACCTGGTCTCCCTGCTCCGGAGCACCTTGCGGCAGCGGGAGGAGGACCTGCAGCGGCTGCTATACCAGTATCCCACCGGTGCCCCATACCCCGGGAAGCCTGCAGTACAGGCGGCCCGGGACCGGGTATCTGATCTTCTCCGGCGCCGGGCGGAACAGGAGTCCTTCCTCCGAGAGGTGGCAGAGCAGCAGGGGGATCTTCTCCGGGACGCCCAGGCCACGGCGGCGGTTTCTGATTTTTTTGCCCACCAGCGCTCCCTCTTTGACAGCGCCCTCTCCCGCACCCAGCAGATGCAGCAGGAGAAGTCCTTTTTCGCCACAGATCCGGAGGCCCTCAATGCCCTTCGCACCGCATCCGATATTCTCGCCCTGCCGGAACCATACAGCAGGCTCTCCGAACTGCCGGACCTGCTCGCCCTGCTCCAGGCCAAGTACGATGCCCAGTGCCAGCTCCGCCGCCAGGAGGCGAAAGAGCTGATCCGTCACTCTCTAGAGGACATCCGGCAGCTGGCGGAGGAGGGACGGGACACCGAGGCCGTCTCCCGCAACGCCGAGGTCTTCTTCCGCCGCATGGGCACCGATGTGCGCACGGCGGATACCCTCACCCGCCTGGACGAGCTCATCGCCCGGATCGCAGACAAGAAGAACCTGGTCTGCCGGCAGCTGGAGGCCCTGGGGCACAACCTGCCGCCGGTGCCCACCGGCGGCAAAGTGCGCACCGTCCGCCGCTACGACCTCTGCTCCAGCGCCCGGCTGTCTTCCAAGGAGGAGATCGGCGCCTATGTGGCGCAGATCCGGGCCGCCCTGGAACAGGCCCTGGAGGGGGCAGACGGGATACAGGTGCTCTGATCAACGCAATGGAGCCAGAAAGGAGTTGTCCGCAGCATGTCCACCCCATTGACACGCCTGGCAGTCTGGGAGACCGCGATCCACCAATCTGCCATAGACTGCAATTGCCCGCCCGCCTGGTTTGGCGCCACCGGCCACCTGGCGTGCGTCTCGAAACCCTCTGAGGGCGCCCGGGCGTACCTGGAGCTGCCGCACATCTGCAATCTGGTCTCCTACGGCTCCAATGTGGTGGTAACCGGCCAGGAGGACCTGCTGGAGGACGTGCTGGACTGCATCCGCCATGTGGACTACCCCGGCCACTGCTTCGAGACCCCCATGATCTACAAGCTGAACCAGATCTTCGCCCGGGTGGACGCCAGCATCTTCTATATGGCGGAGTACTTTCTCCCAGACCCGGAGGCGGTGCTGGCAGCGGAGTGTCCCACCCACTATCAGCTGAAGCTGCTCCAACAGGCGGATCTCCAGGACCTGTATCTCCCCCAGTGGAGCAACGCCCTCTGCGCCGCCCGCCGGCACCTGGATGTGCTGGCGGTGGGGGCATGGGACGGCAACACCATGATCGGCCTGGCCGGCTGCTCGGCGGACTGCAGCACCATGTGGCAGATCGGCGTGGATGTGCTGCCGGCGTACCGGCAACAAGGCGTGGCAGCGGCTCTCACGAATCGTCTCGCCCGGGAAATCCTGCGCCGGGGCATCGTCCCCTTCTACTGCGCCGCCTGGGCCAATCTGCCGTCTGTAAAGAACGCGCTGCGGGCGGGCTTCTTCCCCGCCTGGACGGAGGCCACCGCAAAGCCCAACGCCATGGTGCGGGAGTGCAACACCCCGGAGCCGTACGAGGGGGACGCCCCGGGGGGAGACACCCCAGCAGCCCCGCCGGAGGGCACCTCCCCGGCGGCAGAGAATCCAGGCAACGATTCCAAAACCAGTCCAGATGCGGAGCAATCCCATTCATAAGCTTCTCTGTTTTGTCCATACGGTCCGCAGAATTTTCCCATTCCACCCCCTTGCATCCAACGCTTTATTGCAGTAAACTATACCAGACCCTCCCAGGCACTGGGAGCGGTCTGGTTCTCATTTGCCGGGAAAGAAGGTGCCCTTATGATCGAACTGTTGCACAGCGCACTGGAAGTCATCGTATCCTTCGGGATCCTGCTCTTCGAATACATCGGCGTGGGCGTCATCATCGTCACCTGCCTGGTCTCCTTCTACAAGTACGTCACCCGCAAACCGGACACCCGGATCTACCTGGCCAAGGGCCTCGCCATGGGCCTGGAGTTTAAGCTGGGCAGCGAGATTCTCCGCACGGTGGTGGTCCGGGAGTGGCACGAGATCGCCATCGTCGCCGGCATCATCGTGCTGCGGGCCACCCTCACCTTCCTGATCCACTGGGAGATCAAGCAAGAGGAAAAAGGCGAAATGTAAATCTGCTGGAAATCAGGTGCTCTTATGAAGATATCCGCTACTGCCCGGTACATACTGCTCACCGCAGCGCTGATCGCCCTGGCCGCCCTGCTGTTCTTCGGCCCCGCCGCGCCGGAGACCTTGGAGGGCTATGCCCCCGCCGTCCACGAGACCGCGTGGGCGCTGCTGCCCCCGGTGATCGCCATCACCCTGGCGCTGCTCACGAAAGAGGTGTACTTCTCCCTCTTTGTGGGCATTCTCAGCGGTGCCCTTCTCTACGCCAACGGCAACCTGGAGCTGGCGCTGCAGACCATGGTGTACGATGAGAACGGCGGCCTGGTGGTAAACATCGCAAATCTCCAGCACGCCAGCATCCTGGTGTTCGTGGTGCTGCTGGGCTCCCTGGTGGCCCTGATGAACAAGGCCGGCGGCTCTGCCGCCTTTGGACGCTGGGCCTCCCAGCACATCCACACACGGGTGGGAGCGCAGCTGGCCACGGTGCTCCTGGGGGTTCTCATCTTCGTGGACGACGGCTTCAACTGCATGACCGTGGGCTCCGTGATCCGGCCTGTTACGGACCGGCACCAGGTGTCCCGGGCAAAGCTGGCCTACCTCATCGATGCCACCGCCGCCCCCATCTGTATCATCGCCCCCATCTCCAGTTGGGCCGCTGCGGTCTCGTACTCCGTGCCCCCGGACTCCGGGATCAATGGCTTTGAGATGTTCCTGAAAACCATCCCCTTCAACCTCTATGCCCTGGGCACTCTCGTGATGATGGTGGTGCTCATCGTGACTCAGCTGGACTACGGCCCCATGAAGCGCCATGAGGACAACGCCCGCAACGGGGATCTCTTCACCACCCCGGAGCGCCCCTTCCAGGATGCAGACAGCGAGGTGCCCTCCTCCAAGGGCAAGGTGCTGGACCTGGTGCTGCCTGTGGTGGTGCTGATCGTGTCCTGCATCATCGGCATCGTGTACACCGGCGGCTTCTTTGAGGGCACCTCCTTCATCCAGGCCTTTGCAGACTCAGACTCCGCCACCGGTCTGGTGTACGGCAGCCTCATCACCGTGATCTTCACCTTCTTCCTCTACCAGTATCGGGGGATCATCACCTTCCAGGACTTCATGGACTGCTTCCCCGCCGGGTTCCGCTCCATGTGCGCCCCCATGATCATCCTCATCATGGCCTGGAACCTCTCTGGTATGACCAGTCTCCTGGGCGCCGCCCCCTTCATCCACAACCTGGTGGAGGCCTCCGCCGGCGCGGTGAAGGTGTTCCTGCCGGCTCTCATCTTCGCGGTCTCCGTGTTTCTGGCCTTCTCCACAGGCACCAGCTGGGGCACCTTCTCCATTCTGATTCCCATCGTCTGCAGCGTCTTCGGGGATAACCCGGACATGCTGGTGATCGCCATCGCAGCCTGCCTCTCCGGCGCCGTCTGCGGGGACCACTGCTCCCCCATCTCGGACACCACCATTATGGCCTCTGCCGGCGCCCACTGTGCCCACTTAAACCACGTCACCACCCAGATCCCCTACGCCTTCACCTGCGCCGGGGTATGCGCGGTGGGATACCTCCTGATGGGCTGCCTCGGCTACTTCGCCGGCGGCACCGCTGCCCTTATCGCCACGCCGGTCTCCCTGGTGCTTCTGGCCGCCGTGATCTGGTTTGCCAGCAAAAAGGCGAAAGCCGCCGCCTGACCCCTAGAATTCTCCATACCATTCGAGACCCTGATCTGTCCCGCTCGGGCAGATCAGGGTCTCTTTTTCCCCTTCCGGCAGTCTCAAAGCGTCCCAATGGACCGCATGTCTGCCGCCGCTGTCTCTCTTTCGCCGAATTTCGCTTTTTGTGCAGTTTGCTCTTGACGTCCGCCACTTTCCCGCATAGAATTGGGCTGATCGCGGGAAACCTGTCTGATCTCTCCTTCTGCGTCTGCCATGCGCTATGCCTGCCAGGCGCTTCATTTCACCATCCAGGAGGCCTCTCTATCATGAAAAAGATTCTCCTGATCGGCACCGGCGGCACCATCGCCTCCGCCCCCACCGGCGAGGGATTGGCCCCGGCACTCTCCGCCCAGCAGCTCATCGCCCGGCTGCCCGAGATGCGGGACCTCTGCCAGGCGGACAGCATCCAGCTCCTGTCCCTGGACAGCACGGACATCTGCCCGGAGCACTGGCAGCTCATCGTCCGCTGTATCCGGGAGCACTACCGGGAGTATGACGGCTTTGTGCTCACCCACGGCACGGACACCATGGCCTACACCGCAGCCGCCCTCAGCTACATGATTCAGAACTCCCCCAAGCCCATCGTCCTCACCGGCGCCCAGCGGCCCATCGACTTTGAGTCCACAGACTCCAAGGCCAACCTGACCGATGCCTTCCTCTGCGCCTGTTCCGATCTCCCCGGCGTCTCCATCGTCTTCGACCACAAGGTGATCCTGGGCACCCGGGCCAAAAAGACCCACTCCAAGAGCTTCAGCGCCTTCTCCAGCATCAACCACCCGGAGCTGGGGGTTCTGCGGGACGGGGTACTGCTCCGGTACATCCGCCAGGACTGCGGCCTCTTCCCCACCTTCTACGACCAGCTGAACCCCAAGGTGGCCCTGATGAAGCTCACCCCCGGGGCAAACCGGGAACTGCTGGACTTCCTCTACGCCCGCAACGACGCCGTGATCCTGGAGAGCTTCGGCGTGGGCGGGGTGCCCCAGGCCGGCGGCTTCTGCGAGTCCATCGCCGAGTGGCGGGCAAAGGGGCGCATCACGGTGCTCACCACCCAGGTGGAGAACGAGGGCAGTGATCTGGGGGTATACCATGTGGGCCACCGGCTGAAAAACGACCTGGGGGTGCTGGAGGCCTATGATATGACCACCGAGTCCGTCCTGGCCAAGCTGATGTGGATTCTGGCCTATGCAAAAGAACCCAAAGAGGCCGCCCGCCTCTTCTACACCCCGGTGGCCCGAGACATCCTCTGGACCGTAGCCCGCTAGACAGAACGAAAAGACATGCCGCAGAGCGCCCATACAGGGCACTCTGCGGCATGCTTTCGTTACGGTTTTTCGGGAGCGCTGGGCGGGATCTCCCGCTGGATCTGCTCCACCGCTTCCCAGCGCTCTTTCCAGTGCGGATTCTCCTGGATCCGGGCAAGGGCAGACGCCCACTCTTCTTCCGTGGACAGGCGCCGCAGTTCTCTCATATCCTCCACGGTGGTCCACAAAGTCCGCGCAGCCATCTCCTCCAAGTCCTGCCGATACTCTGACGTGGGCTTGTTCCGGCAGCGCCAGTCCAGCCACTTCCGGTGCTCCATGCGGTACCGGTTCTGGACGCGCTCCCCCCAGTGCGTCTGTATCAGGTACAGCAGTTCAGAGGGCTCCACCATGGGATATGGCGGACAGTACGGCTCCGGATCATACTTTCCATCCTCTACTCCAATGAAGCCAATGTCCAGGGTTTTCATGGCGTCCAGGAGTTGTGCTCTCTGCTTCTCCGTCCATGGGGCACCCCATAGCACACCGCGAAAACGGTCCGAGGGATATGTGAATATGCACATCCAGGCCGCCCCCTTCCACAGAAGGTCTTTCGAGGCATCCGATGCCGTGCGCAGAATCTCTTCAGCCTTCTCCAGGCACAGGAGATCCAACGCTTCCAGTGTGAGACCATCCCGCAGCGCAGCAGGTGTCTCATCTCTGGGATCATACTGGTACGAATCGTCTGAAAACAGCGCATATCGGTCCTGAAGCAGCGTTTCCAGATGGAAGGTGAGGATCAGCGCCCCCATGTAACTGCCGGCAGAGAGCGCAGCATTTCCCTCTCTTTGGAACATGTTGTTCAACCGCATGCAGAAGTAGTATCGACTTCTTCTCTGACGGAGGTCGTGCTTGTTGAGGCACACCAGCAAATCTGCTGACCACCGCTGTTCCCGCTCTGACGTCCAATACACCATCTCTGGGTTTGCCAGATCCTCCTCGTTGAGCTCCCAGGCATTCGGTACATTGCCTTCCGTGTCCATGCGATTCTCCTCTCTATGAAAGAACTGCCGCAGGGCCGCCGGGGATCCCCCAGGCGCTGGCCCTGCGGTATGTTGCATGAATCAGCGGTCTCACTCAGAGCCGCACAAACCGGTCTATGGGCAGGGCGCAGACCACCGCTTCAGACTCGGTGCGCAGGCCGTGCTCTGCGTTCACCTGGTCCATCACGGCGTTGCGGATCTCCATGGGCACCACCATGAGGATCACCTCTTTTTCCGGGGTGAGGGTGATGTCGTAGGACTGCTCCAGCTCCTCCTGGCCTTCCAGCCTGGCCCGGAACACGGTGCCGCCCCGGGCACCGGCCTTCTTGGCGGTCTCCATCACCTCGCCGGCGGAACCGCGGTTGCAGGTGATCATGATGAGACTGTTCTCCTTGTCTGTGTTCATCCGCTTCTCTCCTTTCACGGTTCCCGTGCGGTATGCGATGGTGGCCCGCACCAGATTGCTGATGGCGGAGATGGGCACGGTAAAGGCCACGCCGCCGCTGGTAACTTTCCCACGGAGCTCGGTGTCCAGCTGATAGAGCAGGGCCTCTGCCGCAGCTTTCGTGGCAAAACTTATCACCACGTCCTTCTCCGAGGAGCCGAGACCCAGAATGTCCATGATCTCCGATGTGGCGGTCCCCCGGCCGTTAAACCGGCAGTGGAGGAACACCTTCCGGCGGGTGTAGAGGCGGATGACGTCCGCGCCTTTGCCCCGCTCCACCACGGTGAAGATCACCTGCATAGGCTCATACATGGCCTGCCACCTCCTTGGTGTCTAGATAGGCGATGCAGTCCTCCACCTTGTCCAGGCGGTACCGCAGCTGTCTGCGCTTCACGCTCCGGAGGATCTGGGCGGCGATGCCCATCACCTGGATGGTTACAAGAGGCGTCATGGCAACCATGGAGACGATGCCGAAGGCGTCCACCGCCATGTCTCCGCCGGCGGCGGAGCAGGCGCCCATGGCGAAGGGCAGCAGGAAGGCGGCCGTCATGGGACCGCTGGCCACGCCGCCGGAGTCGAAGGCGATGCCGGTGAAGATGGGCGGCACAAAAAAGGACAGGGCCAGCGAGATCCCGTAGCCGGGGATCAGCAGCCAGAAGATGTTGAGACCGGTGAGCACCCGCAGCATGGCGAGACCCACGGACACGCAGACGCCCACAGACAGGGCCAGCTGCATGGATTTCTGGGTGATGGAGCCGTTGGACACCTCTTCCACCTGTACGGTGAGCACCCGGACTGCAGGCTCCGCCTTGACAATGTAATAGCCGATGAGCATGCCGATGGGGATCAGCAGCCAGGGGCGGGCGCCGCCGGCCACGGTGGCGCCGATAAGCTGTCCGGCGGGCATGAAGCCCACATTGGCACCGGTGAGAAACAGGGTGAGTCCCACATAGGTGTAGGCAAGGCCGGTGCCCATTTTCAGAAGCTTCCCTCTCCGAAACTTCCGGGTGATGATCTGATACACCAGGAACATGCCCAGGATGGGCAGCAGGGCCACGGCCACCTCTTTCAAATAATCCGGGATGCCGTGGAGAAAGGCATTGGCGGCGGTGGCGGTGGTCTCTACCTGGGGCAACTCTCCCAACTTCTGTGCCTCCGGCGCCGGCTGATAGATCACGCCCAGCAGAAGCACCATCAGGATGGGGCCGATGGAGCAGAGGGAGATGAGACCGAAGGAATCGGAGGATGCGTTCTTGTCTGTCCGGGAGGACGCGATGCCCACGCCCAGGGCCATGATGAAGGGCACGGTGATGGGCCCTGTTGTGACCCCGCCGGCGTCAAAAGAGACGGGGATAAAGTGTCCCGGGGCCAGAAAGGCCAGTCCAAAGGTGATGGCATAGAGCACCAGCAGCAGCGCCCGCAACGGCACCCCGCAGCGGATGCGGAGGGCAGCCAGCGCCAGAAAGAAGCCCACGCCGGCGGCCACAGTGAGCACCAGGGTCCAGGTGTCTATGGAGGCCACCTGCCGGGCCAGCACCTGGAGGTCCGGCTCCGCGATGGTGGTGAGGGCACCCAGGACAAAGCAGATCAGCAGCGGTGTGATCTGGCTTCTGGATTTGCTAATGGTGCCGCCCATGGCGTCTCCCATGGGGATCATGGAGATGTCCACGCCCAGGGTGAAGAAACCCATGCCGGCCACCAGCAAGATCGCCCCGAAGAGGAACAGCACCAAGGCGCCGGGCTCCAGCGGGGCCACGGTGATGCTGAGCACCAGCACAATGGCGGTGATAGGGAGCACTGCAGCCATGGACTCCTGGATCTTCTCCTTCAGCTGGGGGTTGATGCGAAGGCGCACAGTGTTCTCTCCTTTCCGATGGATTGGGGAATGCGATCAGCTGTCCAATGGCGTGATGGCATTGTGGACGCCCTGGAGGACAGACTTCATCTCCGCATCGTAGATGGTGTACTTGGCCTTGCCGGCCTGTTTGGAGACATACAGTGCCTGGTCTGCGGCGTCCAGCAGCGTCTCGTAGTCTGTCCCCACAATTCTGGACTCCGCCACGCCCATACTCACCGTGATGTTGAAGTCTTCATACTCTCCGCAGAGGGAGCGGTGGATACGTTCTACAATGGGCTGGATGTTAGGAGCATTCATGCAGTCCAGGAAGAGGATGAACTCATCTCCGCCGATGCGGGCCGCAATATCGCTGCCACGGATGCTGTGCTCCATGCGGCGGGCCAGCTCCTGCAGCACCTTATCTCCGAAGAGGTGGCCATAGGTGTTGTTGGCATCTTTGAAGTCGTCCAGATCGAAATAGGCCAGGGCCAGGTGGTGTTCCGGATTGTTCTGCAGCCGCTGCTCGATCTTCTCCTGGGCACCGGCGCGGTTCAGAAGGCCTGTGAGGGGGTCCTGATGGGCCTTCTGGGCCAGTTCTTCCCGCTCTTCCCAGGCAACGTGGTCGTCCACGGCCTTGCCCAGGGCTCCCTCCAGCTTCGGCACAAGGTCGTCGGACCAAACCGCCCGCAGGATCAGCTTGTGCTGGCGCATGGTGCCGTTTTTGAGGTAGAGGGGGTACTCGCCGCTGTACTCCGGCTGTTCCGGCGTGGTCTGCTTCAGGTGCTCTGCCAGAGTGGCCCAGGTGTTCTCTCCCAAAAGCGCCTGGATGGTCGGGTTCTTCTCCGGGTTCATGATGATCTCGTCCAGGCCCAGCTTCTTTGCCCCATACTGAGAGAAGGTGAGCATGGAGGGCGTGCACTTGTACTCGAAGTGGACCTCCTCGCTCATGGCCTCGTAGAAGTCGTACTTCATCCGCTCGTAGTCCAGCAGCCGCAGCGTGCGCTCGGACATGCCGCCGGCGCTCGCCTTCTTCACTGCGGCCTCGTAGCTGCGCATCTCCCGCAGCTCAGGGCGGACATCAGTCTCGTAGTTCAACTCTGCCTGCAAGGTATTCCGGTTCTCTCTGAGGCACTGCATCAGCAGCGGATTGAAAGCCCCGCACTGCCCGTCCAGGATCATGTCCACGGCCTCATCGTGGGTGTATGGTCCCTTGTACACGCGGACACTGGTGAGGGCATCGTACACATCAGACAGCGCCACGATCTGGGCGGAGATGGGGATGTCGTCCCCTTTCTTGCCGTCCGGATAGCCCCGGCCGTCCCAGCGCTCGTGATGCCAGCGGGCAATCTCATAGGCGGTGTCCACCAGGTGGCTGTCGTCCTTCACAGGGATCTGGCTCAGCATCTGAGCGCCCTTCTCCGAGTGGGTCTTCATGATCCGGAACTCCTCGTCCGTAAGGCGGCCGGGCTTGTTCAGGATCTTGTCGTCTATTGCGATCTTGCCGATGTCATGGAGAGCGGAAGCAGTGGCGATGATTTCGATCTTCTCGTCTGTGAGGTCGTACTTGTCCGTAAGCAAGCGGATCTTCCTGCAGAAGATCTCGGTGAGCTTGCGCACATGCACGATGTGCAGGCCGCTCTCACCGTTGCGGAACTCCACAATGTGGCTCAGGATGTCGATCATCAGGCTGCTGCGCATTTCCTTCTCGTAGATCTGCTGCTCCACCATGGCAGTGAGGCGCTTCTGTTTGGCATACAGCAGCAGCGTGTTGTTTACGCGGCGGCGGACGATGTTGACGTCGAAGGGGCGGGAGATAAAGTCCGTAACCCCCAGGCTGTATGCGCTCTGCACCTGATCCGATCCGGTCTCAGCAGATACCATGATCACAGGCACGTCATCGATCCAGCCGTTCTTGTTCATCACGTCCAGGACCTCGAAACCGTTCATGCGCGGCATCACAATGTCCAGCAGCATCAGGGAAATGGTACTGGACTGCTTCTGCAGGATCGATACCGCCTGGATACCATCCTCGGCCTCCAGGATCTCATATTTTCCCTCCAAAATGTCCGCCAAGATGGCGCGGTTCATCTCGGAGTCATCGGTAATCAATATTTTTTCTTTTGGCATTCTGCGCGGCTCCCTTTCCAAAAGTATCACAACCACCTGCTGTCCACGGTTTTCCATCCGTACAGCGCAGGAAAGCATGCAAAAGGTCAATACTGGAAACGATCATTTTGACCCAGTATACAGATTTTAGCACATCGCAGACTTCATTTCAACCTGACTTGCAGAAAGTATCGGTGAAATTCAGACAAGAAACCGCGTAAAATTCACAACCTTCCACTATATGGTGGTAAAGCGCCGATATAGAACATACCGCAAGCAGTCTGTGTATGCCGAAGCAGTACTGGCGCATATATCCGCTCCAGTTTTCGTTGCGACCGCATGGCAGCATGGGAATCCGCCATTGGTTCTGCCGCGCAATCCGTATCTGTATCCCCCATCTCATCACCGGCTTTCGGCCTTTCAAACATTCGCAGTGATTCTGCCCACACAGAGACTCGATACAATCGCAGGCAACAAGCAAAGCCATCCCCCATACCATTCTGGCAGCGGCGATGGCCTTGCTATGCTTTATTCCTACATGGATACATAATATTCCTTCGCCCAACAAGCAACAACGTCTTCTGGGTAATCGAGCAATTCCATGTCTATCACCACAACACTGTCGAGCTTGTGGCATTTCGAAACTGACGTCACCCAGGGGCAAGAGCACCTGAAAGACGATCAGTGCTGTGTGCTACACAATACTGTAGCACTGCATGTGCCCTATCGACCTGGTCTTGGTCAACGCCAAATTTATCACAGATCTCACTGTCAGGCATACCATCAGTGATCGCCGTAAATATGGCATAAATAGTATTTTCCGTTGCCTTGCTGACCTCATCCGTGACCCTTTGTGTGACCCTTTGCGTGACCCTTTGTGTAACCTCAGCTGAGTTCATCGCCAGCATTTCTTTTACCCCTTCACACATATTAACACACTCTCCTTTGTAGTCTTCTAGATTGTCAATTCGACTTCCATCCGTAATCATTACAATGCGCTTGTGTACTCTGTACTCACAATTCTCTACCATCAGTCTCCGGCCCTACTACGCCCCACTCATCTCCTCGCTCTTTCGTGCTTCCAATGTACCTTCCACAGCATGTTTGGCTGGTCTGCTATCGTGTTTCGCCTAGGCATCAACTGTTGCCATCTTGTTATAAAGAATCAAATATTACTTATTAAAGCCCATCATGTCATCATTATACCATTTTCAAACGTGTGAAGCAACCTTTTCTTTCAAAGTTCGTTCAAATCATCATCTGTCTTCGCTGTGTGCACAAATGTATTACAATCGCACAACCTTTTGTACAAAAAGAGAGCACTGCCGAAGCAATGCTCTCTTCTTGAATAGGTTCTCTTGACCATGTCTATCAACTCTACACGGTCGTGCTTGTGGGATTTCGGAACTGACGTCACTCAAGGGCGAGAGCGCATGAAGGAATTCATCCGCCCTGCATGGCTGCACGCGTCTGATCAATCACATCCTGGTCCACACCATACTTTTCGCGGATATCGCTGTCACTCCAATCATTGCGGATAGCCTTAATCACCGCCCATATCGCTTTGCTAACCTCGGCTGACTTCATCGCCAGCATACCTTTTACTCCTTCACACATATTAACATGCTCTCCTATATAGTCCTCCGGATTGTCAATTTGCTTTTCATCCGTAAACATTACCAATAATGAGGTTCTCTCCTCAAATAGGTTTTCTTGACCATGTCTATCAACACAACACAGTCGAACTTTTGGGATTTCGAAACTGACGTCACTCAGGGGCGAGAGCAAATGAAGGAATTTCTCAGTCCTGCAAGGCTGCACGCGCCCGATTAATCACGTCTTGGTCGACACCATAGTTGTCACGAATATCGTTGTCAGTCATACCTCCACGGATCGCTCTGATGACTGCAAAGTCCTTATCTTCCTTGTTTCTAAGCATATCTTTTACCCCTTCACACATATTAACATACTCTCCTTTATAGTCTTCCAGATTGTCAATTCGGTTTCCATCCATATCAAACATGGTAATTCCAGTAAAAGCATGAATCAGTCTTCCTGCAGCAGTACCGAATTTACCACATTGGGATTTATAAAGATGGCCGTAAAACCACACCCCTTTACGGGGTGTGGATGTAAGGCCCCGCGTTTTGTAATT